>NZ_SMKG01000391.1 GCF_004348525.1 Micromonospora sp. 15K316 | reverse complement strand
TCAGAGGTGTATACGAGACAGGCGTTCCACCGCTCGGTGGTCGCCGTCGCCGCGCTGCTCGCCGTCGCGGCGGTGCTGGTCGGCATGCTCGCCGGTGACACCTGGGTGCTCCTCGGCGACGTCGTCAACTGGCTCAACGGGAACACCGGGCCCGCGTACACCTTCGTGCTGGACCAACGGTGGCCGCGGGTCGCCGCGGCGTTGTTGTCCGGGGCGGCCCTCGCGGTCGCCGGCACCACCGTGCAGGCGGTCTGCCGCAATCCGCTGGCCGAACCGGGCATCCTCGGCATCACCGCCGGCGCCGGCCTGGGCGCGGTGTCGCTGCTGACCTTCGTCCCGCTCGCCGGCGTGTGGGCCGTCTCCGGCGTCGCCGGGCTCGGCGCCGTCCTCGCCTTCGCCCTCGTCTACGGGCTGGCCTGGCGTGGCGGGCTCAGCTCGGACCGGCTGGTCCTGATCGGCTTCGGCGCCTGGCAGGGCGGCTTGGCCCTCATCACCTTCCTGATCGTCTCGTACGACCCGTGGAACACCGGCAAGGCGCTCACCTGGCTCTCCGGCTCCACCTACGGACGCACCGCCACCCAGGTGCTGCCGGTGGCGATCGCTCTGCTGGTCCTCACCCCGGCCGTGGTCGCGGCGCGGCGGGAACTCGACCTGCTCGCCCTCGACGACGACACCCCCCGGGTGCTCGGCGTCCGGCTGGAACGAACGAGGCTGCTCGCCCTCGGGGCGGCGGCGCTGCTCACCTCGACCGCGGTCTCCGCCGTCGGCGTGATCGGATTCGTCGGGCTGGTGGCGCCGCACATCGCCCGGGCGCTCGTCGGCGGCCGGCACACCCGGGTCCTACCGGTCGCGGCGCTGCTCGGCGCGTTGCTGGTCAGCGTCGCCGACACCCTCGGTCGTACCGTCATCGCCCCCGCCCAGATCCCCGCCGGCCTGGTCATCGCCATGATCGGTACGCCCTACTTCGTGTGGTTGCTCTGGCGCTCCCGCGCCACCGAAGCGTCCCGATGACGGTGCGGGCGCCTCGGCGGTGAACCGTGGCGGGCCGTCGGCGGTCTCCGGGCGGGCCGGAATTCCGGTTGCCGGGGGCAACTCGCCTGCCTAGCCTGCTGGCTGTGCAGACCCCCACCCTCGCCACGCGGCGGGCGCGCCGGTGAGCAGCCGCCTGCGGGAGATCGCCCGGCAGTCGGTGGCGATCGCCGAGTCGGGACGGTACCGCCCGGGCTCCGGCGCCGAGGTCGACATCGGCGAGGCGGTACGCGCCGCCGTCACCGGCACCCGTCACCACCTGCCCGACGAGGTGCTCGGCCCACCGGGCGCGGTGGCGGGCGCCGGCGTCGTCGAGGTGACGTACGAGACCACGTTGCAGGCCGCCCAGCGGCTCGGGCCCGGTGCGGCAGCCCTGGTGTTCGCGTCGGCGAAGAATCCGGGTGGTGGGTTCCTCGGCGGCGCGCAGGCGCAGGAGGAGAGCATCGCCCGCTCGTCGGCGCTGTACCCGTGCCTGCTCGCCGCGCCGGACTTCTACGCCTTCCACCGGGACCAGCGGGACCTGCGCTACAGCGACCGGGTGATCTACTCGCCGGGCGTGCCGGTGTTCCGCGACGACAAGGGCGTTCTGCTCGACGAGCCGTACCGGACGTCGCTCCTGACCGCCGCGGCGCCGAACCTCGGCGCGATCGTCCGTAACCAGCCCGAGTACACCGCCGACGTGCCGGTGGTGCTCTCCCGGCGGGCCCGTCGGGTGCTGGAGGTCGCCGCCGCGCACGGACACCGGACGATCGTGCTGGGCGCGTGGGGGTGCGGGGTCTTCCGCAACGACCCGGCGACCGTGGCCGGCGCGTTCGCCGACGCGCTGCGCGCGGTGGACCGCTTCGACCGGGTGGTGTTCGCCATCCGCGACGGCCTGCCGGGCACCCCGGTCTACCACGCGTTCGCCGGACGCTTCCCGGCCGCCGAGCGGCCACCCGGCGGCCCGTCGGGGCGCACGGACCGGCCGGGTCGGTCGTCGTAGGTCGCGCCGCGCCGGCGGAGATCCGGATTTCCCGGCGTACGGCCGTTGGGGAGGGCCTAGGTGTACTGCCCAGGGAGGTTGGTTGAGGTCGTGTGACGACACGGCGTGAATCTGCTGGATGACGAAGGCCTCCGGTTGTGGAGTGGAGCTGTCTAGGAACCGCTCCGCCAACCAGGAGGCCTTCGTGT
>NZ_SMKG01000390.1 GCF_004348525.1 Micromonospora sp. 15K316 | reverse complement strand
GGTGAAGGTGATGGAGGGGGGCGGGGTTAGCTCCATCAAGGCGATCGCGCAGCATTCGAAGCTCAGGGTGTGCCGGCTCGTGGTCTCGGCGCCAGAAAAAGGGGCCTCGCAACATCTGGTGCGAGGCCCCTTCCTTCTAGCAGCTGATGTCTAGCAGTTAATCATGACGCCGTCGATCTGGTCTACCAACTTGAACTGCCAGTTATTAGTCCACGCGGGCACGGTTCCCCAGTCGACCCACTTGGATCCGTCCCAGTTGTACACGGTCATGCTGTTGCCGTGGGTCCGTGCCGAATTGGCCCAGTCGTTAAAGTGGAGGCCCGTCCCGTCATTCCGCGAGTATGTGCCCAAGTCGTAGAAGCCGCAGGTCATTTCGAGATGGTATGCGCCGGCGCCGTAGTCACCGCCGAAGAGGCAGGGGTATCCGTAGGTGCAGTCCCAATTTGCGCGAGAAGCGACCTTCCACAACGGAAGGGACTCCGCCAGCGTGCCAGACGGCGTGGACGATGCCCTGTCCGTCGTTGTAGCGCCAGGGGCCGGACTCACCGCAACCCGAGGAACTGCGGACCCGGACCCGTCCGCGTGCGCCGGCCCCGCCGTGACGGCGGTGCTTGCGACGAGCAGTGTGGCGATCGCAGCGAGCTTCAGGAACCTTGCTCTGAACACAGACTTTCCCCGTTCTCCCCATGCGCCCGATGATCTTTATCGGCCAGCGTTGCTGGATAGTACCCCACCCATCTATGCGAACAGGGGCCGATACGGTGCGGGTTGGAGTATCGGCAGGCCGGGCGTGGCGCGGCCGACGTAGACCGCTCGGGCCGGGATCCGCCCGTGGTACAGGTCGCCGAGCACTCGGCTCTAGAGCAGTGCCTCCGGCGGGGGCCAGACGACTCCAGGATGGAGTTGCCGAACAGTTGCGGTGGGTGGGTGGTTGGGAAGCTGCCATCCCGTCTACCACTGCTGGCGAAGACAAGGCCCAGATCCGACCACAGCTCTCCGGCCGCGAGCCGTTCCTTGGCCTGGCACCCGATGCGACTCCAACGCCCGCACCGCGGGGGACGACAGCGGCGCGGACGGAAGCGGGGGTCGGCCACTGGGACTTCGCCCTCGGCGTCAACGAATTCGCCGGCTGAGCCCCGGGGGCCGAGCGGTCGGCGAACAGGGAGCCGTGCTCCCTGGCGATGGTTGATGGAGCACCGACTCGCTGATGTCGGGTATCAATGAGCCTTTTCGTCCTTGGTGGATCGGGTGCTCGGCGTGGTGTAACCCGAGGATAGCCTGCACGATCGAGGTGGCGCGGTGTGGGCAGCAGCGCAGCTTGGTCAAGACTTTCCGGGTTTGAGCGTGGCGTTGGCGCGTTCGCCGATGGAGCGGATCCGGGCGTGGGCGCGGTTGACCTTCTATCAAGGCTTGTGGGCGGGAAACCCGGGCACGGCCTGTCGGCCGTGCCCGGGTTTGCGCTGGGTGCGGGTGGCCGGGCATCGGCCTGGTTCGTGCGTTGGGACGCAGTCAGGTCAGCGGCGGGGGTAGGCAGCGCGCGAACCCGCTGCAAGCGGCGATGGATCGGCGCGGCTTCTGGTGCCGCTCTCGTCCCGCAGCCGGCCTCGGCGCCTTCGCTTGTGCGGAGGCTCGTCAGGAGCGTTCGAGCGAGGTGAAGGCGGCGTCGGCGATGGCGTCGACGGCCTGGATGGGGTCGGCCACCTCGAGGGTGGTGGTGTGGGTGAAGGTGTGCCCGGCCAGGTCGGTGGGGCGTAGCCACAGCACGGCGCAGCCCGTCTGGTGCAGGGTGGTGATCAGCCGCTGCGCCGGCGCGGTGTCGGGTAGGTCGCCGTCGGAGACGACGGCGAGCATCCGCGGCCCGCCGGGTTGGCGCAGGCGCAGCAGTTGGTCGGCGAGTTTCACCGCGTCGATGAACGCGGTGGTGCCGCCGAACGCCCGCATCTCCAGGACAGATGTCGGCTGTTGGTGGGGTGGCACAAGAATGGCGGCCCGGTTGCCGAATCCGATCGTGGTGGTGGTGGCCTGGTTCGTGTGGGCGGCGTGGGCGAGGATCCACCCGGCCGAGGACATCGGCGCCGCGTAGGGATGCATCGAGAACGACGTGTCGACGAGCACGGCCAGGTGCAGGGTCGGCTTCGGTGGCGGCAGGGCGGTGCGCCGTTGCCAGGGTGTGGCGGTGGGCATGCTCCCGGAGGCGATCTGCGCTTGGGCGGTGATGGCGTGTCGGGTGCGTAGCCGCCCGGGCGGGACGGGGC
>NZ_SMKG01000038.1 GCF_004348525.1 Micromonospora sp. 15K316 | reverse complement strand
AGCCGCCGCTGGGCCGGATGGGCATGCCCGAGGACGTCGCGCCCATCGTGGCGTTCCTCGCCGGCCCGGGCCGCTGGATCAACGGCCAGGTGGTGTACGCCAACGGCGGCGCCATCTGACCGCCGGCACCCCCGGTGCGTCACTCGGAGTCATCTACGGGAACGGGGCTGACCGGGTGTGTCCTGGGCGACATGTTTCTAATTGTCCGAACTGACGACGCCGACCGGTCATGTCCGTAGCGGCAGACGGTTTGGTGCCCAGGACGCGCGACTCGAAAGCCCAACCGCACCCGGCCAGCCTGGTTGTCCTCGCCGGACGGCCAGGCCTACTCGAAACTCTGGTGTCGATGGCCGCAGGGCGCTCGGCATCGGTTCACAAGGCTCTTCCCGTCGCGGTGACGAGCTGTATCTCCCATGAAAGTGAGACTAGAAGTAGATGCACTCATTTGACTATGTGATCGTTGGTGCCGGAAGCGCCGGTTCCGTGCTTGCGGCGCGGCTGTCGGAGAACCCGCAGACCCGGGTGCTTCTTGTCGAGGCCGGCGCCGCGGAAGGGCCGGAGCTGATGGCCGTGCCTCCGGCCTGGCCGGCTCTGATCGGGAGCGCCGTCGACTGGGGATTCACCACCGTGCCGCAGAACGGGACGGATGGCATCGTGCATCCCTATCCTCGAGGCAAGGTCTTCGGCGGTAGCAGCAGCATCAATGCGATGGCCTTCATGCGGGGCCACCGCAGTGGCTACGACGCGTGGGCTCGAAACGGCGCCGAGGGTTGGGGTCACGAGGACCTCCTTCCGTTCTTCAAGCGTTCGGAGCGGGCGCCGGGGCGGGATTCCGGCTACCGGGGCACCGACGGGCCGATGGTGGTTTCTCCGGCCACGGACGCCCACCCGCTGTCCAGCGCCTATCTCGACGCCGCCCTCGAGGTCGGGCACCACTTCTCCTCCGACCTGAGCGGGAAGGAGCAGGAGGGGGTGGCGTGGCTGGACACGAACATTGTGGACGGCGTACGGCAGTCCGCCGCCGACGGGTACCTCCGCCCGGTTCTCGCCCGGCCGAACCTGACCGTTATCCCGGATGTGGTGGTCCGCCGGCTGACTCTGTCCGCGGGTCGCTGCACCGGTGTCGAGTACTCGGTCGACGGGCAGCTGCGTTCGGTGTCGGCTGATCGCGAGGTCATTCTGAGCGCCGGCGCGGTCGGGTCCCCGCACCTGCTCATGCTCTCCGGGATCGGTCCGGCCGAGCATCTGCGGGAGTTCGGTATCGACGTGGTGGCGCACCTGCCCGGCGTGGGCGCGAACCTGCAGGACCATCCGCTGGCCGGAATCACCTACGCCGCGACCAAACCCGTCCCGCCCACCGTCAACCAGCACAGCGACCTGGTGGCGATGGTCCGCAGCCGCCCCGATCTCCCGGCGCCAGACCTTCAGCTGCTCTTCCTCGACATCGCCTACCACCCGCCGGGGCTGGCCGGCCCCACGAACGGCTACACGATCGCGTTCAGCCTCATGCTCCCGCACAGCCGTGGCAGCGTCCGCCTGGCCAGCGGCGAGCCGACCGCCGCCCCGCTGATCGACCCGAACTTCCTCGGCGACGAACGCGACCTGTCCCGCATGGTCACCGGACTGCGTATGGCACGGGAGGTCGGGGAGGCGCGAGCACTCGCCGATTGGCGGGTCCAGGAGGCGCTGCCCGGCGCGAAGCTGCAGGACGAGGACGAGCTCGAGGCGTACGTCCGGCAGGTCACCGGGCCGTACTTCCACGCGACGGGTACCTGCCGGATCGGCACCGACCCGATGGCTGTCGTCGACGCCGACCTGCGGGTGCACGGCGTCGACGGGCTTCGGGTGGTGGACGCCTCGGTGATGCCGGAGATCGTCGGCGCGAACCCGAACGCGACCGTCCTGGCCATCGCCGAGCGCGCAGCGACGCTCATCGCCCGGTAGCGACCGCGACGGAAAGCACCGGATCTACCACCTGACGTCTCGACCTCCCGGCGGCCTTCCGCCGGGAGGTCGGGGCGCTCGCCACCGTACGGGCGGGATCAGATCGGCAGAGGGATTGTTTGCGTGATGAACGAGTTCGGCACGATTCTTGTCGTGGGGGGTACCGGCAAGACCGGTCGCGGCATTGTCCGCCGTCTGCGAGCCGCAGGGCGGCCGGTGCGGTCGGCGGCCCGCGCCGGCGGCGACGTTCACTTCGATCTCGTCGACCCGACGACCTGGGCGCCCGCGCTCGACGGCGTCACCGCCGTCTACCTCGTGGCGCCCAACCCGGTGCTGACTCCGGAGGGCGTGTCGAGCATTCAGAGGTTCGTGTCCGAGGCGGCCGCCGTCGGTGCGCGGCGGATGGTGATGTTGTCGGGCATCGGTCTGCGTGTGGCAGACGACAGCCACCCCTTCAAGATCGTTGAGGAGGCTGTGCGTACGTCCGGCGTCGAATGGACCTTCCTCCGGCCGACCTGGTTCTCCCAGAACTTCGGTGAGGGGATCTGGCTGCGCAGTGTTCTGGACGGGGCGCTTCACCTGCCCTGCGGTAACGGACTGGTGTCCTTCATCGACGCGGAGGACATCTCGGACGTCGCGGTGGCGGCTCTCACCGAGGACGGCCACAACGGCCAGATCTATGAACTGACCGGGCCGCGGGCGATCGGGTTCGAGGAGGCGCTGGGCCTCATCGGCAAGGCCACCGGGCGCACGATCCGATACATCGACCTCACACCCGAGGCGTACCTCGAGCGGCTGATCGACCAGGGCATGCCACCCGGAATGGCGCGCAGGAACCAGGCACTCCGCGTAGCCATCCGCGACGGTCTGGACGGCTCCGGCGCGCTCACCGACGGGGTGCAGCGGGTTCTCGGCCGACCACCCAGAACGTTCGAGGAGTACGTCGCCCAGACCGCCGCCACGGGCCGCTGGCTCGGGTAGCGGCGTCGGTCGGCGGGGTTCCCGTAGATCGGTCATACGGGTCTGCGCGTCCCCACCGCTGCCTTGGGGCTTAAGTACCCGTAGCGGATAGCTTGGCGGTCGGCATGCGACGTCGACCTATGCTTCTCCGGAGTCCCCGAAAGGATATTCTTCGTGTCATCAACAGCCGACTCGGTGGAGTCGAGGGACCAACTCATCGCCGTCTGGACCCGCCTGGTTCAGGATCGGGGCGGGCAGACCGACACCGACAACGGCGTCAGCCGGATGTGGGCTGACAGCATTTTCGGCTTCTGGAACGCCGTGACGCTGACCGGCGTGGACATCTCAGTGGACGACCTCAGCGATCAGCTCTCCCGGGCGGCGTTGTTCATGCGTGACAAGTCGCAGGCCGGGTACCTCTGGCTCTTCGAGGATCTGCTGAGCCCGCAAGCTCGGCACGAGTTGCTGCCGCGAATCGCGGAAGCCGGGTTCGAACTCGCGTTCTCCGGTCGCGGTATGGCCGGTGACCTGTCGATTCCCGAGCCGCACCACCCCGAGTTGAAGTTCCGCCGGGTGGAAACCGACGACGACCTCGTCACGTACGGCGAGATCAATGCCCGCGCGTACGGCATGCCGCCCGAGGCGGGACCGGCCGCGCTGGGCGGCTCCGGACTCTGGCGGAATGACGCCTACGCCTACATCGGTTACCGCGACGGGCGTCCGGTGGCGTGCGCCGCCACCATAGGCGGCCCCGACTCTCTCTTCTTGGCTCTCGTCGCGACCATGCCCTCGGAGATGCGCCGCGGATACGGCGAAGCCGTCACGCGCAAGGCGATCTATGAGGGCATCAAGCAGACCGGGCAACGGCGTGTGGTGCTGCACGCCACGCAGGCCGGGCAGCCCGTGTACGAGCGCATCGGCTACCGCACCAACACGCCGATCCATTTCCTCCAACCCGTCCAGCACTGACTGAATGTCGTTGGTCTCCGACCTGTGGCGTGAGCCCTTCTCACCCTCCCCTCGCCGTCGGTCGTGCCGCGCGGTCCAGGTTGAACGGGCTTGACGGCCGCAGGGCAGGGTGCGGTGATATGGCTCGACGGAGCGGGCCCCGCGTGCGGGGCCCGCTCCGTGCGTTTCGACGAGTCCGCCGAGAAGTCGGTGGCCGCCGCCAGAATTGATTGTGTATCGCCCCGCGCAGCAACCCGGTTCGACCACTAGCGGGTAAGGGGGCTGGTGCCTGGATCCCTTATAGCTGATTACGGGTTTCTGTCTGGTTGTTCTTCAGCTGCCTTGGTCAGTCGGGACGGGTCGGTGGATTGGTGGTGTCCGGCGCGTTACGACGACTCGTCGGTTCTTGGGAGACTGCTTGATGCGGAGGCCGGATACTGGTTGTTGGCATCGACACCGGGCCAGGCCGGGCACCGGATCGAGCGGCGTACGTCGAGGATTCGCCCGGTGCTGTGCACCGTGCATCGCACCGGTGGAGGCAGTGTCGTGGTCACGGAGGCGCTCGCGGCTGCGGGGGCATGAGTTGGGCCGCAACCCTCGGCGGTGCTGGTCCGTGTCGCCGAGGGGTTGACCGGCACGGTGCGGATGCGGTGCGAATTCGTGCCCCGGCCCGAGTACGGGCTGCTAATGCCGCATTGAACCGGCGAGGGGACACGGTGGTGGCGGCCGCCGGCCCAGTGACGCTGACCCTGCGGGGCGCGGTGCCGTTAGCGTGCGAAGCGGGGCGGGTGTACGCCGATTTCGATGTCACCGGTGGACAGGCGGTGGGTTTCGACCTGGCGTACGCCCCAACGTACGGCCGGCCACCGGCGCGGTTGGACCCGGCACCGACGCTGCACGGCACCGTAGAGGCGTGGCAAGGATTTCGCGAGATCCCACAACTACCACGGTCGGTAGCCGGAACTGGTGCGCCGCAGTGCGGTGGTCCTGCAAGGCCTGACGCACCAGCCCGGTGGGGCAGTAGTGGCCGCCGTCACCACCTCCCTGCCCGGGCCAGCATGTGGGAAGAACGCGGCATCGAACGGCACCATCTCACCTCGAAGGTGCTGTCGTGGACCGCCCTGGACGGCGGCATGCCGTTGCCCGAGCGACGGGTGCTCCGGGTCCTCTGGTTGGCGACTTCGCGCGGCGATGTCAGCGTTATGGCAGCGTCCTGATCGACGCAATCCCCGCGTGGGGACGTTGACCCCCTGACCGCCGCTTGCGGCAGATTGCCGCCGTCATCTCCACGCTCCTCGCACCGAACGCGCGGTTGGCCGCTCGCCCGACCGGCAGGGTAAAGTCCCTCCCAGCCCAAATGTGTCCTGGAACACACTGATGCCCCGCACGGTCGTGCCAGCCAGCGGTGAGCCCATGGTCCTGTCGGGAAGCACTGGGTGTGGGCGGTGCTGGCGCCGCTGCTGCCTGCGGGTAAGCGTCCGGGTCGACCGTCGCAGTGGAGTAAGCGGCAGCTCATCGACGGTATCCGGTGGCGGGTGCGGGTCGGCGTGCCGTGGCGGGATTTGCCAGTGTGTTACGGCTCTTGGCAAGCGGTGTACGCGCTGTTTCGACGGTGGCAGCGGGCCGGTGTCTGGCAGCAGATCGTGATTGGGTTGCCGGCCCGCGCCGACGCGGCCGGGCTGATCACGTGGGATGTCAGCGTCGACTCGAGCATCGCGCCCTGCCCATCAGCACGCTGCCGATGCGCGCCGGTGCCCGCAGCAGCAGGTCGAGCCGCCTGGCGGGGTGGTGACGGAGCCGGCCGACCAGGCCCTCGGCAGGTCCCGGGGCGGGTGGACGACGACGTTGCACCTGGCGTGCGAGCAAGGCGGCAAGCCGCTGTCGATGCTGCTGACCGCCGGGCTCCGCGGGACAGCCCACAATTCGCCGCGGTGCTGGCCGGCGTTCGCGTTCCTCGCCTGGGCGCCGGCCGTCCGCGCGTTCGGCCCGAACTGGTCATCGCCGATCGTGCTTACACCTCCCGCGGGAACCGGGCCTACCTGCGCCGACGCGGAATCAAGGCATGCATCCCGAGCAAGGTCGACCAGGACGCACACCGCCGCGCCAAAGGCTCCGCAGGCGGGCCACCGGCGTTCGACCCCGTGGTCTACCGGCAGCGCCACGCCGTCGAATGCGGCATCAACGGGCTCAAACGCCACCGTGGCCTGGCCACTCGATACGACAAGCTGGCCGTCCGCTACGAAGCCACCATCCACGTCACCGCCATCAACGAATGGCTACACGCACTTCGAGACAGGGCGTAGGTGAGCCGGCCGAGGCGTTGTTGCCGTCGGCGGCGGTGGTAGGTGCGTTCGATCCAGGTCACCATCGCCAGGCGCAGCTCGTGACGTGTTGCCAGAGTTGCCGGTCTAGGACATTGCGCTGCAGCAGGGCGAAGAACGACTCCATCGCGGCGTTGTCACCGCGGGCGCCGATGCGGCCCATCGAGCTGGCCAGTCCGTTGCGGTGCAACGCTTTCACGAATTTCCTGGACCGAAATTGGCTACCGCGGTCGGAGTCGACCACGGTGCCGGCCGGGTCGCCGAGCCGGACCGCATTCGACAACGCCGCGACGGCCAGGGATGTTTTCATGCGCGAGTCGATGGAGTAGCCGACGATCCGGCCGGAGTACACGTCCTTGATCGCGCACAGGTACAGCTTGCCCTCGGCGGTGGGGTGTTCGGTGATGTCGGTCAGCCACAGACGGTTGGGGGCGTCGGCGGTGAAGTGGCGTTGCACCAAGTCGTCGTGCACCGGCGGCCCCGCCCGCCTCGTGAGCCCTCGGCATGGCAGACATCCTTCCAGCGAGGAACACATCCTCACAGGTCAGGAGTCAACCGAACCGGGGGCAGTCCCGAGCCGAGAGGACGAGGCACTCACCGCGACCGGGTGGTGCGGCGCGCCTCCGCGGGCGGGATGGGCCCTCGCGGAGTGCGCCGAGCCCATTCCGAGCCGGCCGGCGCATCCGGGCACCGGCCGAGCACGACCGCATATGACCGCCCGGTAGCCCAGGGTGTGCCGCCGCGACCGGCTGGGCAGGTCGAGCAACGCAGCGACAATCGCCACGGCGTGCGGCCCTCTACCCGCGCGCTGGCCTACGGCCACCGGGCGTGGCAGGAGCCCGACCGCGAGGCGCGATCCGCACCACAAGGGCACCTGCACGCTGCTTCAACGCCAACCAACTCGGCGAATCGTTCAGTGGTCAACGGGCCAGCCGCCAGGGCTGAGGTAATGGCCGGTCAGGCCGGCCGCCGCCGGCCGATACAATGGGCCGGGGAACTCCCGCCCATGCCCCGAGATTGTCGGAGAACACACCACGTACGACGACACGGACGAAACCTCGCCCGACTGGCCTGGCGGTGAGGCGACCCAAGACACCGGCGTGGCCCGCCTCTATCTGGACTTCGGCGAAGACTTCGAGCGTGTCCAGCCAGTGCTGCAGCGCTGGTACGACGAGACAGTGGATTTGCTCCTGCCCTCATTGGGTGACGGAATGCGGCCACCGAAACGCGGCAGAGCGGTGAACGAAGGTGCCGCCGCACGGCCTGTCAGCGCGTGGCGCGATGCCCTAACTCCCGACGTCTGCCAGATCTCCTGGACCTGGTCCAACCGTCGGCGCCGTTCATCCCTGGACCTGTACGTGTTTCGATTCGCCGCTCCGGACCATCTGATGCTCGAGGCCTCGGTGTCCTTCGAAGACCAGCCGGGCCGCCTCGCCGAGATCGCCCCCCGACTGCAGGAGATGCTTCGCAGGGTCGCCAGCTCGACCGATCCCGCATACGGCGAGGTGGCCTTGGATGGCGGGGCAGTGACCGGCGAGACACTCCTGGACATGGGTCTGTACCGCATCAACTCAGACTCTGCTGCGGAGAGCAGGCGTTTTCTGCGGGGCTACGACTGGGTGACCGTCGTACCTCGCGAGCTGGCCGAACGCCTCGGCGGTGTTGCACCGCTAGCCGCCAGCGGAGCGTTCGCGGAGGTCGTCCCGCTCCCGGAAGGCGGTGTACTGCTGAGGGCCGGTGAGGCAGAGGACCCTTACCGGCCGGAAACCGTACACGCAGTCTTCCGGGCACTGGCACCGGTGTTGCCTGCTGGACAGCCGCGTCGACTGCCGGGATACGACCTCAGCAGGCTCGTCTTTGCCGACCCTGCACAACTGGAACCGACCGACCCCGCTCCGGCGCCGGTCGAGGCCCCAATTCATACCGCTCAGGCCCAGATAATCAGTGACTTCGCCGTCGAGGCGGTCAAAAAGGGGTGGCTGACCAGCGAGCCGCTGCCGCCGGACCACCCGGGCGCGGCCGCGGGACTGCTCGATGGGCACGCTCGGGTCGGGCTGACCGAGGAGCGGCGTCAGCGCGCCGAAGAGTTGGCATCCCGCCTCGCGCAGGATTCGGACCCGGCGCCCTGAGAGAGACGACAGCTTGGGCCGGAAAGCAGCCGTCGGTGCTGATCGAGGCACCGGCCACACCTGCCGAGCCCGGCGCCAGCGCGGCACCGCGACGTCATTCACGAAGCAACGGAGGGCTGAGGCTGGGGTTCGACGGATCGAGGTGCCGCAGGCGACAAGGGGATCGGCTGGCTGAACAACGCGGATCAGTGGGCTGACGGTCGCGGCACCATCCGGGACCGACTCAGGCTTTGGTGACCGACGCCTGCGTCGTTCGTTCGGCCGGTACGAGGGGCGGATCATGGTCACCTGCTCGGCGGCAGCAATGCGGGGACGTCTGGGCGCCGCACGCCTGCCAGGACGCGCCAGGCCCGCGCCCTCGCCGCTGATTCTCTGGCGCGCTGGCGCTCGCCTGACCGACCGCAGCGTCCGTACGCGCCCGAAGGGCTATGACCGTCGGACGGTGAGCAGCCCGTGCCACCGGGCCCCCACGTCGTCCTGAATCTCGGTGAATGAGCGCGTCTCGTCCTCGGCGATCCAGGCGGTGAACGCGGTCCGGAAGACCGTTCCCACGGTCTCGGCCGCCAGGGCCGCGGCGATCGGGACGATGCCGCGCTCCCGTAGTGCGCGGGTCAGGGTCGCCGTAAGCGAGGACATCTTCAGCAGCTCGCGCTCCTGGAAGCCGGGGTGGGCTTGCAGGATGGCGTTACGCGTGCGGGACCAGGCTTGGCGCTCGTCCGGGAAGAACTCGGCCACGCCCGCCAGGGCGGCGGTAATCAGGGAGACCGGGTCGTCGTCCGGGGCCTTCTCGAGGCCGTGGAGGAAGCTCCGCTCGAACTCGTCGTGGCCGGGGAAGAGCACCTCGCGCTTGTCGGCGAAGTAGCGGAAGAACGTGCGCTCGGTGAGGCCGGCCGCCGAGGCGATCTCGGCGACCGTGACGCCGTCGAAGCCGTGCTCGACGAAGCCGAGGCCATCGGCGAGGTGCTCGGCCTCCCGACCGACTCGGTGACGCCGGAGCAGGCCGTCGAGCACTTCGCCGGGTTCATCGGCACGTTCTGGGGCATGGACGTGCGGGCGTCGAGCGCCGCGACCCGCGCCGCCTTCGACTGGACGCCGACCGGCCCGACGCTGCTCGACGACATCCGGTCGGGCGCCTACACCGCGGAGTGAGTCAGATCCAGCCCTGCTCCGACCCGGTACGCGCGGCGGCGTACCGGGTCGGCGCCCCGAGCGTGGGCATCGCCGCCGACAGGTAGTTGCGCATGGTGCCGGGCACGAGATGCACCGCCGCCGCGATCTCGCCGACCGGTGCGCCGTCCGCGGCCGCGCGCGGCACTTCCAGCTCGCGGGCGGTCAGCGGGCACGGCAGTGCCGCCAGGATGATCAGGGTGCCACACGGCGCCGCGGCCCGAGCTGACGTGGTGGGTTACCGTCGGATCGCGAGGATCGCCCGGACGGCGACACCGATCCGAACGATCGCGACGGCGCTGGCGAGCGTGGCGATCGTGATGATGGTCCAGCCGATGTCAGGTGTCCACAACAGAGCCTGGCCGAGGTCGCCTCCCAGCATCGCGGGGAGCGCGGCCACGACGACGCAGATCAGGGCGACGCATCCGAAAACCCACGCGGCGACCGCAGTGATCCGGACACGCTCCGTCTGCGCCCGCCGGCGCGGACGTACGGCGCGGACCAGCGACCACGCAACGGTGATCGTGAGCAGGCCGACTACGGCGAGCAGCGTGTAGAGCGCGGCGCTGAGCAGCGGATCAGCGCCGCTGGACAGCCACGTTTCCCCGTGCGCCATCCGGGCGATGTTGAAGCCCATCGTCGCGAGCGAACTGTCCAGCGCCAGGCTGTAGCTGTTGGCCAGCACGATCACGCCGAGGCCCGAACCTGGTATGAGCACCAGGTGGGCGAAGTAGCCCGGTGTGGCGCCGGCGTGCCAGACCACTCGGGTATCGGTGCCCTCCAGCTCGGTGTCTCGCCAGCCCAAGCCGTACCGCCCGCTGTTGCTGGTGTCCACCTGGCCGGTGTGCATCTGCGTGATGCCGTCCGCCGAGAGCACCTGGGTGCCGGCGTACCGGCCGCCGTCCAGCTGCGCCGTCACGAAGTGGGTCAGGTCGTCGAGGCTGGCAGCGACGTAGCCGTACGGTACGCCGGAGGTGTCGTACCCGGGGTCGAAGCGGCGTGGGTGGCCGAACCAGTACCGGTGACCGGCGGACAACCCGACGCGTTCGGCCTCGGCCTCGCTGCCGGCGGCGTGCCGCATGTCCAGCGGATCGAACACCTCGCGACGCAGGAACCCGCCGAACGGCTGCCCGGTGACGGTCTCGACGAGCGCACCGAGCACCATGTAGTTCGCGTCGCTGTACCGGTGAGCGGCTCCCGGGGACTCGACAGGCTCGACGGTCGCGAGGTCACGAACCGACCGGGCCAGGCCACCGGCGGTGTTGTCGAATCGGTCGGTGCGGCTGGCCCACCGTGGCAGTCCGCTGGTGTGGGTCAGCAGCTGCCGCACGGTGATCCGGCCGGCGGCGTCGTCATCGGCGAGCCGGAACCACGGCAGATGCCGCCGGACCGGGTCATCGAGGTTAACCCTGCCCGCCTCGACCAGCCGCATGACCGCAAGGGCGGTGAACGGCTTGGAGACCGAGCCGATGAGGAACGGGGTCTGCCCGGTGACCGCCGCGCCCTGCCCGTCGATGCCCCACGCCGCCTGACCGATCACCCGGTCACGGCCCACGATCGCGTACGCCAATCCAGGGATACGGTGCTCGTCCTGCTGTTTTCGTAAGTACTCCTCGACCCCGGCGATCGCGTCGCTGGTCGGGATGTTCTCGTCAGTCGGCGCAGCCGCCGCCGGTGCTGCCACCACTAAGCCCGTCGCCACGACCGCCAACAACGTCGCCAGCCACCTCGGTCTCGACACGCCAACCCCCATAATCGTATGGCTGTATTGTTATGAAGATATACCGTATGGCGATATGGTTATGCAATGGCGCGTACCGCAGACCACGAAGCCCGCCGGCAGCAAGTCGCCGAAGCGGTGGAACACCTCGTGGCCACCGAGGGCTTCGAGGCCGTCACGGTGGCCCGGACGGCGGCCGCCGCGGGCATCTCGGTCGGCCTGGTACAGCACTACTTTCCCAGCAAGGACGACATGCTGCTGCACGCGTTCACCCACGCCCGCAACCGGACCCAGCAGCGAGTGCTCGCCGACGCCCAACGCGCCGACCTGTCCGGCGCCCGCATCGAACACATCCTGCTCGACGCGCTGACCGAACTGCTACCGCTCGACGAACGCCGCAGACGCGAATGCCGGGTCGAACTCGCCTTCACCGGCCGAACGGTGGACAACCCGCGGCTGGCACAGAGTCTCGGTGAAAGCAACGCGCACCTGCGCGCCATGCTGGCGCAAGCGATCCGCAACGGCAAGGAGTGCGGCGAAGTGCCCAATGCCACTGACGACAGCACCAAAGCCGCCCGTATCCTCGCCACTCTCGACGGGCTCAAACTCCACGCCTACATCGAACCCGACACCATGACGCCCACCGCCGCCCGAGCCGCACTGGCCGAACAATTGCGGCGAGTGTTCACCGGCCCGTGCGACCACCGTCCGTCAACCAAACGTACGCGCCGATAACCCGCCACCAGGACACCGACGCCACCAGGAGCACTACGACCGACACTGCCTCCTGCGGCACCGCGATCGATCCGCCTCCATGGAGGTCATCATCCGATTCAGGCTGAACACCCATCTCGGTCGGGTGCCCGGTGGCGCGCCAGCCATAGACCGCGATGGACTGCAGGAGACCGTAGCCGCATGCGGAGGAAGATGTCGGACGGCGAGTGCCGTGACATCGCCGGCCTGTTCCACGAGCGGCCGGACAGCTAGCCGCCGGGTCCGCCGTTGACTCTGCTGGGCTGCGACCCGGGCTCAGCGGGTCCTTCCAGGCCGAGCTGGCCCACGTGCGCGTCGACGGCACGGCTCACACGATGGGCTGGGGACAACGCGTGTTCGGAAGCGTCATAGCCACGCGCCCATCCGACCTCGGTGGCGACCTTGTAGACGTCATGGTGGATGCGCGGATCCCGAAACCGATGGCGGCCAACTACCGCCCGCTCTGGGACATGTGGCGCGCCGGCGGCCCGACCGAGCCCAACTCTTGGGCGAAGCTCAATCGCGGTGACCGCTACCTCTGGGCGCGTGCAGCCGCAGTACCCGACGACGAGACGCTTCAGCTGCTACGCCCGCTGAGACCCGCCGAATCGCTGACCCGGCTGGACGCGCACATCGCGCAAGTCGCCCGATACATCGCCGGCTTTTTTCGGGATCGACCAGTGGCTTCTCTTCGGCACCCGGTGGGCCGCGGCCAACCCGGACCTGACCCGCTCGCTGCTGCGCCACGCCGCCCACTGCGATCCCTACGAGGCAGAGCCACGGAGCGCCTCAGGCTTGTCCGAGCCATACGCCCCGTACGCCGACAACGCTCGGGTTCGCGCTGGAACGTGTGCCAGACTTCATGCCCATGCCGCACGCCCGGTTCTTCTTCGACGCTGGAGCTGGAGGTGTCCTGTGGCCAACCGGCCGACAGGAGCAGGAGACCTGGGGGTATCCGGTGCGCCTGGAGGGGCTGCCGATTGGCGCGGCGCTTCGGGATGAGCTGAGGCAGTTGGTCGAGTGGTACGACGCTTCAGTGAACTGGGCCTATCCGCCTGACCCTGGGCCTTGGCGCGAGCCGGAATGCCGGGCCTTCAACGCGGCCGTTCGGCGGGCGCTCGACCGGCTGCGCGCCGAACTCGGCGACGGGTGGGTGATCGCGGACGAGTTCGAGGAGGTGCACGAGGATCCGGACCTCGATGCGTACCTGGCCGACCCGGTCAGCTTCCGGCGATGACTGTGTGCCGCAGCAGCAGGCACCCGCGGGTGTGAAGCATCAGGTCGGAGGCGGCGCAGTAACCACGTCACCTCGTGCCCGAGCGGGCGCGGGGCCCGGCCGGGCCGAGGCGGACGCGTATGCTGCCCGCGTTTGCAGGGAGCCCTGGGGAGAATGGCATGCGACGGTGGCGCGGCGTGACGGCGCTGGCCGCCGTGGTCATGGCGGTGCTGGCCGGGTGCGGCACGCCGGCTGGCACAGACGGCGACCTGACCGACGACTGGCGCCCGATCGGCGACGTTGAGCAGTTCACCCCGAAGGTGGGTCACTGCCACCTGACCGGCGACCCCACCAGCTACCTGACCAGCTATCAGCCGGTGGATTGCGTCCAGACGCACCTTGTCGAGACGTTCCACGTTGGCCGGTTCACCGACACGCTGGCTGCCCGGCCCACCCCGCCGAAAGTGGGTACGGCGGTGCTGCGCCCGGCGTTCGCCGAGTGCGATACCCAGGCCCGCGAGTTTTTGGGCGGGGACTGGCACAGTGCTCGCCTGGTGGTGCAGGTCGGGCCGCCGTCGCCGAACGTCTGGGCCGCGGGTAGCCGCTGGTTCCGCTGCGACGTCTTCGAGGTCAGCGCGGTCGAGACCGGCGGCGACAACGAGTCAGACTGGCCCACCCAGCACGCCGGCACCCTTCGTGACGCACTGAAGGACGCGGCGTCGCCGCTGGCGTACGGGTGCGTGGCGCGGACCATCGGAGGGTTGCTCCAGGTGCCCTGCACCAACGCGCACTGGATCGAGTACGCGGGCACTTGGACCGCCCCAGAGGTACCCTTCGCCACCCTGGCCCGCGACGAGAACCGGATCCACGCCCGCTGCCAGACGGTGATCGCCGGTTACGCGAAGCTGCCGGTCGATCGGCTCCTGCCGTACCGCACCAGCAGCATGTACGGGCTGCCCTCGCAGGCGGCGTGGGCCCGCGGTGACCGGCAGGTCCGGTGCTTCATCTGGTCGTACGACCAGTTGAAGCGATCGGTGAAGGGCGGCGGGCCGAAGGCGCTACCGGTTCACTGAGCCCTCAGCGGCCAGGTCAGAAGCGGAGGCCGGGATGGGGCCAGAAGCCACCCTCGCTGCGGCTCGGACGGGCTGCAGCTTGGCAAACCAGGAGACGGCTGCGTCGCTCGGCGAGCCGGTTGACGGATGACCGGGGGGCGGACGCTTCCGGGAGGCGGTGATCCGAGGCAGCGCCCGCGTCACAGCAAACACGAGTAGACCATCTACCATGACGGTACCTATGGGAGGGTTGCCGAGGAGGTCGATTCCCCCGGTCGGCGAGCTTGCGATGCGGGGCGCCGACGGGCGGTGCCGCCCATTGGCAGCCGGTCGCGGTAGCGGATCGCGTCCACCACGTCTCGACCCGGATAGGTGATCGGACGTCCCCACCCGGTCCCGGCCGGGACGTGCGGAGCGAGGATCCGCCATTCAACGTCTGTGGTGTCATCCAAGGATCCCGCCTCCACGAGTGCGACCGACGCGGAGACGGGATCCTTGGCGAAACGCCTACTTGGCGGTCATGAAGTCCTTGAAGTGCAGGGCCCGGTTAACAATACGGATATCGCCCACGTTGCCGTGGAAGACGACATCGACCTTGCCGTCGTTCTCGTGGGCGCCAAGCAACCATTCAAGCCCCAGCGAAGTGACGCCGATCGAAACCCGGGACGGGTTGCCCGCCACCGGCGAGCTGTCGACGTACAGCTTGCTCAGCCGGCCGTCGTTCACCACCGCGATGTGCCACCACCGCAGCTCGACGAGGCCGTGGCTCCAGTTGGTCGTGGGGTAGGTGGTGTTCAGCGGGTAGTGGTTCCACTGAACCTCGCGGCCGTTGTTCGTGATGTTCAGCTGGGCCAGCGGCTCGTTCGGGTTGGTGTTCTTGCCCTGCTTGCCGGCGTCCTTGGCCGAGCCGCGGCGGCTGAGGATCGAGGCGTTGCCGTTGTTGCCGGAGTTCCAGTCGAGCGGCATCATCACGAACGCTTCGATGGTGTAACCGCTGTTGAACGTCTCAATGTTCAGCGGAGCGTTCGGCCCGGTGGTCAGGTACGCCCCGTGCACCGGGTTGCGGCCGCCGACGAACTTGAGGCTGCCGTGACCGGGCTGGTCGGGGTGGTGGTCGGCAGACCAGGTGAGCGCGTCGGCGGCGGCGCCGGGCACGGTGACCAAAGTGAGATCGTTGCCCCTACCGGACAGGTCTCGGATGGTCTGCGCCGAGGTGACCGGCGTGCCGTCCGCGCCCCCGCCGTCGAAGCGCCAGTACGCCAGCGTGCCCTTCACCAGCATCTTGCTGGCCGGGCGGGATGGCCGGACCGGTAGCGGGATGAAGCTGGCGAACCGTTCGCCGAAGTTGATCGGCATCGAGAAGTTGTCGACCGGGCCGGTGATCCGGGAGTGCTCCTGGGCCAGCGGACTGCGCGCTGCCGGGTCCTGAGCCAAGATCCACGGATTCTTGGTCTCCACGTCGATCGTGTTGCGGGCCAAGTCGAAGTGGTAGAGGCGCAGCATCGCGCCGCCACCCATGAACCGGTTCTGGTAGTTCGTGATGTGCATATGCACGTCGTTACCGTGCACGTTCTTCTTCGTCATGCGCCCGTTCGGCCAGAAGTGGCCGTTGAGGGTCAGGAAGATCTGGTCGTTGTCCTTGATCAGCTTGTCCCAGAGCCTCTGACCGTAGGAGGTCAGCACGGCGTTGTTCTCTGGGTCGCCCGACTCGTACGGGAACACGTTGTCGCCGTACGTCGAGTCGACGAGCTCGTGGGTAGTGACGATGACCGGCATCTTCGGGTGAGCCTTGATCATGTCGTTGGCCCAGGCGAGGCCCGCGTCCGTGGTCCGCCAGTCGAGCGCCAGGAGCAGCCACGAGCGGCCGGCCGCCTGGAAGATGTGCGCGGTGTTGTACCCGGACGGGTCGGACCCGGCGAACGACTTGGCGCGCTTGAACCGCTGCGGGCCCAAGGTCCGCAGGTAGGCCGAGTCACCGCGGCTGTCGTCGCCGGTCACGTCATGGTTGCCGGCCAGCACGCTGTACGCGACATCGTGGTTGTCCAGCACCTTGAACGCCTTGCCGACCGCCTCGAACGAGGTCGGGTCACCGTCCTGGGTGATGTCACCGAGCCCGGCGAGGAACACGATGTTGTCGCCGCCCCCGCCGCTGTTGTTGATGACGTAGCGGAACGTCTCTTCCAGCGGCTCCATGTTGATGCTGTCCTGGCTACCCCAGGCGAGGTACTGCGTGTCGGGCATGACGGCCAGGGTGAACTGCAGGGACGTCGGGTTCGGCCGCCAGGTGCCGGACTTGCCCGCCTTGGTGGATTCTGCAGCGAACGCCGGCATCGAGCCAGCCGTGCTCAGGGCGGCGGCGCCAGCCCCGGCGAGTGCCGCGTTACGCAGAAAACCGCGCCGGTTCTGCCCCCTCGATTGCTGTGACGTAGAGTTACCGTCATCTTCGTGAATGGACATGAGTGTTCCTTCGCGGGTCGACCAGATGTGCGAGTCAGACGCTACGGGGAAGCCGACTGATCTGGGCGTACGCGACATTGCGCAAAGTGATCAACTAGCCGACGGCTGCCCCAATGAAATGCCAAATCCTTCCGTGATCGAAATCCGCATGAACAGTGAGTTAGCTCTACACGTCTACGCGGACGTTCGGCGAGGCGAAGCTTCATCGATCGCTTTCTCGACGATGGAGTCCGGAGTCTGGGCTGGTCGCGGAGGCCATTGCGAACAGCGAAGGGGATTGGTTACGGGCTGACCTGCTCCCAGTTCGAGCGCCACAACCGGATGATCGCCGGATACATCGTGCCCCATGCCTGGTCGAATTCGGCGAAGCGCTGCTCGGCGGCGTCGATGGTGGGCGCGGTGTAGACCTGTCGCAGGGCTTTGGTGATCTGGCTCCAGTGCGCCGTGGAGGCATGGCGCAGACTTGCGCGGACCAGGCGCACGACGCACAACTGCACCGCGGCCAGGGGCCAGATCTCGGCGATCGTGTCGGGCAGTCCCTTCAGACCGTCGCAGGCGACGATGCAGACATCTTCGACGCCGCGGTTGCGCAACTCCGCAAGGGTGGCCATCCACGCCTTGGCGCCTTCGTCGCCGGTGCCCACCAGAGGCCGAGCACGTCGCGTTCGCCGGTTCGGTTGATCCCGACCGCGAAATACATCGACCGGTTGGCCACCTGACCCTCGCGGATCTTCACGACGATGGCGTCGATCAGCACGACCGGGTAGACACGATCCAGCGGGCGTGACTGCCAGGCCTGCAGTTCCTCGACGACCTTGTCGGTCACTCGCGAGATCAGGTCGCGGGAAACTTCAACGTCGTAGATGTCGGCCGGGTGCGCCTGAATCTCGCCGGTCGTCAGGCCTTTGGCATACAGCGAGATGAGGGATCCGTCGACGCCCTCGACGCGGCGGGCGTGCTTGGGCACGATATGTGGCTCGAACGCCCCGGACCGATCTCGTGGCACCTGCAATTGCACCGGGCCGACCTCGGTCTGCACCGTCTTCGACGAACTGCCGTTACGGTGGTTGCCCCGGCCCCGCCCGGCAGGATCGCCTTTCTCATGCCGAGGTGCTCGGTCATCTTCGCCTCGAGGGCGGTCTGCAGCGCGGTGCGGGTGACCTGGCTGAGCAGGCCGCCCGGCCCGACCAGCGACACACCCTGCGCCCGAGCTTGATCAATCAACTCTTGGGCGATCCGCACATCCAGCCTCGCCGGGGCCTGACGTTCGACAGCCACCGTCTCCTCGGCTGCGGTGTCCTTGTTCATTAACGGTGATCCTTCCCGGCCGGAGCAACTGCTCCAGCCTGCCGGATCACCGCCTCACACACGATCTTTCTGACAGAACCATTTTGTGCTCGATAGGACGGTGTCGTTAAGGTGTCAGTTTAAGTTCATCCATAATGACGACCATTGATGTGCAGTCGGTGTCGCCCCTCGGGACACAATTTAGTACATGATCGAGCCTTTTCCAACCTGATCTTGCAGGTCAGCGCGGGTCACCGGGGGCCACTGATTGATGAGGGCGAGACTCCAGGTAGGACAGCAAATCGACCAAGACCGGATGCCCCGACCGGGAGCCTCGCCATGCTGTCCTACCCTGCCACGATCTCGTTGTCCAGCCGGACCCTGAATCACCTCGCCGGCCGTATCCGCGGCCACCGCCAGCAGCGCAAATCCCGATGGAGGCGACTGACTCCGGGCCGGCAGGCCCTGCTCGCCCTCGCCCACCCGCGCAACGGCGATACCTACACCCGCCTCGCCGCCGGCTTCGAAATCGGCGTCACGACCGCCTGGCGGTACGTCCAGGAAGCGATCGCGCTGTTCAGTGAAGCCGCCGATGACCTCGACACCGCCATGCGGCGCATCCGGCAGCTGGCGTACGCGATCCTCGATGGCACGCTGATCCCGATCGACCGCGTCGCCGACCAGAGGCCGTACTACTCCGGCAAGCACAAGCGGCACGGCGTGAACGTGCAGGTCATCGCCGACGCGGCAGGACGCCTCGTGTGGGCCTCGGCCGCGCTGCCCGGTTTGGCCCACGACCTGACTGCCGCCCGCAGCCACGGCATCAT
Organism: Micromonospora sp. 15K316; assembly: GCF_004348525.1. Classification (GTDB taxonomy): domain Bacteria; phylum Actinomycetota; class Actinomycetes; order Mycobacteriales; family Micromonosporaceae; genus Micromonospora. The sequence continues at coordinate 15,596 of NZ_SMKG01000038.1, read as the reverse complement.
CGAGGCGCTGACCAGCGCAGACGTGATGACCTTCGCCGACAAGGGCTACCAAGGCGCCCGGGTCAGCGTGCGCACCCCGTTCAAGCGGCGACGGTTCCGGCCGAAGCTGTCACGCCGCCAGAAGGCGGCCAGCCGGGCCCACGCGAAGATCCGCGCCCGTGGCGAACGCGCGATCGCGACGCTCAAGACCTGGAAGGTCCTGGTCAAGCTGCGCTGCTGCCCACGCAAGGCGACCGCGATCGTGCAGGCGATCCTCGTCCTGCACCACGTTGAAGCCAACCGCTGCGCAGGATGAAAAAGGCTCATCGTCTGCGAGATTCGGTAGACCGCTGATGGAGACCCGCGACCTGCGTTCGCATTGGTAGAAGGTGCCGGCAAATCCGAACCCACAGACGACGGCCGAACAGAAATCCGATCGAATGGCTCAGGCTCCACTCGGACATCGGTATCAGGCAGGGTAGGTCAGCACGAAGCCCCTCGGACAGACGGCACCTGCCTTGGTAGATCTCGCCACTTCCAGGAGCTCGGCCAGCTTCGACGCTGGTTGTCACGGGGAGGGGGTCGCATCAGCGGCGTCGGCCGATGTGGTGCCGTTGGATCACTGCACGTCGGTTGATGGCGGGGAGTTGGTCTACGGGACTTCACCAAGTACAACGACTCGTTGTCACACGCGGTGAAACAGTGGAACTCGCTGAACCCGATCAACGTCAAAGCTGATACGGCTTCAACCTACGCGGACGTCGACTTACACCTCTTCGAGCGACAGCCGGGCGGGATGGTTCGACTGCAGCGCGAGCGCGGACGACATCAAACTGAACACACACTGGATGGATGGCTACAGCGACTCCCAGAAGCACGCTGTCATGACCCACGAGTTCGGACATTCCCTCAAACTGGCTCAAGGGCCGGGGATCGCGGTGATGGACGCGTGCCCGCCCTGCTTCAACTCGAACATGAACAACAAATCCGGATTCGCCACCGGATCCAAGATCCGCCACCCGGACTATCGATTCAAGGCTGGGGCACTAGCGACATCCCGCCCGGGTGGGCTTGCCTCGTAATCTCATCCGCCTCGGGTGATGCTCGCCTAGGGCCATCGGAGTGATGCTGGGGAGGGAGTGGGCGTTTACACGCGTGGCTGGGGCGGTTAGTTGGACGAGGAGGGGCCAGATGCCAGATGTGACCGCCGAGTTCCTTGAACGACTCGGCCGCGACCCGACTGCGGTGCTGCCCCCTCGGGCTAGTGGCACCATCCGACTCGATGTGCAGCGTGACGAGGGAACCGAACAGTGGTTTGTCACGGTGGAAACGGGAAAGGTGCAGGTGTTCCGGCAGCACCGCAAGGCAGATGTGATCATACGTGGTTCCCAAGCGATCTTCGACCGACTGGTGAGAGGAGAGGCGCACCTCTCCGCGTCGGTGTTCCGCAAGGAAGTCACCGTCGAGGGCGATTACGGACTCGTGGCGATGTTCCACCGTTTGCTCCCCGGCCCGCCGGGAGCTCATGGTCCGCGGCCGGTGCGGCGTCGTGAACGGCGGGGGCCGCACGAGGCGTAGTCGCCGGTAACCGAAGGGAGGTAGGCGTCGTGGTCGAAAGAAGCGTCAGCATCCTGGATGGCAACATGTTCGTCGTCAGCGACGAGCAGGGGGACATCGAGGCGTCGCCGATCTACCCGACTGGACTTTTCTCCTTCGACACCCGGTTTCTTTCCAGGTGGGTGCTGACCATCGACGGCGAGCGGCTCAACGCCCTGTCGCGGGACGACCTGCAGTACTACGAGACGCGCTTCTTCCTGGTGCCCGGCGAGCCGACCCACTACATCGACGCCAAGGTTTCGATCATCCGGCAGCAATCGATCACGGGCTGCTTGGTCGAACAGCTGACCGTGCTCAACCACAGTACGGAGCCGTGCGACCTCACCGTACGGGTGGAGATGGCCGCCGACTTCGCCGACCTGTTCGAAATCAAGGACGTACGGCAGAAGCGGGGAGAGACCACGGCAGCCATTGATGACGGTCACCTGCGGATCAGCTACGAGCGAGACACGTTCCTACGCGAAACGATCATTTGGAGCACCGCACCGGCCCGCGTCGATTCCGAAGGAATGACCTTCGACATCCATGTCGAACCGCGAGGCAGGTGGAGCACAGAAGTCCATGTTCAGCCGGTCGTGCGCGGCGCTCGTGGGCGTGACATCCGCACCTCGCTGGAGTCCACTCGCCACCGTCCAAAGCACGAGGTGCAGCAGGAACTTGATCAGTGGCTCGCCGACGCACCCGAGCTGGTGTGCGATTGGGAGCCACTGAGTCGGGCGTACAGGCGTAGTCTGACCGACTTGGCCGCCATGCGGTACGGCTCGCTTACCGATCCGGTGCGGTTGCCGACCGCGGGTCTGCCCTGGTTCATGACGATGTTCGGCCGGGACAGCCTGTTCATCTGCCTACAGACGCTGCCGTTCATTCCGCAGCTGACCCCGGTCGCGTTGCGCCTGCTCGGCCGATGGCAGGGCAGTAAGCTGGACGACTTCCGGGACGAGGAGCCCGGCAAGATCATGCACGAGATCCGCTACGGCGAATCAGCTGCGTTCGAGGAGGCACCCCACTCCCCCTACTACGGCTCCGCCGACTCCACGCCGCTCTATGTGATCCTGCTCGACGAGTACGAACGGTGGAGCGGTGACGTCGAGACCGTACGCAGCCTGGAGTTCGAGGCTCGCGCGGCCCTGGACTGGATTGACGAGCACGGTGACCTGGTCGGCAACGGCTACACCTCCTACCAGGCCCGCAACAAGATCAACGGCCTCGAGAACCAGTGTTGGAAGGACTCCTGGGACTCCATCTCCTACCATGACGGCAGGATCCCCGACCCGCCACGCGCCACCTGCGAGCTGCAGGGCTACGCCTACGACGCGAAGATGCGGGGCGCCAGGCTGGCCCGCGAGTTCTGGGGCGATCCGGGCTACGCCGACCGCTTGGAACGCGAGGCGGCCGACCTGAAGGAACGCTTCAACCGCGACTTCTGGATTTCTGACGGCGAGTTCTACGCCCTCGCCCTCGACACCGAGGGCAGACCCGTCGACGCGCTCTCGTCGAATATGGGTCACCTGCTGTGGAGCGGCATCGTTGAGCCGTCACGGGCGAAGAAGGTAGTGGAGCATCTGCTCGGGCCAAGCCTCTTCTCCGGCTGGGGCGTACGCACCCTCGCCGAGCGAGAAACCCGCTACAACCCGCTCGGCTACCACGTCGGCACCGTGTGGCCGTTCGACAACTCAATCATCGCCTGGGGACTGTGGCGGTACGGCTTCCGCAGGGAGGCCGGGCAGATCGCGCAGGCGATCATCGAGGCCGCGGAGTATTTCAACGGCCGGCTCCCGGAAGCCTTCGCCGGCTACGACCGGACGTTTACGAACTTTCCCGTCGAATACCCCACCGCGTGTAGCCCTCAGGGCTGGTCTGCGGGAGCAACCCTGCTGTTTCTCCGTACGATACTCGGCCTCAACCCGTACGAAGACCACCTCGCGGTCATCCCACACCTGCCAAGCAAGATCCGCCGGATCGAGCTACTCGACATCCCCGGGCGCTGGGGACGAGCCGACGCCTTCGGCCGCGCTGACGGCCACCGCCGGCGGCGAACGTCAACCAGCTGACCCCGGGGTTCAGTCCTGGTCACATGACCAGCATTTCGGGGGCGCGGTATGGCTCGCCTTGTCCAGAGATCGCGCACTCGGCCTCGTAGAGCGCCCGCTCCGGGTCCTCGTAGGTCTCCTCGCGCATATCCTCAGCCCAGGCGAACAGTTTCGGCACCGTCTCGGGGTAATTTGCCGGCCGCAGGTACAGGTGCCAGGTCACCAGCGGCTCGGGTCGTTGCCGTCCTCGCGGTCGATACCGATGGTGATGGAGCCTCGGGGCGCGAACTCACCGATCCCGGCCACCGTCGAGCGTGACGTGGCTTCGTGCGGTCCCGGCCCGCACGAAGCGTGCGATCACCGTGTCGTCGTTGACCGTACAGGGCCGTCGGTACCGAGGCCCCGGGGCCGCTGACCGCGCGCAGCTAGCCCATTCCTTTCCGTTCCGCGAAAGGCTTCGAGCGTGGCCCCGACCTTGTCCTGGGGTCTGCTGCACCAATAGGTGACAGGTCAAGTCACGCGGCCTGACTGGCCGGTGGGGTCATGATGGTCTCGAACTCGATAGGCGTCAACCGGCGCAGCGAATGCTGCCGGCGTCGTCGGTGGTAGGTCCGTTCGATCCAAGGCACGATCGCGATCCGCAGCTGTTCGCGGGTAGGCCATGCGCGCCGGTCCAGGACGTTGTTCTGTAGCAGGCCGAAAAACGATTCCATGGCTGCGTTGTCGCCGGCGGCGCCGACGCGACCCATGGAGCCCACCATGTCGTGGCGAGCCAGAGCTCGCACGAACTTCCGGCTACGAAATTGGGATCCGCGGTCGGTGTGCAATATGCAGCCGGCCACGTCTGCGCGCCTGGCGGCGGCGTTGTTGAGCGCGGCGATGGCCAGTCGGGACTTCATCCTCGTGTCGATCGAGTAGCCGACGATCCGGTTCGACCAGACGTCCTTGATCGCGCACAAGTAAAGCTTGCCTTCGCTCGTGTGGTGCTCGGTGATGTCGGCCAGCCACAGCCGGTTCGGACCGTCCGCGGTGAAGTCCCGGCGCACCAGATCGTCGTGCACCGGCGGACCCACGCGACGGCCCTTACCGCGGCGCTTCTTGCCGAACGCGCTCCACCAGCCGTTACCCGAGCAGATCCGCCACGCGGTCCGGTCCGCCATCGGCTCACCCACGGCACGGGCTTCGTCGGCCAGGAACCGATACCCGAACTCCGGGTCGTCGCGGTGGGCGTTGACCAGAGCGTCAGCCCGGTACGCCTCGGCCAGTTCGCCGGCCCTGACGGGATGGGCCAGCCACCGGTAAATACGGCTGACGAGCAATCTTCAACACCCGGCACGTCACCGCCACGGGGATCCCGTCGGCGGCCAGCTCGCTCACGAGCGGGTAGAGCCTTTTCCCGGCCGATTCGCCAAGTAGGCGGCGGCCCGGCGCAGAACCTCGTTCTCCTGCTCCAACAACTTGATCCGCTTACGGGCCTCGCGCAGCTCAGCCGACTCACTACTGGTCGCACCCGGCTTGACGCCGTCCTCGACGTCAGCTTGACGAAGCCACTTGAACAACGTCATCGGATGGACGCCGAAGTCCTTGGCAATCTGCTCGACCGTCACACCCGCGTCGCGGTTACGGGCGACCCGCACGACGTCGTCGCGGAACTCTCGAGGGTAGGGCTTGGGCACGGTGGCATCCTTCCAGCCTGCCTGGGCGGCAAGCCATCTCAGATGTCACCTATCGGTGCAGCAGACCCCTGATCTCGGCCTGTGATCACGCCGGTGCCGCCCTGGCGACGGCTTGGTGGGTCGTGGCGAGGCCCATGCCGCCTGACGTCGAGGAGCGTCGACAGTAATTTCTTTTCTCACCGCCGCGGCCGCTGAGCGACGGGTGCCGCAGCCGAGTCGATCAGTGAGGACATCAGCTCGGCGGCGGCCGTGACGTCGAGGCCGATGCTGCGCACCAGGGATTGCCAGGTGCTGAAGTCGGTGGCATGCCGGATCGCAGCCTCGAAGAGGACACGGTCGGCGGGGGTGGGCGAGTAGTCAGCGGTCAGGGCCTCGGTGACGGCGTCCAGGTACGCGGCGAAGGGCTCGACGACTTGTTTGACGCTAGCCCTCTGATCGCTGTCTCGAAGACTGTTGGCCAGCATCGGTTCGACAGCCCCGTAGAAGTCGTAGAGGTCCTTGAGTGCGACGATAACCCGCTCGCGGGGCGATGCGACCGCCTGCCACGCCGCGATGGCCGGCCAGGGATGGCGCTGCCAGTACTCGGTGGAGCACGCCTGCAGCAGCTCCTCCTCAGTCGGGAAGTACCGGTAGACCGTGTGCCGCTGCACTCCCGCCCGGGCCGCGATGTCGACGATGGTGGTGCGGGCCGGCCCAACCTTTGCGTGCAACTCGATCGCCGCGTCGGTGATCCGCCGCCGTGTCTCGTTCATCGCGTCGGCACGACGCCGAAGCTCGTACTTGCGGGTGGTGCCTTCACCGTCGGCCATCGCTCCTCCCAAAGCGTTCCCGCTGCCAGTGTGCCGCGCCGAGGGTCGGGGCGGAACCTGCCGGGAACGCAAGGGCACCATTATGTCCCTTACGCGCGAGTCCGGCACCTTTCGTCGACGTGACATCTTTCACTGAACAGGGGTGTGCCCTGAAATTTGGCGATGCGACGTCTCCGACATATATTTAACAGCACACTGCCGTGCATTGAAAGGCGGTGCACCCCGACACATGAGGGACGGAGCACATGAAACAACAGATGCACGAGGTGGTCGTACCAGGCCTAGGGAAGCCCTGGGAGCTCAGGAAGTCGGATGTTCCTGAGGCAGGAGCGGGGCAGGTCCTCGTCAGAGTGCACGCCAGCGGAGTCTGCGGCACCGACGTGTGGATCACAGAGGGGAAGCTGTCATTCGGCATCGACTTCCCCATGACGCTCGGGCACGAAGGCGTCGGCGAAGTCGTCGCCGTCGGAGAAGGCGTCACCTCCCGCGCAGTGGGAGACCGGGTGGGACTGCTGACCCTGCAGACCGGCTGCGGTAAATGCGCATGGTGCCAGCGGGCCGAGCCGTTGGACTTCGTCACCGCCGCGAACTGCGAGTGGCCGGTGCTGACCGGCATGAACGTCGGCGGAGCCAATGCCGACTACATCGCGATCTCCGCGGACGCGACCGCGCTACTACCCGACGGGCTCTCCTACGAGCACGCGGCGCCCCTGATGTGCATCGGCTACACCGCGTGGAGTGGCCTACGCCGCGCCACCCCGCAACCCGGTGAGCGGATCGCGGTGTCAGGTGTCGGAGGCATGGGGCATCTCGCGATCCAGTACGCCAAGGCGAGCGGCTTCACCACCATCGCCGTCACCGGTTCACAGGACAAGCAGGAATTGGCCCGGCGGCTCGGCGCGGACATCGTCGTGTCGAACGGCGCCGAGCTTCGGGAGGCAGGCGGCGCGGACGTCCTGCTGCACACCAACAGCTCCAACAGCGCGGCGGCGGATGCCCTTCAGGGAGTGGCACCCCGCGGCCGCGTCGTCCTCATGGGCATCGGGTTCGACACCTTCGCCGTTCCGAACATGCCGTTGCTCATGAACAGCATCCAGATCCTCGGCTCCGCCCACAACGGCACCAAGTACCTGGTGGAGGCGCTGCAGATCGCCGCCGACGGCAGGGTCACCCCGATGGTCGAGACCTACAGCAAGGACCGCGCCGCCGAGGCGTACCAGCGGACGGCGGAAGGAAAGGCCCGTTTCCGCACCGTCATCACCTACGCATAAGCACCGTGTGGCTCGCAACGCCGATCACGTTTGTCCGCATAGACTGGGCCGAGGGTGATCGGCGTCGCGGCGCCAAAAGAGGTTGGCACTCGACCGACACGACCACCCCATCGTCGTTACCCCCTTTGAAGGAACAGAGGCATCTTGCGCTCCAACGAACGTCAGGCCGCCAGCAGCACGCTGATCAGAAACGAAGCGGTCGCCGAGCTCGACGCCAACACCACCGGGCCGGTACTGCTCCCCACCGACGAGGGGTACGTCACCGAGTGCGCCGCGTACAACCTCGCCACGCCACACCAACCCGCGGTCGTGGTAGGCGCTGCGAGCGCGGCCGACGTCCGGGCCGCGGTCCGATTCGCGACCGCGCACGATCTGCCGGTCGCCGTCCTGGCCACCGGGCACTCGGCGCTCTCCTCGAGCGGCGCGGTACTGATCAACACCCGCCGGATGGATGAGGTCACCATCGACGCGGAGCGGCGTACCGCCAGGATCTCGGCCGGGGTGCGCTGGCAGCAGGTCATCGACGCCGCGGGCACGCACGGCCTGGCGCCGTTGAACGGTTCGGCGCCCACCGTGGGCGCGGTCAGCTACACCCTCGGCGGCGGACTCAGCCCGATCGGACGAACCTACGGCTACGCCGCCGACCACGTACGCCGGATCGAACTGGTCACGGCCGACGGTGACCTGCTCGAGGTGACCGCGGAGCGCGAGCCGGAGCTGTTCTGGGCGCTGCGCGGCGGCAAGGGGAACTTCGGCGTGGTCACAGCGCTGGAATTCGACCTCTTCCCGATCGAGCGGATCTACGGTGGGGGTCTCTTCTTCCCAGGCGAGCGGGCCGCCGAGGTCCTGAACACCTGGAACGCCTGGACGACCGACGTCCCGGACGAGATGACCTCGTCGATCGCCCTGCTGCGGCTACCGCCGGCCCCGGAGCTGCCGGAGCCACTGCGCGGTCAATTCGTGGTGCACGTGCGCATCGCATACGTCGGCGCATCTGAGGCGGGGGAGCGACTGGTCGCGCCGCTCCGCGCGATCGGACCGGCGCTAATCGACTCGATGGCCGAAATGCCGTACACCGCGGTCGGCTCGATCCACAATGACCCGCCCACGCCGATCCCCTTCTTCGACCGCTCGATCCTGCTGCGAGAGTCCACCCCGGAACTGGTCGACACGATCGTCCGGCTCGCCGGGGCGGACGCGCAGAGCCCGCTCGTCGCACTGGAGATCCGGCACCTCGGTGGCGCGCTGGACCGCCGGCCCGAGGCGGGGAACGCCATCGACACCCGCGGATCGGCCTTCCTCCTCTACGGTGTCGCCCTCGGCGGCCCCGATCAGGCCGAGGCGTTCGAGGGCTACCTCACCGGCCTCGTCGCCGCATTGGAGCCGTGGAGCACCGGCCGGCGTTTCGTGAACTTCTTCTCAGCCGCCGACGCCACCGATGAGGGGGTAGCGACGGGGTACCGCCCGGAGACTTACCAGCGGCTTGCCGCAGTCAAGAAGGCGTACGACCCCCATAACGTCTTCCGGCTCAACCACAACATCCTTCCCGCCTGACGTCGCGACCGGTCGTAGACCACCGGCCCTTCAACTGGGCACGAAAGTGCGCGGTTGAAGGGCCGGCGTCGCAGGAGGAACTCCTCGTACCCGTCATTGAACCCCTGCGTCGTGCAGGCCGTGCCGTTATATGGGACGCCTATCCAAAGGCAACGCCCTGCCCCGGCACTTCCAGCTGGATACCTCTTCGACGGACGTGAAGTGGTCAAACCGAAGCACCATCGATCGCTGCCCGACTGGACGTCGACCTCGCGCAGGATGCTGCCGGCGATCGAACTTGAGCGGTTGGGAGCTACGGGCGCGCTGGCCCGCGGCAGCGCCTGCGTCGCAGCTGAGGGCCGGCGTGGTCCGGACAGTTGTGCGGCGAGGCCGCTCAGTGAGGGCGCCGAGGCGTGCCTCGCCAGCGGCGGTCGGGGCCGCATCGGCACGATCAGCGGCGCCTCGCCTCATCGGTCAACTCACCACGACGCGCCATTAGCCCTCCGTCAGACACCCGCCATCACCTGACCGGCCGGACACGCATGGCTAGCCCAGCGCGGTCAGCAGGACCAATGGAGACGCGGCCGCCCACGCCTGTGGCGAGCAGGAATGCGGGTACGGTACAGGACCCTCGCGCCCAGTGCGGGCCAGCCCGGTGAGCACCTCCGGCAGCCGATCGTCTGAATACGCCGCTGCGGCGAGCAAACCCTCCGCGATCCGCGCCGCGTCAAGCCGCCGGCCGGCGGCGACAAGACCGGCCACCGCGAATGCGGTGTCGTGGGGCCACACTCCGCCCCGGTGGGATGGTACGGGGCCTGGCCCTCGGCGAGCGTGCGCACACCCCAGCCGGAGAAGAAATCAGCCTCAGCCAGCCGCCGCGCGACCGCCGAGGCCCAGTCGTCGGCGAGAATGCCCGACCACAGCACATGCCCGGCGTTGGAGGCGAGGGCGTCGACCGCCCGGCCTTCGCCGTCGAGGGCCAGTGCCACGAACCCGTCGGGTGAGCAGAAGTCGTCGGCGAACCGCGCCCGCAACGCGCGGGCCCGGGTTGCGAGCTCGCCCGCCCATCCCGTGTCGCCCCACATCCGCTCGGCGAGTCGGGCGGTGCCGAGCAACCCGCGGAAGGCGTACCCCTGCGCCTCGCTGACCGCGATCCGTCCGGCGGCTGGGGTGCCGTCCCGGAATGCGATCGAGTCAGCAGAGTCCTTCCAGCACTGGTGCACCAGGCCCGGTCCGTCCGTGCGGTAGGTCAGGTAGCCGTGTCTGTCGAGCTGCCCGCACACCCAGCCGGCGGCGGCCCGCGCCGGGCCTTCCAGGCCTTTGACGAGCGCGTCGTCGCCGGTCAGCTCGTGGTACTCGGCCAGCAGTGCCAGGAACAACGGGGTCGCGTCGACGGTGCCGTAGTAGCGGCGGTAGGGCACGTCGCCGAGCGTCGCCAGCTCACCGAAGCGTAGTTCGTGCACCACCTTGCCGGGTTCTTCGACGCTGGCGGGGTCGTGGCGACTGCCGAGGCAGGCGCCGAGGGCGCGCAGGGTGCCGGCGGCGAACTCCGGCCGGTACGGCAGTGCGAACAGCGACGAGATGAGACTGTCGCGGCCGAAGAGGGTGAGGAACCAGGGCGCGCCGGCGGCGGGCACGTCGGCGCCGTGCGGTAGCCCGGGCACGGTGACGCGGAGGGCGTCGAGGTCCGCGAGTCCGCGTCGGACGCAGCGGGCCAGGTCGTCGCGCGCCGCGTGCGGCACCGGCGGGGACGCGTCCAGGGCCGGCGCGGGCCGGCCGGCGTCCACGGTGAGTACGAGGGATGCCGAGCCGTGCGCGGGAAGCGTCAGTGTCCAGTCCACGCTGTCGGTGGTCAGTTCGGCGGCCGGCACCGCGGTCACCGTGGTGCTGCGCCGGAAACCACGCCGTTCGTGGGTGAGGACCAGGCGATCGCCGTCGAGCGTCGCGGTCCGCAGGTGGGTCTGTGGATCTAACGGTGTTTCCGGCCTGACCTGCCAGGCGTTGTGCCTGGTGAGGAGGGTGCCGTGATGACCGCGACACTGAACGACCAGACCGGACGCAGGAAGCGGGCGGAGCCGTCGGCGGAGGCGAAAGCCGCCGCCGAGCTGGTCCGGGCCGCGAAGGAACAAGGGCTGTCGCTGACCGGCCCGGACGGGTTGTTGAGCCAGTTGACCAAGACGGTCCTGGAGACCGCGTTGAACGAGGAGATGACCGAACACCTCGGCTACGAGAAGCACGATCCGGCCAGTGCGGGGTCGGGCAATATCCGCAACGGCACCCGGTCGAAGACGGTGTTGACCGACAGCACCGGGCCGGTGCAGATCGACGTGCCGCGGGACCGGGCCGGCACCTTCGAACCGCAGATCGTGCGCAAGCGGCAACGGCGCCTCTCAGGGGTAGACGAGGTGGTGTTGTCGCTGTATGCCAAGGGGCTGACCACGGGAGAGATCTCGGCTCACTTCGCCGAGATCTACGGGGCGTCGGTGTCGAAGTAGACGATTTACCGGATCACCGACAACGTGATCGAGGAGATGACTGACTGGTCGCATCGGCCGTTGGATGAGATTTATGCGGCGGTGTTCATCGACGCCATCATCGTGAAGGTGCGTGATGGGCAGGTCGCGAACCGCCCGTTCTACGCCGCGATCGGGGTCACCCTCGACGGCGAGAAGGACATCCTCGGCCTGTGGGCCGGCGCCGGCGGTGAGGGCGCGAAGTTCTGGATGAGCGTGCTGACCGACCTGCGTAACCGGGGTGTGAAGGACGTGTTCTTCCTCGTCTGCGACGGTCTCAAGGGCCTGCCCGAGGTCGTGACGAATGTGTGGCCCCAGGCGGTGGTGCAGACCTGCGTGATCCATCTGATCCGCAACACGTTCCGGTTGACTTCCCGCAAGTACTGGGACGAGCTCAAGCGTGACATCAAGCCGATCTACACCGCGGTCAACGCTGACGCGGCCAGGGCCGCGTTCGACGACCTGGCCGACAAGTGGGGCGGCCGGTATCCGGCAGTGGTCCGGCTGTGGGACAACGCCTGGACCGAGTTCATCCCGTTCCTCGACTACGACCTGAAAATCGGCAAGGTCATCTGCTCGACGAATGCGATCGAATCGTTGAACGCCCGCTACCGGCGGGCGGTCAAGGCCCGCGGCCACTTCCCCAACGAGCAGGCCGCGTTGAAGTGTCTGTACCTGGTGACCCGGTCCCTGGACCCCACCAGAGCAGGCCGCACCCGATGGACGATGCGCTGGAAACCCGCGTTGAACGCCTTCGCCATCACCTTCAGCGACCGCTTCCCAGCCGCTGAAACCTACTAACCAAGATCGCCGGAAACACCGTTGGCGAGACAGGCCCCGGCAGGTCTAGCCGGACCCAGGACACGCTTGTCGGTGGGTCTAGGAAGTGCGGATCTTCCTGGTGGGTCATTCGTAGCCGCTGGCCATGACGAGGGCCTCGGCGAAGGTCTTCCAGGTGGGTTGGTCGGGGAGGGCTGTACCGCGGCTGGCGTAGAGGCGTGGAAGGGCGTCGAGGCTTGCTGAGAGCGCGTCGAGGAAGCGTTCCAGCGTCGGGTTCTCCCAGTCCGCGGGGTGTTCGCGGAGGTCGTTGAGCATTTCCTCGACGACTCGCGCGACGTCGGGAAGGGAGTTGACCTTGTCGAGGTCGGTGACCTCGGCGAATCGGCCCGTGTCGTAGGGGTTGCTCATCGCAGCATCGTGCCGAGGAGTTCCTGTTCGCCGGGGACGCCGAGGGGCCGCCAGGCGGACCCGGTGGCGAGGATGATCGCCTGGGCTTGGTAGGCATGCTCGCCCACGTACACGATCTTCAGGTGGGGTCGGGCACGAGGGTTCCTCGCTCGGTCCGCCCGCCACCCGGACTACGGGTAGCGGGCGGCGGAGGTGGACGGTGTCAGGCGGTGGGGGTGAGGTCGGCGAGGAGGTCCTCCACCCGGGTGCGGATCTCGTCACGGATGCGGCGGACTGTGTCCAGGCTTTGGCCGGCCGGGTCCTCGAGCTTCCAGTCCTCGTACCGCTTGCCAGGAAAGGCCGGGCAGACGTCGCCGCAACCCATCGTGATGATGACGTCGGAGGCTTCGGCGGTGGCGTAGTCGAGGATCTTCGGCTTGTTGGCGGTGATGTCGATGCCGGCCTCGCGCATGGCCTCCACCGCCACCGGGTTGATCTGCTCAGCGGGTTCGGAGCCGGCGGAGCGGACCTCGACGGCGTCGCCTCCGAGGTGGCGCAGCCAGCCGGCGGCCATCTGAGAGCGGCCGGCGTTGTGCACGCAGACGAACAGGACGCTGGGCTTGGACATCAGATGCCTTCCTCGGAGCACAGGTCGTAGGGCCGGTTCATGGGCGCCCCGGGGCGGAGTGAAGGCAGGAACCGGTCGGGGTCGCTGTTGCGGTCGAGCGGCCGGTAGCGGCCGGCGGGACGCGGCGGGTTGAGTAGGTCGCGGTAACGCCTGCCCGTCTCACCGTGCTTAGGGCTCGGGACAGTCATGGGCGGCCGTCCAATGCCGGGTCACGCTCGTGGGTGGGAACCACGACCTGGTCGGCGGCCCGGCCGGCGTCGGGGTAGAGCGCGGCGAGCAGACCGACGCCGACGGCCAGGCCGACCACCTGGGCGACGACGAACCCGGGCACAGAGGTGGGTGCGATGCCGGCGAAGGTGTCGGTGAAAGCCCGGCCGATCGTCACCGCAGGGTTGGCGAACGAGGTCGACGAGGTGAACCAGTACGCCGCGCCGATGTAGGCGCCGACCGCGGCGGGGGCGACCGGGGCGCGGCCGGAGCCGGCGAGGGCGAAGATCAGCAGGATCAGACCGGTGGTGGCGACGACCTCGCCGATCCACAGGTTGCCGGCGGCGCGGTCCTTGCTCGACCATGCCACGGCGGACAGGTCGAACATCAGGTTCGCCAGGATCGACCCACCGATCGCTCCGAGGACCTGGGCGACGACATACCCGCCGAGGTCGCGCAGGGTCAGTCCGGTCCCGGCGCGACGGCCGAGGAACCAATCGGCGGCGGAGACGACCGGGTTGAAGTGGGCACCGGAGACCGGACCGAAGATCAGGATCAGCGCGCCGAGGGCGAGAGCGGTGGCGATCGAGTTCTCCAGCAACTGGAGCCCGACGTCGCCGGGAGAGAGTGTGGCGGCCATGATGCCGGAGCCCACGACGGCGGTGACCAGTAGAGCAGTGCCGATGAACTCGGCCAGCAGACGCCGTCGGAGTGCGATGGTCATCAGTGTTTTCTCTCCCATGATCTGACTGTCCCGGCCATCGGGGCGTAGTGGGTTATCGGGTGGCGGGGAGGTGCAGGTCATTGAGGAGCCGGCGGACCCGGCGTTCGATCTCGTCGCGGATCGGCCGCACATCGGCGACGTTGAGGCCCGCTGGGTCGTCGATGTCCCAGTTCTCGTAACGGGTACCGGGGAAGACTGGGCACGCGTCGCCGCACCCCATCGTGACGACCACATCGGTGGCGTGGACCACCTCGTCGGTCCACGGCTTGGGGAACTCCTCGGAGATGTCGATGCCGGGTTCGCTGCCGCCGGACCAGGCGATGGCGTGGTCGCCGGCGAGGTGGGTGAAGAAGCCCAGGGCCATCTGGGAGCGGCCGGCGTTGTGGGTGCACAGGAACAGCACGACGGGCCGGCCGTCGCGGTGGTGTCCCTCGACCCGGGCGAGGGCCTGCAACCGCTGGCGGGCGAAGCGCTCGGCGAGCAGCGGAAGGTAGTTCGGGATGCTGGCGGCGCTGGCGAACTGGTCGTAGCTGCTGTGCAGGAACCTCTCGATGGTCTCGATGCCGTAGATGCCGTCGAACTCCTCGGCCAGCCGGGTTGCTGCGGTGTGCAGGGCGAGCTGCTGGTCGAGGGTGATCTCCTGTTGAATGCGGGCGCTGATGTCGGTCATCGGGTGCCTCTCAACATGGGGGTGGGGGCGACGCGCTCGATGCGGTCGGCGAGGTCGGCGTAGGCCGCCTCGAACGCTTCGTCGGTGTCGATGCGGACCGGGTCCGGCACGGACCAGTGCAGGCGGGGGCGAACCGGTCCGGTGAGCTCTTCGTGGGCGTTGTCGCAGACGGCGATGACCAGGTCGTCGTCGCGGACAACGACGCTGACGTGTGCGGTGCCGGCAGGGTTGAGGTCGAGGTCGTGACGGTGGGCCACGGCAAGCGCGCGGGGATGCACTCGGGTCGCAGGCTTGGTGCCGGCCGAGGCGGCTTCCCCATGGGTGCGTCGCTTCCACAGGGCGGCGGCCAGCTGGGAGCGGGCGGAGTTGTGGGTGCAGACAAAGACCACCCGTCCCACATCGGCCAGCGGGGGAGGGGTGAGGGCGGCGGCCAGGGCTGCCGGCTGAAGTCGCAGGTAGGTGCGCCGCCGGTCGCCCTCGGATCGGCCGCGGACGACGAGGCCGGCTTCGGTGAGCACCTTGACGTGGTGGGCGACGAGGTTGGTCGGCATGTCGAGGGTGTGGGCGATCTCGCCGGGGGAGGCGTCGCCGAGGGTGAGCGCGTCCACGATCGCCAGGCGCGCGGGGTCGCCGAGTGCGGCGTGGATCCGTGCGCGCCCGGCCAGGGAAGCAAGCTCAGCGTTCATTGACTCAACTATCGCTGAGTAAACGCCGGGAGTCAAACCTGCTGGAGCCTGAGGCCTGCGGTTCGGGCGTCGGGCGGGCGTTGGGG
>NZ_SMKG01000389.1 GCF_004348525.1 Micromonospora sp. 15K316 | reverse complement strand
GCCCCCACCCCCACCATCAGCACCAGGTGCAGGAACGGCCCGAGCAGCGGGAACGCGAGGACGGCGGCGAGCAGCAGCGGCACGGCGAGGCCCGGTGTCCAGATCAACGCTGCCTCGTCGGACGGGGACGTCACCAGCAGCAGCTCCGCGAGGGTCCACGCGGTGAGCGGCCAGAGGGCGAAGACCGCGCCGTCGACGACAGCGCCGGCAAAGATCATCCCGACCACCCGGGTACGCGACGCCCCGGAGAGGCGTGCCACCAGAGGCAGGAGACGACCGGCGGCCTCGGAGAACCCGGCGAGGAGCAGCAGGGCGGTGACGACAGGAGACACCGGTCAGCCCCGCCCCGGCTGATCGGCGGACCCGGGCCGGCCCGGCTGCCGCACATAGCGTTCGAGCTCGTCGGCGGCGCGCCGGTAGCCGCCCGCCGCACGCTGGGCGTCCCGCAGGGTGCTCGCGGCGGCCCGGAACCGGGGCTCGTCGAGCAGGCGCCGGGCGAGGGCACGCACGCTCTCCGCGTCGACGTCCTCGGTACGGATCGAGAGGCCGGCATCCAGCTCGACGATGCGGGCGGCCACCAGCGGCTGATCCGCGCCCTGCGGGACCACCAGCATCGGAACGCCGGCGTACAGCGCCTCGTTGACGCTGTTCACCCCGCCGTGGGTGACGAACAGCGCGGCGCGGGCCAGCACCTCCGGCTGCGGTACGGAGCGGTGGGCGATCACGTTCTCCGGCAGCGGACCGAGCGCGCCGGGATCCGTGTGCCCGGTGGAGACGACGACGGTGCCGCCCAGCGGGGCGAGCGCGTCGGCGAAGCTGCGCAGCAGCCGTGGGCCGACGTCGAAGAGCGTGCCCATCGAGACGTACAGCACCGGATCCCGCAGCCGGTCCAACGGGAAGGACGAGTTCTCCGGGCGCGCGCCGACGCTCGGTCCGACGAACCGGTACGACTCGTCGAAACTGTCGGCGGCGGGGTGCAGCGCCCGCGAGGTGTAGACCAGGTTGAGCGGCTGCCGGATGTTCGCCAGATCGATCAGGGGCATCGCACTCGTGTCGTACCTGCGGCGCAGCTCCCAGCGCGAGCTCAGGTATCCCCCGGCGTGCCGCGGCCGGGCCGCCGCCGCGGCCAGCAGCTGCCACGATCCCCGGGTGGGACTGGGCATGCGCCGGTTGAACGCGAAGGTGGTGAACGACGACGCCGCCGGAACGCCGAGCTCCCGGGCGGCCACCGGCCCCCAGGGGCAGAGGGAGTCGTGCACGATCAGATCGGGCCGAATCTCGCGCAGCTCGGCGAGGACGGTGGGCAGCAGCCGTACGGCGGCGCGGGAGAGCTCGTCCATCAGCGCGACCGGGGTGCCGGGGAGCGGGTGGTCGTGCCCGGAGTAGCGGAGCACCCGCGCGCCGGTGGCCGCGATCTCCTCGGCGTAGGCGGGCGTCGTGTGGTAGGTGACGCGGTGGCCACGACGAACGAGTTCGGCCACGATCGGGAGCGTCGGGTTGATGTGCCCGTGCATGGCGATGTTCAGGAAGGCGACAGTGCTCATCGGCGAGACCGGGGCAGGGAGCGGGCCACCGCCCGGTCACATCCAGCGATCATGATCCGCCTTTCTCGCCCGACGCGGGATCGCGTTCGCCCGCGCCTGCTCCGCCGACCGCCCGTCCGGGGGTGGACGAGGGCCGGTAAGCGCAGCACAGCCACCGCATGGACCGAGTCCGGTCGCATGGTGCGGTGGCCGCTGTCACAGGGTAAACGCTGCCTGAACGGGGCACGCCGTGGACCGGGCACTCCCGTCGGCGGACGGTTCTCCGCGTCCAGCCGTGCCGTACCCGGCCAGCCTGCGAGCGGGATACGGTCGCGGTGCCGGCGGTGCGCACCGGGCCGGCGGTGCGGTCGAGCCGACTCACCGGAGGCGACATCCCCCGGGGGATTCGCCTGGCGTGGTTGGAGCCCCCGGCCGGGATCGAACCGGCGACATCTCGCTTACAAGGTGAAGGGCCGCGAGCGGTTAAGCGTGAGCGTGTGGGCTGGGGTGTTGTGGGTGCGGGAAACGCATAGGCGAGTGCTCGCTGACGGTGCCCCATCCGCGTCCCTTTGCCCCGGCTAGACCGCTTTGGCCGGGCGACTGTTGGGCTCGTCCTGGGCGCGACGGCCGGCGAGCTGCGCGCGTAAAAGGTCGCGCAGGGCGTGCTTCTCCGCCTCGGAGTAGCGACGGTCTTCCAGCATGGTGAGGATGTCCTCGACGGTGGGGTCGAGCCGGCGGGGGCGGGCGCGCTC
>NZ_SMKG01000388.1 GCF_004348525.1 Micromonospora sp. 15K316 | reverse complement strand
GTCGGGGGCGGGACGGGGCCCCACCGGATCAGGAGGCGGTGATGGTGACGTTGTCCACAGCCGCCTCGACGAGGCTCGCGCCCGAGGCGTCCGCCGCCTGGATCAGGATCCGTACGCTCTGGCCCGCGTACGGGGTGAGGTTGAGGTTCGCCACCGCCCACGAGGCGTTGCGGTTGGTCGCCGCCCCGGCCTGGTTGAGCAGGGTGGTGGTGCCCCCGCCGTGCACCACGCTGACCCGGAGGTAGTCGGCCGACGAGGAGTTCGAGCCGTGCGCCAGGTACCAGGCGAGCGAGAGGGTGAGCGTGCCGCTGGCGGGTAGCGTCACCGCCGGTGACTGGGCGCTGGTCACTCCGCCGTCGAGGTCGTGGTCACCCGCCCCGGCGCCGGCCAGCCGGCCGGTGACCAGGTCGTTGCCGCCCGCGTACGGGGTGAGCTGCTTCGCCCCGCTGGAGGTGGTCGCCTGGGCGGCGCCCCGCTCCCAGACCCCGAGGGTGGCGGTGTCCGTGCCGGACGGGTTGACCGTCCAGCCGGTGGCGGTCTCGAAGGTGTCCGACCAGACCGTGGTGCCGCCACCGCCGCCGCAGTACTGCGCCTGCTTGCCGATGGCCCGGTACGGGCAGTCGGCGTACTCGCTCAGCATCAGCACCGCCTCCCGGTTGCGGGAGGTCTGCGCGGGGATCACCTCGTCGGGCGGGTAGAAGCCGCCGCCACCGGCCGAGCCCGGGTACATCTCGAAGGTGTACGCCCAGATGCCGTGCGCCGCCCACATCCAGTCGATGCTGGTGCCGTCGGCGATGTAGAGGTCGCTGGACTGCTCCGGCGTGTAGCCGTTGGTGGCGGCCATCTGCTGGCCGATGGTGGCGAAGGTGTTGTACTGGTCGGCCGTCATTCCGCTCGGTGTGTTCGCGGTGGTGTAGCCGAACGGCCAGAGCACGAGCTGCGAGTACGTGTGGAAGTCGATGTTGGCCTTGATCTGCTGCACACCGCCGACCACCCGGCTGTTGACGAAGTTCCGCAGCGCCTGCGTCTCCGGGGCGGAGAACGCCGACGGGCCGCGGTAGGTCTCCGACGAGGTGGAGCCGGACGAGCCGCCGCAGCAGCCCCACTGGTAGCTCCAGTTCCGGTTCAGGTCGGTGCCGATCGCTGACGAGCCGGTGTTGGGCTGGCGGTTCTTGCGCCAGGAGCGGTAGGAGCCGGTGGCGATGTCGTACTCACTGCCGTCCGGGTTCACCGTCGGCACGATCCAGATCTCCCGGCCGTTGACGAGGTTGGTGATCCGGGAGTCGCTGCCGTACCCGTCGGTGAAGAGGTTCAGCAGGTAGATCGCCATCTCCACGGTCAGGTGCTCGCGGGCGTGCTGCTGGGCGTTGAAGAGGATCTCCGGCTCGTTCTCGTCGGTGGCGACGTTGTCGGAGATCTTCACGGCCATCAGGTCGCGGCCCTCGTAGGAGCTGCCGATGCTGAGCTTGCGGGCGATCGTCGGGTGGCTCGCAACGACCTGGTTCACCACCGCGGTCAGCTCGGCGTAGTCGTGGTAGTTGGAGTCGGCGGGCGGGAAGGCGAACGTGCCGACGTCTCCGTGGCTGTGCGGGGTGGACGGTGGCGCGGGCACCGCCTCCAGCCGGAAGCCGAGGCGGCCGATCGCCGCGGCCTCGGCCGGCGTGGCGGAGACGTGCAGCACGCCGTGCTCGCTGTAGTCGATCGCGGCGCCGGTGCGGGCCACCGCGTTGCGGTCGGCGAGCGTACGGGGGCCGAGCACCCGGTACTCGACGGCGGCGGACCCGCCGGGTTCGGCAGCCGGCCGGGCGGTGACCGGCCCGGTGCCGAAGGTGGCGAACGCCAGGCCGGCGGCGACGGCGAGCGCCAGGGCCCGGCGGAGAGGGGTGGGTGTACGGAAGGCCATGGACAACCTCCTCGGGGGGCGGGAGATCCCGCTCGGTGGAGCACACTCCACCACCCGTCACATGGTCATATCAATATCGATCACTGTCTCTTCCATGCCAAGCGGATCATCGTCTCGGCAATGATTTTCCATCCATCCAGATATGGCGAAACTTCTCTGCAAGCGGGACACTGACCGGCGACGATGCCCGACCACACCCCCGCGGAGCACCCATGGCCAGATCACGCCTGAGCGTGGCCGCCCTCGCCGGCGTCACCGCGCTCACCCTCCTCGGCGCCGCCGTGCCGGCGCACGCGGCCGCCCCCGCCGCGACCACCCACGCGGCCGCCCGGCCGGTCAGCCACGACGAACAGGTCACCTTCCAGGACTGGTC
>NZ_SMKG01000387.1 GCF_004348525.1 Micromonospora sp. 15K316 | reverse complement strand
ACCCGCCACCGCCCACCGCGCCGCCCTCCTGAGCCGCGTAGCGCCGAGCCACCCGCCCATCCGGCGGGTGGCTCAGCTTCGTGCCGCGTACCGGTTGGTGCGGGGTGCGCCGCCACGATCGAGTTCCGCCCACCGGGCCGGGCCGTGGTGCACCGCGAGCTCCGTCGTCCGCAGCTCCTCCGGATCGCCAGGTCCCGGATCGAGCAGCGCGGAGAGCAGCGAGACCCCCGGGTTGTGGGCGATCAGCAGCACCGTACGGGCATCCGGGTCGACCCGGCGGACCAGCGCCAACAGGTCATCCGGGTGCGCCTCGTACGCATCCGGCTCGTACCGGACGTCCGGGCGCGGACCCGCGGTACCGCCCTCCGGCGGCGAACCGGTCATCCCCATCGCCACGCCGTGCCACGTCTCCCGGGTGCGCCGGGCGGTCGAGCAGAGCACGACGTCCGGCAGCAGGCCGTGCTTGGCCAGCCAGGCGCCGGCGGACTCCGCGTCGGCCCGCCCGCGCGTGGTCAGGGGCCGGTCCGCGTCCGGTCCCTCCTCGGACTGCTCGGCCTTCGAGTGGCGCAGCAGCACCAGTGTCCGCTCCCCGGCGTACCCGTCCGTCATGCCCTCAGCTTGCCCGATTGGCGATCACGGTGCCGGGGTAAGTCGATGGATGCCGCAACCTCACGAATGGCCGCGGCGGAGGCTATCGCCAGCTGAGAGCCGAGGAGGCGACCGATGGGCATTGGTGGCAGCATCTTCCTGATCGCGCTGGGCGCGATCTTCGCGTTCGCCGTGGAGGCCGACCTCGGTTGGCTCGACCTCGCCGTGGTCGGCTGGGTGCTGATGCTCGCCGGCGTCGCCCTGCTCCTGGTCACCCTCTACTTCTGGAACAGCCGGCGGCGGACGGTGGTCACTGCCGCCCCGGCCCGGACGCAGCGGGTGGTGACCGACCGGGTGGTGCCGGCCCAGGACGGCCGGGTCGTGGAGGAGTACCGCGAGGTGCGCCGGCCGGGCCGGACCGTCTGATCCGCACACCGCGCACGCCGGGCCCCCGTACGCCGTGGGCCCGCGTGCGCGGTCAGGCGAAGAGCGCGAAATAGATCGCGATGTGGTGGCAGATCGCGGCGAGCAGCGTGCAGGCGTGGAAGAACTCGTGGTGCCCGAAGACGGTGGGCCAGGGGTTCGGCCGGCGCAGCGCGTAGAAGACGGCCCCGACGCTGTAGACAGCCCCGCCGACGAGGAGCAGCACCAACGCGGCGACCCCGCCCTCGTGCAGGATCTGCGGGAGCATCGCCACCGCCACCCAGCCGAGCGCCAGGTAGAGCGGCGCGGAGACCCAGCGCGGCGCGTGCGGCCAGATCAGCTTGAGCGCGACGCCCGCCAGTGCGCCGCCCCAGACCAGCGCGAGCATCACGGTCGCGGGGCGCACCGACAGCAGCAGGACGCAGAACGGGGTGTACGTGCCGGCGATGAACACGAAGATCATCGAGTGGTCCATCCGGCGCATGATCTGGTAGCCCCGCTCCGACCACACCCGACGGTGGTAGAGCGCGCTGGTGCCGAAGAGCCCGCAGACGGTCAGGCTGTAGATGGCGCAACTGACCAGCGGCGCCCAGCCCGGTCGGGTCGCGGCGATCGCGCAGAGCACGATGCCGCAGACCACGGCCACGAAGAACGCGTACGTGTGCAGCCAGCCGCGCATCCGGGGCTTGCCGATGTCGACCGGCTTGAGCCGGGACGGTGCGGAGGTGGTCACGCGAACAGGTTACGACACCGTAGGTTACTTGGGGGTAGTGCGCCTCGTCACGCCGATCCATCGACGACGGTGGGTACCCACGACCGGGCCCGGTGGGCCAGGATGGCGACATGCGGATCCGACCCGTCGGGGCGCACGCCCTGCTGCTCGACCTCGCGCCCGGCGACGAGTCCGCCCGCGCCGACGTGGCCGGCCAGGTCGAGTCGTGGCGGGCGGAGCTGGGGCACCGCCGCGAGCTGGGCCAGCTGACCGCTGTCGAGATCGTGCCGGCGGCGACCACCGTGCTGCTCGACGGCGTGCCCGATCCGGAGGCGGCCGCCCGGTCGATCGCCGGCTGGACGCCACACCCGGCGACCGCCCGCAGCGCCGCCGAGCCGGTCGAGGTCCCCGTCAACTACGACGGGGCGGACCTACCGGTCGTCGCGGAACACTGGGCCGTCACCGTGCCCACCGTGGTGGAGCGGCTGGCCGGCACCGACTTCCGGGTGGCCTTCTGCGGCTTCGCACCCGGCTTCCCGTACCTCACCGGGCTCCCGGACGAACTCGCGCTGCCCCGGCTGCCCACCCCCCGCC
>NZ_SMKG01000386.1 GCF_004348525.1 Micromonospora sp. 15K316 | reverse complement strand
GGCGGGGGCGGCGACGGCACCTGAGCGGGCCTGCCCGCCGCCGCGACGGGCCACCGCGCGTCCCACTGCCCGGCCGCGATCTCCGGCTCGCCCGCGTCCGGCTGCCGGGCGGCGATCTACCGCTCGCCGCGTCCGGTCAGATGCTCGCGGTCGCGAGCTTGACGCCGAAGCCCAGGAAGAGGGCGGCGATGCCGGTGGTGGCGCCCGCCGCGAGCCGGCGGCGCTGACGGAACTGCGCGGCCAGGAAGGTGCCTGTGAAGATCAGCGTGGTCAGGTAGAGCACGCTGGTCAGCTGCGCGATCAGCCCGAGCAGCGCGAACGAGAGCGCCGGCCAGGGGTACGCCGGGTCGACGAACTGGATGAAGAACGAGACGAAGAAGAGGATCGCCTTCGGGTTGAGCAGGCTGATCACCAGCGCCTTGCGGAACGGGCTGCGCAGCTCCGCCGGCTGCGCCGCGTCGATCAGCCGCGGCGCGGCCGGGTCGTTGCGGTCGCGCCAGCGCCGCCACGCACCGCGCAGCATCGTCAGCCCCAGGTAGCCGAGGTACGCCGCGCCCGCGTACTTGATCACGAGGAAGAGCAGCGGGTACGCCTTCAGCAGGGAGGCCACTCCGGCGGCGGAGAGGAACATCAACACCCCGTCGCCGAGGAAGACCCCGCCGGCGGCCCGGTAACCCGCCGCCACGCCGCGCTTGGCGGCGGTGGAGAGCACGAAGAGCGAGTTGGGGCCGGGCAGCAGGATGATGGCGACGGTGCCCAGCACGTACGTTCCGATGTCGGTGATCCCCAGCACGCCGGCCATCATCACGCCGTCGGTGCCGTCGGGCGAAGTCTTTCCCGCAGCGCCCGCTGTGCGTTCGGCCACTCCTCGACGGTCAGGGCGTACTGCACGGTGTCCCGCCACGAGCCGTCCGGGCGCTGCCGGTGCATGCGCAGCACTCCCTCGCGGGTCGCGCCGAGGCGCTCGATGGCCCGCTGGGAGCGTTCGTTGCGCAGGTCGGTGTGCCAGACCACCCGGACCGCGCCCAGCTCCTCGAAGGCGTGGGTGAGCAGCAGCAGCTTCGCCTCGGTGTTGATCCCCGTACGCCACCAGGGCCGGCCGAGCCAGGTGTAGCCGATCGCCACCGACCGGCGCCGCGGGTCCACCTCGTAGTAGGAGGTGCTGCCGACCACCGCGCCGGTGAGCGCGCAGCGCTGCACCCAGGGCACCCGCTCGCCGCGGTCGTGGGCGGCCAGCGCTTCGGTGATCACCTCGGCCGTCGCCACGGCGTCGGCCGGCAGGGGACGCCACAGGTGCCGCCAGACCTCCGGGTCGGCGGTGGCGGCGTGCAGCTCGTCGGTGTGCGCGAGGCCGAGCGGTTCGAGCAGCACGTGTTCGCCGCGCAGGATCGGCGGGTCGAGCCAGGGCGAACGCTCCGGCGACAGGTACGCCGGGATCGGGGCGCTCACGCCCGGGTCCGTCTCGGGTCGTCCCCGGGTGAGCCGCAGCGGCACCACCCCGGCCCAGTACGGCAGGTCGAGGTCGGCCTCCTCGTCGATGACGCCGCCGCTGCGGGCGCGCAGCGAGACCTCGCGCAGCGGCAGCGCCAGCACGGCGGTCTCGGCCAGCTCCTTGCGGCTGGGTGGGCGGCTGTCCGCGCTGCGTCCGGCGGCGACCTTCTCCACCAGGGCGGTCATCGCGTCGGCCTTCTCCCGTTCGTCGGTCACCAGGTGGGCGGTGCCGTGGGCGACCACCGACCGGTAGTTGGCGCTGTGGTGGAACTGGGAACGGCCGTAGATCAGCCCGTCGAGCAGGGTGACCGCCACCGAGACCGGCAGTCCGTCGCCCCGGGCGGCGAGCAGTGGCCGGCTGCCGGTGGAGCCGTGCAGGTAGAGCGTGTCGTCGACGCGTACGTGCAGGGTCGGCAGCACCCGCGGTTCGCCGTCCACGGTGAACCCGAGCACGCAGTGGTACGCCTCGTCCAGCACCGCGTGCACGGCCGTCCGGTCGTAGCTCATCCGGTCGCGGGTGCGCTTCGGGGTCGTCCGCGCGGTCGGGGGGTAGGAGGTCGGGTCGACTCCGGGGGTGGCCATCGCGTCCGCCTTTGTTCTAGTACAATCTTGTATTTGTGTCAGCACGCTATCAGGTGACCGGGGCGACGGCCGTCGAGATCTCGGCCAGCATCGAGTCCGGCATTCGCACCGCCGCCCTGCCGCCGGGGGCCGCTCTCCCGCCGGTTCGCGCGCTCGCCGCCGAGCTGGCCGTCAGCCCGGCCACCGTCGCCCGCGCCTACCAGGAGCTCCGCCAGCGCGGGCTGATCGCCACGGCCGGTCGGCAGGGCACCCGGGTCCCCCCCCGC
>NZ_SMKG01000385.1 GCF_004348525.1 Micromonospora sp. 15K316 | reverse complement strand
GGGTCGAGGGGTGGCGGAGGTCACGGGTGCTGCCCGGGCCATCCGGCGGCCGGGGGCGGCGCGACGACCGTCGGCGTCGCCTGCTGTCTCGGCGCCACCGAGGGCAGCGGGATCGTGGCCATCACGCGGTGGACGACGTGGTCGGCCGGCACGTCGTCGGCGAGCGCGTCGTAGCTGAGCACCAGCCGGTGGCGCAGGATGTCCGGCGCGATGTCCTGCACGTCCTGGGGGAGCGCGTAGTCCCGACCGCGCAGCAGTGCCAGCGCCCGGCTCGCCCGGACCAGCCCGAGCGAGGCGCGCGGGCTGGCGCCGTACTGGATGAGCTGCGCGACGTCCGGCATGCCGTGCTCGGCCGGGGCCCGGGTGGCGAGCACCAGCCGGACCGCGTAGTCGACCAGGGCGTTGTGCACGAAGACCTGGTCGGCCTTGCGTTGCAGCGTGACGAGGTCGGTGGCGCTGAACACCGGCGTGGGCTCCGGCGCGGCCACCCCCATCCGGTAGACGATCTCCCGTTCCTCTGCGTCGGTGGGGTAGCCGACGACGATCTTCATGAGGAACCGGTCCCGCTGCGCCTCCGGCAGCGGGTAGACGCCCTCCTGCTCGATCGGGTTCTGGGTGGCCATCACCAGGAACGGCTCCGGCACCCGGTGGGTCTCCCCGCCGATCGAGACCTGCCGCTCGCTCATCACCTCCAGCAGCGCCGACTGCACCTTGGCCGGTGCCCGGTTGATCTCGTCGGCGAGCAGGAAGTTGACGAAGACCGGCCCGAGTTCGATGTCGAACTTCTCGCTCGACTGCCGGTAGATGCGGGTGCCCATGATGTCGGCCGGCACCAGGTCGGGGGTGAACTGCACGCGGGCGAACGAGCCCCCGACGACCTTGGCGAGGGTCTCGACGGCGAGGGTCTTGGCCACCCCGGGCACCCCTTCGAGCAGGCAGTGACCGCGGGCGAGGAGCGCGACGACCATCCGCTCCACCATCCGGTCCTGCCCGACGATCACCCTCTTGATCTCGAAGAGCGCCCGCTCCAGCAGGGTCGCGTCCTCGGCGGGGGTGGTCACCGGCGCGGGCGCCTGCGGTGCTGTTCCGTTCGGCGTCGGGGCGTCGGGCGTGGTCGGCTGGGCCACCGGTCCTCCACAGCATGATCGGTTGTCGCGGCGTGGTGCGTATCAAGACTCGCATGCCCGGCTGAGTACCGAGGTGGGGAGAAGGCGATTTCCGCCACGGCGTCCCGAGCGACCGGATCGCCACGTTCGGGGTGGACAGAAAGGGCACCGGCGCGTGTACGATTCACCCGTCGCCGGGCGGCTCCCCCCGTGGCCGCCCGGCGCTCATCCTCTCTCCCGCCCGCCGTCCTAGACTGGCCGGGATGAGCACCCTCTCCCCCGCCGACGAGCCGCTGATCTGCTCGGCCAAGGGATGTCACGCACCCGCGACGTGGGCGCTGCGGTGGAACAATCCCCGGCTGCACGAACCCGACCGGCGCAAGACCTGGCTCGCCTGCCCGGCGCACCGCGAGACGCTCGGCGACTTTCTCGACGCACGCGGCTTCCTGCGTGCGGTCGATCCACTGGCCGGATCGCCTACGCTCGAAGCGTGAGCGCGCAGAACGGAACGCCCCGGTGAGCGCCGCGGAGTCCCACCAGCCGCCGGCCGCGCCGGGCCCCCTGCCGGCCCCGTCCGTGCCGGGCCCGCCGCCGGGGCCGCTGGAGCCCTGGCCGGAGACCGTCCGCTGGCAGCCGATCTCCCGGGACCTGATCTGGGTCGAGTTGCTCCGGCTCGCCGCCGTGCTGGGGGTCGTCGGGCTGGGCGTGGTGATCGGCTGGATCCTCAGCGGGCACTGGCTCTTCGGGCTCGGCCTCGCTGTCGTCCTGCTGCTGGGCGTGGGCCGTGCCGTCTCGATCGTGCGGGCAGTGCGGGCCTGGGGCTACGCCGAGCGCCAGGAGGACCTGCTGGTGCGGCACGGGCTGCTGGTCCGGCGGCTCTCCATCGTCCCGTACGCCCGGATGCAGTTCGTCGACGTCAGTGCCGGGCCGCTGGAGCGCGCCTTCGACCTCGCCACCGTCCAGCTGCACACCGCTGCGGCGGCGAGCGACGCCCGGGTGCCGGGGCTGCGCCCGGCCGAGGCGTCCCGGCTGCGCGATCGGCTCACCGCGCTCGGCGAGGATCGGGCGGAGGGGCTGTGACCGTCCACTGCGGCCCGTCGCCGGCCGCTGCGGAGCCGGCCCGATGAGCGACGGCCCGGCCGAGCCGACCGCCTCCTGGCGATCGATGAAGTCGTCGTTCGCCGACGTCACGACGGCGACGCTCATCAGGCGCGGGTTCCGCCGGTCCAGGTCGAAGTTGCGCGCGATGCGCAGGTACTGGGAGAG
>NZ_SMKG01000384.1 GCF_004348525.1 Micromonospora sp. 15K316 | reverse complement strand
CCCGCGTAGTTGACGACCAGGGCGTAACCCTCCTCGGCCAGCCGCTGCACGACCTGCCGGCCGATGCCCCGGGAGCCGCCGGTGACGATCGCTACCCGCTGTTCCTTGCTCATGTCGAGCCTCCGTTGACCCGTCGTCGTTCGTTGACGGATCAAGCGTCGCTCGGCACAAGCATCAAATCAAACGAATCATTCCGATGATCAGCATCAGCATTGCTGATCCGACGGAGAGCGGGTTCGACAGGTTTCGCGCGTCGGGGTGGCGAGAAGAGTACCCGCCCACCAGTCACCGCAGGCTGCCTCGACGAGTTGAGCGGGTCATGCCGTCACCGGATCGAGAGGGCGCCGTCGGGTCGGTCGAGCGTGCGCGTCAGCCGCGCGGCGCCGGTGACCGGTGGCCTCGCGACCGGACCGGGACGTAGCCGTGCCACGGCATCGGGGTCACCCGGCCGAGCCGTCGGCGGCGTTCGGCGGGACCCGCAACCCGGGACGGCTGGTGGCGTTCAGCGACGCGGTCTTCGCCATCGCGGTGACCCTGCTCGTGCTGGACATCCAGCCGCCGGAGGACTTCCGGCGACTGTTCCACGGACTGGGCGCGCTCTGGCCGTCCTACCTGGCCTACTCCGTCACCTTCCTGATGATCGGCCAGATCTGGGTCAACCACCATGTGATGTTCGATCACGTCCGGGTGGTGGATCGGCTGCTGATGTTCCTGAACACCCTGCTGTTGATGGATGTCGCGTTCCTGCCGTTCGCCGCATCGGTCCTCGCCGACGCGTTCCACTCCGGCGACGGCGAGCGCGGCGCCGTCGTGTTCTACGGCGCCACGATCGAGCTGGCCGCGATCCTGTTCAACATCATCTGGGAGTACGCCCGCCACGATCGGCGACTGCTCGGCTCCACCATCGACGACACCGGTGCCAGGTTCGTCGCCCGCCGGTTCCGGATCGCGATGATCTGGATCGCCGCCGGGATCGTGGTCGGGGCGTTCCTCCCGCTGCTCGGCGTGGCGGTGATCGCCGCCTTCATCCCGGCGTACTGGTTGCCGATCCGGGGCGAGCTCGGCAGGCGCGACGCAGCCGAAGGTGGCTCCGCGCCCTGAACCCGGGCCCGGCCCGGGCCCGGCCGATCAGCCGTCCGCGCGACGCCGCCACTCCCGCGCCAGCATCGCGAACACGAGCTGGTCGGCCCACTCGCCGCGAAACAGGTAGCTCTGCACGTGCCGTGCCTCGCGCCGCATCCCGAGCCGGGTCATCAGCCGGGCGGACGCCTCGACGGCCAGGGTGAGGACGTCGCCCTCGGTACGGAGACCGTCCTCCGGACCATCGCCGCCACCGAGGCCCGCGACTGCTCGCGGGTACGCGGCTCGGTCCGGCCGAACCGCCCCGGATCAGGGCTTCCGCGCCACCGCGCCGTATGCGTCGATCCCCTCGGCGTCGGGGTCGTCCGGCCGCCACAACGGGATCGGCACCAGACCGGGCTCGACCACGGTGAGCCCGGTGAAGCAGGTGGCCAGATCCTGCGGGCTGCGCAGGATGTACGGGACGCCACCGTTCTGCGCCAGCCGCTCGGCGCCGGCGACCACCTCGGGGCTCGTGTCGGTGCCGTCCCACAACACCAGGTAGCTGCCGGGCGGGGTGGCGTCCATCGTCCGGCGGACGATCGACCGCAGCACGTCCAGGTCCGGCTCGTAGCCGAGCACACCCATGAACATCACGGCGATGGGCTGGTCGAAGTCGAGCGTCCGGGCCGCCTCGGCGAGGATCCGCTCCGGATCGTGGTAGTCGGCGGGGACGTAGGTGGTGACGCCCTCGGAGGTGGTGTTCGCGAGCAGCGCCCGGGCGTGCACGAGGACCATCGGGTCGTTGTCCACGTAGACGATGCGGGAGTCGGGCGCCACCTGCTGGGCGACCGCGTGGGTGTTCTGCATGGTGGGCAGGCCGGTGCCGATGTCCAGGAACTGGCGGACGCCCGCCTCGGCGGCGAGGTGGCGCACGGCGCGCACCAGGAACCGGCGGGAGTGCTGCGCCATGAGCACGATCTCCGGATAGACCTCGGCGACGGCGTCGCCGGCCGCCCGGTCGGCCTGGAAGTTGTCCTTGCCGCCCATCCAGTAGTTCCAGATCCGCGCCGCGTGCGGCACATCGGACTGGATCTTCGCGGCGAGTTCGGTGTCCGGGCCAGTCATGCCGGGCTCCTGTCGAGAGGGGACGTCGGTGTGCCAGCTCTGCGCTAAGCCGGCATGCTACCCGCCCCAAGTCCACTGTCGACGATCCTGTCGCCCCGGCACGTACCGCCTGGTGATCCGTGCTCTTTCCCGGAGACGGCGGCCTCCGCGCGCCGGACGGCCACCCTCTCCGCGAAGAGGCCGCTGCGGTGGGGAGGGGTGTTTGTGGGGG
>NZ_SMKG01000383.1 GCF_004348525.1 Micromonospora sp. 15K316 | reverse complement strand
GTGACCAGTGGGGCGATCGAGCTGAGCGCGGTGACCAGGAAGACGGGAGGGACGTCGAAGGCGGCGAGGAGCCGTTCGCGGGGCGTGAGGTCGGTGCGGTCGAACACGCCGGACAGAACGGAGGGGTCGAACCGGCGCAGGTACTCGGCGACGAGTTCGTCCTTGCCGGTGAAGTGCTGGTAGGCCGTGCGCTTGGACACCTGGGCCGCCGCGCAGAGCTGGTCCATGCCGGTGCGATTGATGCCCTGCTCGCGGAACAGCTGCTGGGATGCGCTGAGGATGCGCTCGCGGGCACCCCGGCCGCGGCGGCGGCCCTGGGGGCCCTTCTCCAGCTCCGTCACGGGTCTATGGTACCTCAGCTCGGTAACGACCGGTGTACATAGTTTGCGCCCCGGCCGCCCACCCCGTACCGTAAGCACACAGGGCGGTGTACATAACGTCGTTGCCCCGGGTGTGCACGGCACCACCTACCCAAAGGAGCGATCGTGGGAAAGCTTGACGGCAAGGTAGCGGTCATCACTGGCGGCACCACCGGCATGGCGCTGGCCGGCGCGAAGCTGTTCGTCGACGAAGGAGCGCACGTCTTCATCACCGGCCGCCGCCAGGATGCCCTGGACGAGGCCGTGAAGCAGATCGGCCGCAACGTCACCGGCGTCCAGGGCGACGCCGCCAACCTGGACGACCTGGACCGCCTGTACGACACCGTCAAGCGGGAGAAGGGCAGCCTCGACGTACTGTGGGCCAGCGCCGGCGGCGGCGAGCCCGCCCCGCTCGGCGAGATCACCGAGGCCCAGTTCGACGCCTGGTTCGGGCTCAACGCCCGGGGCACCCTGTTCACCGTCCAGAAGGCCCTTCCGCTCTTCAACGACGGCGGCTCCATCCTCATGACCGGCTCGAACGCCTCCCTCGGCGCCTTTCCCGGCTGGAGCCTCTACGCCGGCAGCAAGGCCGTCCAGCAGGCCTGGGCCCGCGTCTGGCTCAACGAACTGCGCGACCGCAAGATCCGGGTCAACGTCCTGACCCCGGGCCAGGTCGCCACCGCCAAGCAGGAAGAACTCTTCGACGAGGCCACCAAGCGCCAGTTCGAGTCCCTCATCCCCCGCGGCCAGATGGGTCGCCCCGAAGAAATCGCCACCGTCGCCCTGTTCCTCGCCTCCGACGACTCCAGCTACGTCAACGGCCTGGAGCTGGTCGCCGACGGCGGCACCACCGCCATCTGAACGACGCACCAGGAATGCCGTGGTCACACCGCAGAACAACCCGACTACCGGCGGAAGACGACGAGCCGGAGGTGCCGGGAGAGGCGCGGCAGCTGGCCCAGAAACGTCGTGGCGGACGCCCTGCGCCGATCGGCACGAACGACAGAGCGACACCCGAGAACAGGAAGAGAGCACACCTGATGAGCAGCATCACCCTCATCGGTACGGGCAACATGGCCCGTACCATCGGCACGCTCGCGGTGGCGGGTGGCAACACCGTCGAGGTCATGGGACGCGACCAGTCCAAGGCCGATGACCTGGCGAAGGCTCTGGGCGGCGGCGCGACGACGGGCAAGTGGGGCGCTGTCCCGGCCGGGGACATCGTCATCACGGCCCTGTTGTACGACGGTGTCGTTCCGGTCGTCGCCGAGTACGGAGACGCCCTCGCGGGCAAGGTCATCGTCGACATCAGCAACCCCTTCAACGCCACATTCGACGGACTGGCCCACAGCGGGGAGACCTCGATCGCGCAGGAAGTCGCCAAGGTGGCCCCGGCCAGCGCCGACGTGGTGAAGGCATTCAACACCATCTTCCGAAATGTCCTGGAGAAGGGCCGGCCCAACGTCTTCATCGCGGGCGACAACGCGCAGGCCAAGGCGGGCGTGGCGGCATTCATCGAGAGCCTCGGGCTGCGCCCGCTGGACGTCGGCGGCCTGAAAATGGCGCACTGGCTGGAAGGAGTGGGCGTGGTCACGGTGGGCCTTGCCGGCAACGGGGTCGGCCACTGGGACTTCGCCCTCGGCGTCGACGAATTCACCGGCTGAGCGGAGGGGCCGAGCAGTCGGCGAACAGGGAGCTGTGCGCCCTGACAATTGAAACCGGCCGCTGTTGACGGGGCGAGCGGCCGAGGAGCTGATCGGGAACTGCCGACCGGTTTCCGCGGCGGTGGTCGGCAACGAGTCAGCGAAGGCCGCGGTCGATGTCGCGTTGCGCGAACCTGTCGATGGGCCTTTTTCATCCTGCGTAGCGGTTGGCTTCGACGTGGTGCAGAACGAGGATGGCCTGCACGATCGGAGTCGCTCGCCGTGGGCAGCAGCGCAGCTTGTTCAGGATCTTCCAGGTCTTGAGGGTGGCGATCGCCCGTTCGCCGCGGGCGCGGATTTTCGCGTGGGCGCGGTTCACGGCCTTCTGCCGGCGTGAGAGCTTCG
>NZ_SMKG01000382.1 GCF_004348525.1 Micromonospora sp. 15K316 | reverse complement strand
AACCGGCTCAAACAGTGGCGGGACCTGGCCACCCGCTACGCCAAACGCGCATCCCTCTACCAGGCCAGCCTCGTCCTCATCGCCGCCATCATCTGGCTTCCATGATCGACAGGACACGCCCTAGTCCCACCACATGCTTGACGGATCCGTCCCACCACATGCTTGTCACTTGGCCTAGATGAATAGCGCGACCTTGCGGGTCGTGGCTGTCAGCTCCAGAGGTCTTGGCCTTCGCGGCCGGAGGGGTCGACGGTGAGGAGGTCTTCGTGGAGGCCGTCGAGGCGCCGTCGCGTCGGCTCGCCGGCAGGGCTGATCTCGGTCAGCGCCCAGGACGGAAGTTGGTCGGTGCGTTGGTCGTCGTCGGCGAGGTGGCAGAGCATGGCGAACACCGTTTCGTAGGCCACGGCTCGGGCTAGCTGCGTGAGGTCGTGCTGGCCTGCTCCCGCTTCGAGGGCCCGTCGGGCAGCGGGGATGTTGGTGATGCCGTTGCGCCAGTCGTCGATCATCTGCGGCCAGAGTGGGCGCAGGAAGCGGTATCTGGCTAGCTGCGGGATGTCCTCCTCGATCTCGGAACGGGCCCATCCATCTGGGTCGTCGCAGCCGAGTTGGTCCAGCGCGTCCAGCAACGATCGTGCGCGGTCGCGGACTTCGGTGGGTAGCTGCTGCAACCAGGTTTGCTTATCCTCCACGCCGCAGATTGAAGCACTCGCACGGCGGCGAGCCTTGGTCGTCGTCATGCCGTGACCCGATGCTTCTTGCGGGGTCGGCTGGCTTTTAGGTTGCGGACGGGCTGGTCGGTGGTGCGTCGGACGATGCGGGTGCCGTCGTCGTAGGCGATGGCCAGCTCACCGTCGGTGACGTGGATGGTGACGGTCTTGCCGGCGTGGACGCGGCCGAGGGCGACTTTCTGCCCGACGACCATGACGACTCCGCTGTTGGAGGCTCGCCGCTGGACCTGCACCGGTCCGGCCGCGGGGTGCGGGGTGGTCCGGCGGGTCGCAGCCGGGCCACCTCGGCCGGGCTGAGGGGGTTGGGGCGGGTGCGCAGCAACTGTCGGGTGTCGAGGTCGAAGAAGCTGAGTGTCTTGCCGTCGATGCGGATGCCGACGCGTTGCCCGCCGAGGATCTCGGCGGCCAGGACGATGTGCTGGCCCAGCGAGACGTGACCGGCGCGGCTGATGGTCCGGTCGACCTCAACCGCCTCACCCGGTGGCGCCGGCGGCAAGGGTGGCTCACCGGCGGGGCGGCCTCCCTGTCGCAGCAGGGCGGCGAGGTCGGCGGCGGACAGGTGGGAGCGCACCGATTTGAGGCGGACGCCGGCGATGAGGAGGTGGATGACGTCTGTGTCGGCCCAGAACGTGACCGTCACGCCGGAGCCGGCAGGGCCGAGCCAGAACTGCTTGCCCGCGACCTGAAGGTTCCCCGACGGCGGCACCACCCGGTCGAACTCCACGGCCGCAGGCGCGGCCGACACCGGAAGCGGAGCTGGCGGGGAGACGAGGGCGGCTTGGTCGCGCGCCTGGGTGAGCCGAGCCGGCAGCTTCACCGGCACCACCTGCTCGGCCGCCGTAGAGGGGGTGAACCGGTCGGCGGGGAAGGCCATGTCCAGGGACTGGTGCGGCCGGTCGGTGTTGTATTCGTGCCGGAAGGCGTCCACGGCGGCCTGGACTGTCTCGAGGTCGGGCCAGACGGGCACCTCGTCCAGGAGTTCGCGGCGCAGGGTCTGGTGGAACCGTTCGACCTTCCCGGTCGTTGTCGGTGAGGCGGGCTGGGTGAGCCGGTGGATGATGCCGTTCTCCCGGCAGATCTGGTCGAACATCACCTCCCACCCTTGCCGAACCGGTCGGTGAACTGCTTGCCGTTGTCGGTCAGCACCACTTCCGGCACCCCGAACCGCTGCAACCCGTCGGCGAAGGCCAGGCAGACGGCCCGGCCGGTCGCCCGGTGCACGACCTGGGCGATGAACCGGACTCGCCACCGCTTGCCCTGTCCGTGCCGTCGGGACGGGAGCCGCTTGCCGTCCTGGCCGCGCTTGCTGAGGTACCAGAGATCATCAACTGCCACGTCAGGCCGCCTGCTGGTCGAGCCATGCCCGCAGGTCGGCCGGGTCATACCGAAGGTGGCGCCCAACCCGGGCTGCCCGCGGGCCGGTACGCCGGTACCGCCACTGATAAAGGGTGCCCACTGGGACGCCCAGGAATGCCGAGACCTCCTGAACCGTCCAGAGCCGTTCAATCGTCGGTGCAGCCATCAGTCCTCCTGTGGGGT
The DNA here is from genome assembly GCF_004348525.1 of Micromonospora sp. 15K316. Classification (GTDB taxonomy): domain Bacteria; phylum Actinomycetota; class Actinomycetes; order Mycobacteriales; family Micromonosporaceae; genus Micromonospora. Next base: position 141 of record NZ_SMKG01000382.1, on the reverse strand, counting down.
CGGCGTAGCTGGGACGGTCGGAAGCGAGTCCTGCGCGGCCTTGTCTCTGGCAGCGAGCAGGGCGGCTTTCCACTGGGCGCGTTGGGACAGGGCGCGTAGGAGCCGGTGTTGCAGGGGTGGGATGTCGGGGTCGTCCGGGCG
>NZ_SMKG01000381.1 GCF_004348525.1 Micromonospora sp. 15K316 | reverse complement strand
GCGCGGGTGGGCGGGACCTGCGGGCCAGCCTGGAGGAGCACCGGGAGCACGTCCGCCGGGGCATGCGCGAGGAGCTCCAGGAGTGGATCGACCGGGCGCCGCTGCTGATCACCGAGCGGACGGAGTTGACGGCGGCGTACGAGCAGAGCCTCGTCGACTTGGCCGCGTTGCGCTACGTTCCGTTGACCAAGGCGGGGGCGGTGCCGGTGGGTGGCCTGCCGTGGGGCATGGCGTTCTACGGGCGGGACGCGATCATCACGGGCCTGCAGACCATGGCGTTCACCCCCGAGCTGGCCCGGGCGACGCTGCGAACCCTCGCCACGCTGCAAGGCGACCGGCTCGACGACGAGCACGACGAGGAGCCCGGGAAGATCATGGCGGAGCTGCGCTACGGCGAGGCGGCGGCGTTCGGTGAGGAACCGACAGCCCTCTACTACGGCGCGGCGGACACCACGCCCCTCTTCGTCGTCCTGCTCGACGAGTACGAGCGGTGGTCGGGCGACGCCGACCTCGTGCGGGACCTGCGACATCCGGCCCGGATGGCGCTGGACTGGATCGGCGAGTACGCCGACCTCACCGGTGACGGTTACCTGCGCTACCTGACGCGCAACAGCCGCAAGGGGTGGGTCAACCAGGGCTGGAAGAACTCGCCGGAGGCGATCTCGTACGCCGACGGCCGGCTGCCGGGCCTTCCCCGGGCGACCTGCGAGCTGCAGGGCTACGCGTACGACGCCAAGCTGCGGGGCGCCCGACTGGCCCGGGAGTTCTGGGGCGACCCGGTCTACGCCGAGCGGCTGGAACAGGAGGCGGCGGAGCTGAAGCGGCGGTTCAACCAGGACTTCTGGCTGCCGGACCGGGAGTACTACGCGCTGGCCCTGGAACCGGACGGCACCCCGGTGGACGCGCTGTCGTCGAACATCGGGCACCTGTTGTGGAGTGGCATCGTCGACGACGAGCGGGCCGCCGCAGTCGCCGCCCATCTGGTCGGCCCGGCCCTCTTCTCCGGCTGGGGGGTGCGTACGCTCGCCTCCGGCCAGCGCCGGTACAACCCGGTCGGGTCGCACCTGGGCGCGGTCTGGCCGTCGGACAACTCGCTGATCGCGGCCGGGCTGCGCCGTTACCGCCGCGACGAGGAGGCCGCCCGGATCGCGTCGGGCATCTTCGACATGGCGTGCACTCTCGGTGGCTCGGTGCCCGAGCTGATCGCCGGCTACGAGCGCGAGGTGACGAAGTACCCGGTCCAGCTGCCGGCCGCCGGCCGCCCCCAGGCGTGGTCCTCCGGCGGCGTGCTGTTGCTGCTCAGCGCCCTGCTCGGGCTGCGGCCGAGCGGGGACAATCTCCTGGTCAGTCCCGCGCTGCCGCCGGGCTTCGGGCGGGTCGAGCTGTTGGACATCCCGGGCCGCTGGGGACGTTCCGACGGGTACGGGCGCGACCACGCCTCCTCCCTCCGGACCCGTCGCCCCCGGTTGCGCTGACCGCCGCCTCGGCCGCCGCGGCGAGCCCGCGACCCGGGGCGGGTCAGCGCAGCGGCGCGACGATCTCGTACCCGGCCGAGATCTCCTCGGCGGCGGTCGGATCATCGGTGACCAGCAGGGCGGCCTCCAGCACGCGGGCCGGTTCCGGGCCGGTCCGCCACGCCCGTACCGTCGCGGCCCAGGCCGGTCCCGGCTCGGGCGGCGCCGTCGCGAGATGGTTGGCGAGGTGACGGGCCGCGGAGGTGCCACCGTCGGCCACCCAAGCCGCGAGGAACGGCCCGACGTCGACCCCGGTGGCACCGATCGCGGCGAGCACCTCGCCCACCTCGACCGGCGCCGGGAACCCCGCGAGGATGTGTCGCCACCAGGCGTCCAGGTACGTCTCGATCGCCTGCTGCTCGTCCCGGGGCCAGGTGCGCCAGTGCGCGCCGACGATACCGAGCAGCTTCGTGGGCACGACCGGGTCGTCGATCCCGCCGACGGCCAGCACCTCCAGCACCCGGGGAAGGAAATGTCGCAGGTCCGTGACGTCACCCCAGGTGCTGACCGCCTTGCCGGCGAATCGGCGCAGCTGTTCGCCGGTGAGCGCGCGCAGCGGCGTGTCGAGCAGCGCCGCCACTTCGGCCGGCGCCACGCAGTGAAAGCAGTACGCCATCCGGCTGGGCCGGGGATGCCGACGGAAGGATTCGTCCGATGATGATGTCGCCGCCAGGACGAATAGCGACACTCCGACCAGAAACATGAGTCAGGTCGGATGCTGCTGGTCGACGAGTCAGTCGCCGGTCGGGCGTCGCCGCCCCGTCGGTTCGCGCGGCCAACACCGCACAACGCTCAACGGCCCGGCCGACCGTCGTATCGGAGCGCAGCCGTACGCGAACGAGCCACCGACACGCCGGGCGCGGGCCGAGGGTGGTTCCGTCGGCGTCAAGTCGTGCGACCGTACCGGGCGGTCGTCCGGTGGGTGGCCGGATGCTCGCCGGGATCGATCGGCCGGGTCCGGTCACCCTGCTCGACGGGACGGCCGGGCGGGGCGGTGGGC
>NZ_SMKG01000380.1 GCF_004348525.1 Micromonospora sp. 15K316 | reverse complement strand
GGGCGGGAGTGGCAGGCTGGGGTCATGGACGTACGGCCGCTGCTGATCGTGGACGCCGCGAACGTGGTCGGCTCGCGCCCCGACGGGTGGTGGCGGGACCGGGCCGGCGCGACCGCCCGGTTACGTGACTCGCTCGCCGGGCTGGGCGAGGCCGGGCTGCCGCCGCAGCTGCCGCCGCCGGTGGTGGTGGTGCTGGTGGTGGAGGGCCGCGCGCGGGACGTGCCGGCGGTGCCGGGGGTCGAAGTGGTCGGCGCCCGGGGCTCGGGCGACGACGCGATCGTCGACCTGGTCCGGGCCGCCCCGCAGCGCCGGCGGGTCGTCGTCACGGCCGACCGTGAGCTGCGGGAACGGGTCGTGGCGGAGGGCGCCGAGGTGTACGGGCCGCGCTGGCTGCGCGACGGCACGGCGAGCCGGGTGGCGGGTCCGCCGATCCGGGCGCAAGATGCGTCCAGTCCCGCCAATCGGACTCCCGGCGCTTCAGGGTGACAAGCGGTCACCGGGGCAGGAACACTGACAGGGCGGATGTCTCCCCGCCGTACGAATAGGCTCTAATGAAGGCCTCCCTGCCCCCAGGAGGTAACCCCCGTGGCGAGCGTCGCCGAGCTCAAGGCAGCCATCGACGTGGCACTCCAGCAGATCGGCGACGGCCAGAGCGCCGTACAGGCCGCCGGCGAGAAACTCACCGAGGCGCAGCAGACCCTGGCCGGCGCGTTGGAGGGCAGCGGGCACGAGACGGTCGAGGCGGCGCAGGCGTCGCTGACCCAGGCCAGCCAGGAGCTGGAGGAGTGCCTCGCGGCGACCCTCGTCGCCGTCGAGCAGGCGCAGCTCTACGTCGCGGCCCTGTAGGCGACTGCCGTGTCGATCGTCGAGGATGTCGGCGCCCAGGTCCGCGCCGCCGCCGAGGAGCTGCCGCTCGGCCTGGTCACCCAGGCGCTGGAGAAGTTCGGGCTGGCCAGCGAGCGACTGCGCTGGGTACGCCAGGAGTCGGCCAACCCGATGGGGGTGCCGGAGCTCTCCGCCGCCACCGAACACGTCGAGACGGCCGGGTACGCGTTACGGCTGGCGCAGGAGCAGCTCGCGGCGTACCTCGCCGCGATCGGGCTCGGCGCCGACGGCGCGGCCCCGGCCCGGCCGGCCGATTCCGAGCGACCCCGGCATGACGCGCCGCGGGACGCGGCTCCGGTCGCGGTGCCGCCCGAGCCGGCCGAGCAGGTGCGGCTGCGGCGGTGGTGGTCGGTACGGGTGGCGGAGCTGACCGGGGGCGCGGAGGGCGCGGACGAACCCGACGAGCGGATCACCGACTCGGCCGAGCTGCTGCGCCGGGTGGTGCGCGGGGTACGCGCCGGTGACCGGGACCGGTTGCGCACCGAGCTGCGCCGGGCGCACGCCGACGTCGGGCTGGGCATGGCCGCGCTCGCCCCCCAGCTGCTGCGGGAGCTCGCCACCGAACTGCTCGGCCACCCGCCCCGCTCCGACGATCTGAACCGGCTGCGCGGCAGCCTGGACGGTCGCGTGCGGGACCTGCTGCCCGGCCTTCCGCCGCCGGTGCTGGAGACCCTGCTGACCCGGGTCTGCCGCATGCCGCCGCCGCGCCGCTCCGGCGAGGCGCCGCACGCCGCGGACTCGGCGGTGGCCGGCGGGGTGCTGACCGGCGTGCTCCTCGCCCGCCTCGGCCGGGACCTGCCCGCCGACACGGCGACGGGCGCGGCGGGCCGGCCGGCGACGGGCACAGCTGTGCGCGCGGGCGACGCCGGCCGGGTCGGCGCCGACCGCGGCGGGCGTTCCACCCCGGGTCGGTCCGTGCCGGGTGAGCTGACCGGCGCCGGCGCGAACCGGGCGGGCTCGGGCGGCCTGCCGGACCGATCAGCCGCGGGCCCGGGCACCCGTCCGGGGCGGCCGGGCCCGTGGGTCGACGCGCCGCGGCGCCGGGGCAGCGATGGCTGACCGGCGCGCGCAGCTGGTCAGCCGGGTCCGGGGCACGCTCGCCGACGCGCTCGGCGCGACCCGCACCCGGCTCTTCGCCGCGCAGACCGAGCTGACCGCCGGGCGGGAGCGGCTGGCCCGGGTACGCCGGGCCGCCGCCGAGGTGCCGGAGCGGGTCGGCGCGGAACGGGACCGCCGCCTCGCCGAGATCGACGAGCGGCACGCCGCCCGGATCACCGAACTGGCCCGGCGGGCCGCCGAGGCCGCCCGCTGGGAGGCGCCCGGCGCCGCCGCCGAGGAGTGGTCCCGGTGGCGTGTCACGCCCGCGGAGCGGTGCGAGCCGCCCGGCGCGCTGCGGATCGGCGCCCTCGGCATCCCCGGCGCCGAGCCGGTGCCGGCCCTGGTGCCGCTGCTCGACGCGGGACACGTCGAACTCTCCGGCGCCGACCGGGACGGCTGCGACGCGGTGGTCGGCGCGCTGCTGCTGCGCGCCCTGGGCCGGGCGGACGCCGGCACCGTCCGGCTGATGGGGTACGACCCGGAGCATCTCGGTGGTGGGCTTGCCGGTTTCGCCCCGCTCGGCACCGCCGGGCTGCTGACCTTCGTCGGGC
>NZ_SMKG01000037.1 GCF_004348525.1 Micromonospora sp. 15K316 | reverse complement strand
CATGGCGAGGCTCCCGGTCGGGGCTTCGAGTCTTGGTCGACAGCTGTCCTACCTGGAGCCTCGCACCCATCGATCACCGGGCCTGCCACACCGGCCCTGAGCCGCAAGATCAGCTTGGAAAAGGCTCACTGGTCACTGCCTCCCTGATCTGCTGCGATCGACGCGAGCTGTCGCTCAAGCTCTTGAGCACGTTGACGGGTGCGATCGTTCCCGTCGGCTCGTTCGCATGGATCCCGGCCTGCAGGAAGACGACCTTGTCGCCGGAACCCACTCGGACCGAGTAGATCGGCCGTCCCTGGTTCGACGTCCCGATAACGTCGGTGGTCACACCCTGGCCCGTCTGCTCAAGCTGCTGGACCACCCGCTCGATCTCCGCAGGCTGGTAATACCCCTCGACCGTCTCGCTTCCCTGGCCTTCCGGGAACTCATTGCACTGCGAGGGCTCAGCTCTGACCGGCGACGGTGACTCGACCATCGCGACCGACGTGAACGCCAGTGCGGCCAAGACACCGACCCCGAACACTCGACGTATGCCAGGTAACGTAGCCACCAATTTCGGTCCTCTCCCCCTTGGTCTACGACCGGCCGGGCTCCCTGCGGCCGCGACCGCCACCAGCTTCCTCGCCGGTTTTGTGATCATCGTTGATCAATGTATTTGTCCGCGCGTCGGAGGGGCACCGAACACATGCAGGGATTTCGCACGCCCGTTTAGGACATCCGTCGAGACCGTGTGTCGGCAGCCCGGTACGACCGTGACCTGCTCGAAGAGGTCCTCAGCCGGACCGGGCGGCGTCGCGGCGAGACCGTGGCGACGCTGGCGATGCTGGACGCCTATCCGGCCGAACGGCTGCCGGACACCACCGCGGGGCCCGGGTGACCGCGCTGGCGTCGGCTTCTGCGCGGCGTGCACGAGGTCGGTCTCGATGCCGACTTCCCACCGGCTGTCCGGCACTTGACTTGACTTCCTCTGCCCCCTGAAGGAGGCAGATTCCCGGCGGCGCTCATGCTGCGCGCCGAGAGGTTGACGCTTCACAGCCAGACCCGACGGTCTCGGCTCCACGTCCATACACGGCAAGCCCTGCCGCGTTCAAAATGTTCACGGCGGCGTTGCTGTCGGCGTGACCCGTCCACCCGCACGACGTGCAAACGAAAGCGACACCCCTGCGGGACGCCGAGTCACGATGACCGCAGGCCGAACACGTCTGCGATGTACCCGCGGCGGGAACCTTCAACAACTGACCGCCTCGATCCACCAGCTTGTACGCCAGCAGATCAGCAGTCCGGCTGTGCGCCTCGTTCAACATCGAACGGTTCAGCCCAGACTTCTGCCGAACGTTCACGCCGGGCGCATCAACGGTGCCCTTGGCGCTGCGGGTCATGTTGTTGATCCGCAGGTCTTCCACCACCACGATCCCGTATCGCTGCGCGATGGACGTAGTGGTCTTGTGCTGCCAGTCGCCCCGACGGCGCTTGACTTTCGCGCGCACCTTGGCGATCTGGTCGTACGTGCGGTGCAGCCGGTTCGAGCACGGCTCACCACGCTTACGTGTCTGCTTTTGTCGTGCGACCTTGCGTTCCAGCCTGAGGAGCCGTTCGGCTTCCTTCGGACGGATCCAGTCCTCATGGATCTGGTCGTTTCCGTCCGACAACGCGAGGGCGACGTTGACGCCTCGGTCCACACCAACAGCCGGTCCCTGATGCTGCGCGGGGGTGGGCTTTTCGACTTCGGTGCGGAACACGATGTGCCAGCCAAGCGCGTCCTTCACGAGTCGGGCACCGGTGACACGTCCGGACTCGCGGCCGACTCCAGGGATGGGACCGGACCAGCGGAACTTGACCAGCCCGACCTTTGGTACGCGGACTTGCCCGACGTGGCGGGACAATCGGACCACGCTGAGGTCACGGCCCTGGGGCACGTCGACAGCCATCCTCGACCGGAACCGGGACTTGAACTCGGGGGCCGACGCGCGACCCTCCCAGCAGTTTTTCCACGCTCGCATGTACGTCTTGAGTACCTGCTGCGCGGCCTGCGCCGGCAGGTCAGCGAGCCATGGAATGTCTTTGCGGGCTTGCCGGATCGCCTCGTCGGCCTGCTTCAGGCACGGTCGGCGGTTCTTTCCGCCCCACGTCCACCATGCGTGCAACAGGTTCCACATGGTGCGAGCAGCATGCCCCTGACTGTCGAGGGCTGCGACCTGCCTAGGGGTGAGGGACAGCCGCCGGACGTAACCGTGGTTGACCTTCACGATGTCGCCTCTTTGCGCCACGGACGTTCCCACTGAGTTTCGAGGTACTTCTGAATCGCAGCAGCGGACACGTCACCGACGGACCACACGAAGTACGACCGGGACCACAGGGTCGGCAGACGTCGGCGCAGGTGAGGGAACTCCTCGCGGAGAACCCTCGACGTGAAGCCCTTGAACTGGTTCGCGATGTACGACGGTGACGCCGCCGGGCCAGCGCGAACGAACAGGTGCACATGGTCGGGCATGACTTCCAGCGCCACGGTTGACCATCCGTGCTCGGCGGATTTCTGCTCGATCAGTTCTCGGAGTCGTTCGGCGACCGGGCCGACGAGTACGGGGCGGCGGTACTTCGGGCACCACACGACGTGGTATCCGAGGCTGTACGCCACCCCACGGTTCGTCTGGTACTCGGTCACCCATCTAATATATACGCGGCCTGCATCTAATAGTATGCGGGTTAGTGCAGCGATTCACCTGCCGCCTGAACACGGCAGCCCTCTCACCTCCCTTCGGTAGGCGACCGCCCGCGTGCCGGCCGGCGCCGGCCGTGGGAGCGTGCTCGGCGTACTCGGGCGGTCACCGTACGCCGTGGTTGGCGGGCGTAGCGCGGAGCCGCGACGGCTCGGCTGACGTGCGGCGTTGCATGATCACGACGATTGACGTAGTGGCAGGGTCGCCTTCCTCGACAACTGCACCATGACGGTTTGCTCGTGCCGTCCTTAGTGTCATGATCCGTGCGCTCTTCGGCTGCGCGGTGTCCAAGCTGCGCTGAGAGTCACCAAGGGAGTATTGCCAAGGGAGAGATGTGGTGAAAGCGAAGCCCCTCGTCGCGGGCGCAGTCGCTCTGGCGATGGCTGCGGCAGTGCAGCTCGGTGGAGCCGGCGCGGCATTCGCCGCCGGGCCAGGTTCGAGCCCGTCGGACAACTCCGCCCACGGTGGGGCGGTCCTGGACGACGTCCACAATGAGCCGACGACCGCCGTCGCAGGCAACGTCACGTTCATCGACAACGTCAGGGGAGTCAGCGGCTACTCGGCGCTGAACTTCATCAACTACAAGAAGTACGGCTACGACTTCATGTTCGCCAACGGCACCGGCGGTCTCGCCGTCTGGTCGCTGAAGAACCCCAAGCACCCGGCCCTGGTCTCGAAGATCACGGCGGCCGAGCTGCGCCTGCCGGGGGACACCCAGGACAGGTTCTGGGAAGGCGAGAACATGACCGTCGACCCGAAGCGCAAGCTGGTCTTCCTCACCCGGGACCCGCGTGGCTTCGGTGGCACCGTCTCGACCGGTCAGTCCGGCGTCTACATCGTCGATGTCAAGAATCCGTGGAAGCCGGAAGTCGTCACCTTCCACCCGATTCCGGCCGGGCACACCGCCACCTGCATCAACGACTGCAAGTACCTCTGGTCGGTCGGTCCGGCCAACACGGGGACACCAGGCCAGGACCCCTCCTGGAAGGGTGTGCCGGTGCGGGTGACCGACATCCACGACATCAAGCACCCGTACACCTTCGACCAGGCGGTCGATCTCGGTCGGCACGACGGGGTCACCGACTACGTGCACAGCGTCGACGTCGACAAGAACGGCATCGCCTGGGCCTCCGGCGAGGGTGGGGTACGCGGCTACTGGACCCAGGGCAGGCATTACGACCCGGTGCAGAAGCGCAACCGCGTCGCAACGGCGTACGACCCGGTGCCGTACGCGGGCGGGACCGTCGTGGCCACCAACCCGGAGGGCACCGAGTTCTTCGACTTCTTCGACCACAACGCGTACCACAACACCGAGAAGGTCCGCGGCTTCGACAAGGGCGAGCTGCTCTACATCACCAACGAGAACATCACGACCTGCTCCCGGGCGGGCGAGTTCAAGATCGCCTCGTTGAAGGGCAGCTACGGCGGCGAGGGGTGGCGTTCCACGCCGGAGAATCCGTTCCGGCTGGACCTGATCAGCCACTGGTCGCCGTGGGGCAAGGAGGGCTCGGCCACCACCGGTAGCTGCTCCGCGCACTGGTTCACGGTGAACGGCAACATCGTGGCGCAGGGGTGGTACGGGCAGGGCACCCGCTTCATCGACGTGTCGGACCCGAGGAATCCGACCCAGGTCGGCTACTTCCGGGTGCCGGCAGGGGAGGGCGTGACCGGGGGTTCGGCGTCGGCCGTCTACTGGCACAACGGGCTGGTCTACGTCGCCGACTACAACCGGGGCGTCGACGTCCTGCGGTTCGACGGCAAGCTGGCCGGCAAGCCCGACGACAAGATCTGTTGGAACTCGTGCGACAAGTAACCGTCTGAACGAGAGCACCGGCCCGAGCGCGGCGACCGCTGCGCCCGGGCCGGCTTTCGATGGTGACGGACCTGGAGGGAGAACGGTGCGACGCAGAGGTGCCGTGCGCTCGGTCGCGCTGGGCGCGGCCGCGCTGGTGGTAAGCGGCCTACTCGGCGCGTGCTCCGGCTCGGACGAGGGCGGGGGCGCCCCGAAGCTGCGGGGCGAGATCACGTTCGGGGTGCTGGCCCCGATCTCCGGCGACCTGGCCGAGCGTGGGCAGGACCTCGTCGACGGGGCGCAGCTGGCTGCCGCTGAGCTCAACGATCAGGGCGGGGTGCTGGGGCGGCAGGTGAAGGTGGTCGTCGAGGACGGCGGCTGCACGCCGGCGACCGGCGCGCAGGGGGCGACGGGGCTGGTCGCCAAGAAGGTCGTGGGGGTGGTCGGCGGGCTGTGTGAGGAGGCGGCGGTGGCGGCGGCGAAGGCCGTGGCCGCGGCCGGCACGCCGTTCCTGGTCTCCTCCGCCCGCGCCGACCGGTTGATCGAAGCCGGGGTGTCGTCGGTGTTCCCGATGGAGGCGACGGTCTATCAGGAGGCGCTGGCCGCGGTGCACTGGATGGGCTACCGGAGCACGCAGCAGGTGGCGGTGCTCGATGACGGTTCGCCGGCCGCGCAGCGGCTGTCCGGGCTGGTGACCGACCGGATCAAGGCCGACGGCCTGCCGGTGAGCAGGCGCAGCACCGGCGGTTCTGATCTCGCGAAGCTTGCCGGCACCGTCATCGCCGCCAAGGCGGACTTCGTCTACTGGACGGGGGCGGTGGAACCAGGTGGACGACTGGTGAGCGCGCTGCGCCAGGCCGGCTACACCGGCAATTTCATGGCCTCCTCCGCGTCGGACAGCCCCGAGTTCCTACAGGCGGCCGGCGGGGCGGCCGAGGACGCATTCCTCACCACGGCCGCGGGCCCGAAGCTTCTCCCGACGGCGGCGGACTGGGCCGCGCGCTTCAAGGACCGTTACCGCCGGGACCCGGGCCGTGACGCCATGCAGGCCTACGACGCGCTCCGCGCGCTGGCGCAGGCGGTGCGCCAGGCCGGGGACACGGCGCCCTCGAAGGTCGTCGACAACCTCCCGCGGCTCGAAGACTTCACCACCTTCACCGGGGTGCTCCGCTTCGCCGCCGATCACTCGCTGACGTACGACAACTACGTCATCACCCAGGTCCGGGGCGGCACGTTCACCCTGGCCAGCAAGTTGCGTACGGACTAGCTGGGATGACGCACAGGATTCAACCCGCAGGGCATCGCTGGGCCCGGCTGGTCACCCGGCTGGCGGTGCTCCTCCTCCTCGCGGCCGCTGGCCTGGTCACCAACCTCGTGTCCCCCGCGCAGCCGGCGTACGCCCACGCCTCCCTGGTGGAGACCTCGCCGGTCGAGGGTGAGGTGCTGGCCTCGCCCCCGGCGGAGGTCCGGCTCCGTTTCAACGAGGCGGTCAGCTTCAACGAACGGTCGATCCAGCTGCTCGACACGAACGCGGAGAAGTTGGCGATCGGCACCCCCGGCCACGTGGACGGGAAGGGCAACACGGCGCAGGTCAGCCTGCCCACGGAGCTGGCCGAGGGAACCTACGTCCTGGCCTGGCGGGTCACCTCCGCGGACTCGCACGTGGTGTCGGGTGCGCTCACGTTCAGCATCGGTCATCCGAGCGCGACGGCCGCCCCGGTGGAGCAGGACGCCCACCGTGCCGTCGTCGTCGACACGGTCGGCCGTGCCCTCGCCTTTCTCGGCATGGCCCTCGCCCTCGGTGGCGCGCTGTTCGTGGCCGTGCTCTGGCCCGCCGGCCGCACCGACCGCCGCGGCCGCCGCATCGTGTGGTCAGGATTCGCCGTGCTGGCCGCCGGCACCGTGGTGGTCCTGCTCGTACAGGGGCCGTACGCCGCCGGCACGTCGCTGGCCGGAGTGTTCGACCCGGATCTGCTCGGCGCGACACTCTCCACCCGGTTGGGCCACGCGCTGCTGGCGCGGCTGCTGATCGTGCTCGCCCTCGGCCTGGCGTTCGGGCTCGCCGTACGCCATCGGTCACGGTCTGCCACCACCGCGACGGCGACCACCGGGACGGCGGCGGCGACCCTGACGGCGACCACCGGAACGGCGACGACCGCGACGGCGACCATTGCGACGGCGACCACCGAGAAGGCGGCCATCGGGACGGCGGCGGCCATCGGGACGGCGGCGGCCACCGGGACGGCGACGACCGCGACCGCGACCGCCGAGAAGGCGGCCACCGGGACGGCGACCACCGGGACGGCCGGAGCGGCCGGCGCCACCCGGCGGATCGTCCTGCCCGTGGTCGCTGCGGTCGGCGCCGTCGCCCTGCCGCTGACCTGGACGCTGACGGATCACGCGCAGACCGGCGTGCAGACCTGGTTGGCCGTGCCGGCGACGAGCCTGCACCTGCTCGCCATGGCCCTGTGGCTGGGCGGCCTGATCACGCTCGCGGCCTGCGTCCTCATCCCGGCCGGGAGGCGGGAGACCAGCCATGCCATCACCCTGGCGCCCGCGCTGCCCAGATTCTCCCGGCTCGCGCAGGTCTGCTTCGCGGTGATCGCGGCGACCGGGGTCTATCTGTCCTGGCGGCAGGTGGGGACGTGGGCCGCGCTCGGCGCGACCGACTTCGGTCGGCTGCTTCTCGGCAAGCTCGTCGTCGTCCTCGCCGTGGTGGGTCTCGCCGCCGGAGCGCGGCGGTTCGTGCGGCGGCGCGGCCGCGAACCCCTCGGCCTCGATGCGGCCCCCGCCGCCGCGGTGCGGCGGCTGCGCCGTTCGGTCGTGGGAGAGATCCTGCTCGGGGTCGCGGTCGTGTCGATCACGGCAGTGCTCGTCAACACCGCCCCGGCCCGCACCAGCTACGCGCCGCCGGTGCACACCACCGTCCCCGTTCCCGCCGCCGTGGCCGACTCGGCCGCCGGGCTGCGGGACGCCTCGGTCGAGGTGACGATCGAGCCGGCGCGGGCCGGCAGCAACGTGGCCGACATCTACCTCACCGGCCCGGATGGCTCGCTGGTCGCGGTACCCGAGATCTCCGGCCGGCTCGAATCACCCGACCGCGACGTCCCGGCACTGCCGGTCACCGTCACCGCGGCCGAACCCGGCCACTACGTGGCGAACTCGATGTCCATCCCCTTCCCCGGGGAGTGGGTGCTGCGGCTGGACATCCGAGTCTCCGACTTCGATGAGACACCCGTGCGCGTCCGGTTCACGGCACGTTGAAAGGTAGGTAACACATGCGAGGCGCTTACCGAAAGGCGTCCCGGAGCCGGTCGGCCGTGATCGCCGCCGGCTTGCTCGCCCTCGGCGTCCTGGCGGGCTGCTCCAGTGAGAGCCCGGCACCCGTGACCAAACCCCCCTACACCGTGGACTCGGTCCGCTCCGGCCTGGTCAGCCCCAGTGACCTGGGCGAGGGCGCGATCGAGATCGAGGACGAGGGCCACTCCTCGCACGTCATCTACACGCCCCCGAACAGCATCCCGACCTGCCCGTACGTCCAACGTTCCGAGAACGTCGAGGTCGCCGTGGAACCGGCGATCGAGCCGGTGGGTGGGAACCCGACCGGACGGACCATCGTCGCGCCTCAGATCGTGGGGCCGTCGTCGCTGCCGGTCGTCACCCAGGGCGCGGTGGTCTTCCAGAGCTCCTCGCTCGTGGACGACACGATGAACGCCGTCGTGGCCGAGGCCGACAAGTGCCCGGCGACGTTCAGCGTGCTCGGCGGACCGGCGACCGTGGTCGGTGAGTACAAGGTCGGCAGCCGGCCGATCGAGATCAACGGGTGGAAAGGGTTCTCGCAGCATCTCGTACACACCTCGCCGCCGGAGGTGAACACGGAGACCTACGACGATCTGGTCACCGTCGTGGTGCGCAAGGCGAACGCCATCGTCTACGTCGGCTACACGCAGATCAAAGCCGTGGGCAAGCGCGCCGACTCCGACGAGAAGGTCAAGGCGTTGATGAAGACCACGCTGGCCCGCCTCGGCTAGTCCTGATTGTCGACAAATGGAGAGCTGGAGAATACGCATGCTTCGCCGAGTTGTACGTGGCCTCGTAACCGTAGGCGTGGCGGCCTGCCTCGTCGGTGTCTTACCGGCGGCGGCGTTCGCGCACGTGACGGTCAACCCGGGTACGGCCACCCAGGGCGGTTACGCCGCCCTGACGTTCCGGGTTCCCACCGAGAGCGACGACGCGAGCACCACCAAGGTCGAGGTGCAGTTCCCGACCGACTCCCCACTGGCCTCGCTCTCGGTGAAGCCGCACGCCGGTTGGTCGTACGAGATCACGAAGAGGAAGCTGACCACCCCGGTCGAGGCGCACGGCGCGCAGATCAGCGAGGTCATTGACACGATCACCTGGACCGCGGCGGATCCGCAGTCGGCGATCAAACCGGGTGAGTACGACGAGTTCTCGGTGAGCGCCGGCCCGCTGCCCGCGGCCGACCAGCTGGTGTTCAAGACGGTGCAGCACTACAGCAACGGTGAGGTCGTGCGCTGGATCCAGGATCCGGCCTCCGGTACCGACGAGCCGGAGCGGCCCGCGCCGGTGCTCCGGCTCGTGGCCGAGGCGGATCCGGCATCGTCCCCGGCGGCGGCCGCCGGGCAGGCGGCGGTGGCCGTGGAGAGCGCGTCCACGACGCAGTCGGATGCGGGAAGCCGGTGGGCAGTGGGCCTGTCCGTGGCCTCGCTGGTGATCGGCCTCGTGTGCGCGGCGGTCGCCGTGCGATCGCGCCGGACGCGATGACCGCCTGATCGGCGCTCCTCGCGCTCGACGCGGGGAGCGCCGGTCAGCACCACCGAATGCCCGGGCCGACGATGACCACGTCAGGCAGGGCCGCGCTCCGTCCAGCGCTGGTGCGCCAGATCGGCCACCACGAGGTCCTGCCAGCCCATGCCGACGCTCTTGAAGACCGATGAACCGGTGGTGGGCGCCAGACGTACCGCATCGCGTAGTTCGATGAGATCGTCCTCGGCGACGACGCCGGCGCGTACGGCTTGGATGATGTCACCCGCCTCGCGCAGTGCGACGCCGCGGGACTCGACGACCACCCGTTCGGCGGCGCCGATCGTCACGTCGTCGAGTTCACGGGCGTCCGGCTCGTGGGAGCCCACCGCGACCGCACAGGTTCCCGGGCGCAGCCGGCGGCCGTCGAAGAGCGGCTGGCGGGCGGTGGTGGCGCAGACCACGACGTCCGCATCGGCGACGTCGTCGTGGTTGCCCACGCGCGCGTCCAGGCCGCTGTCCCGGATCCTGGCCACCAGGACCGCCGCGCGGTCAGGGTCCCGGCCCACCACCGTGACGTCGCTGAGCGGGCGAACGGCTAGCAGCGCTTCCACATGCCCCCACGCCTGTGGGCCGGAGCCGAGCACGACCAGGTGTCGCGCCCCGGGCGCGGCGAGGTGGTCCACCGCGACCGCGGAGACCGCGGGGGTCCGTAACGTCGTGAGGGCCGTGCCGTCCAGCAACGCCACCGGCGTCAGCGTGACCCGGTCGTAGAGCACGTACAGCGCTTGGACGCGGGGGAGGCCCCGGCCGGAGTTGCCGGGAGCCACCGTGCTCAGCTTCACGCCCGCGGCGGTGGCGGTCTCGGCGGGCATCAGCAGCAGCTGTCCGTGCTCCACGTCGTGGATGGAGCGCTGCAGCGACGCCTGCGGGTCGAGCCCGCCGGAGAGGGCCTTCGCCAGGGCGGCGACGGCGTCGGCGAACGGCACCAGGCCGAAGACGTCGGCCTCGTCGAGGTACGGCAGGGGCGCGGTCATCGGGTCTTCGCAATCACGGTCGCCGGGTGGGGTGCGGTGTGGGCGAGGACGGCGGCCGGGGTGCCGGTGCGCAGTCGTGCCAGGTCGTCGTCGGTGAGCTGCACGATGGGCAGGCTCGTGCCGTAGATCTCGGCGGCGACGAGGGCCCCGATCACCAGGATCGCGTCGCACTCGGCCAGGATGAGGGCCGCCGGCGCGTGCCCCGACCGGATCAGCTCCGCGAGCACCGCCGTGGAGGAGCTGGAGCCGCGACCGGTCTGCATCGCGAGGACCTGCCCGGCGACCGTGACGCCGCGTTGCGGATGGTGGGCGTCGACGATCACCCCGCGCGCGTCGACTCCGCCCCAGAACGAGAGCGGTTCCTCGAGCGCGAGGACGTGGCCGTCCGCCTGGCCGGGGTGGAGGGAGCGGCCGAACAGGGTCACCGGCTCATCCCCAGAGCCGCTCATCGCGTACCACCCTCCCGGCTCGTGCCGAGGCGACGCACTCGGCCAGGCTCCCCAGTACGGTGTCGATCCCGAGGTTGGCCGGCGCGTACCAGGCCCACTTGCCGGAGTTCGTCATCACGGTGCGGATCCCGTCGCGCAGCACGGGCGTCACGTACGTGCAGGTGTCGGTGAGGATGCGGCCACCCGCGTCGCGCACGGCGTCGGCGTACCCGCGTGCCTGCGCCTCGACCAGCACGGCCCGGCTGGTCGACACGAACACGTCGACCGACGAGGCGAACGGCAGGCCGTCGCGCAACTCGCGCGCCAGCGCCGCGAACTCGGACAGCGAGAAGTGCGGGGTGCCGAGGCTGACGGCGTCGAGTGAGGTCGTGGCGGCGCTGCTGAGCCGGTCGCGCGCTCGCCGGAGGTCGTGTGCCGTCACCGGCACTGTGGTGGCGCCGCGCCCGAGCACCGCGTCCAGCGTCGGCGCCTCCGGGGTCACCCCCACGACGTGGAACAGCGCGACGCCGCCGGCCGACGCGGCGGTGGCGCCGAGCGCCTTGAGCCGGTCCTCGGTGACCCCGCCGTCGTGCAGGTCGCCCGGTAGGCCGGTGAGAGCCGCGACCCGGGTTCCGGCGAGGTCCCCGAGCAGCGCCCCGATCGCGGGCCAGGCGACGTCGTCGTCGAGCAGCGCGGTGGGGACCGCGGAGAAGTCGAGCACCAGCGCGGCGGTGCGGTTGCGCTGCAGGTGCAGGCCCGAGTAGGGGACGCGGCCGGTAACGCCGGCGGCGATGTCGATGAAGTCGCCGTACCGGTCCGTGCGCGCCCCGAGCACCGAGTTGACGAAGGCGATGGCGTTCGACTCCGCCCACGCCACGTGGCTGCCCGCTGCCGGGCGGTGGCCGGACTGGTACGGCGCGCACGACCAGATCGGCTCGCAGCCGAGGGCCACGTGCGCGTCCATCAGGCGCCGGCCGTTCTCGGCCACCTCTGGGTCGGCGCGTACCAGCCCGGGATGCAGCAGGTCGAGCGAGCCGACGTTGAGCGTCGTACGCACCCGCACTCGGGCGCCGAGGGAGACCAGCCGTTCGGTGAACTCCAGCCCCGCGATGCCGTGGTACAGGCAGCCGTCGGCGTGCGCCGACTCGATCGGCACCAGCCGTTCGGCACCGGTCGCGCGTGCCACTCCGACGATCAGCCGCATGCACATCGCGGTGGCCGGGCCGTACTCTCCGGCCAGCATGGACTCTTCCTCGGCGGTGAGGATCAGAGCGTCGTCGCCGGGCATCAGGCTCCTCCGGCGGGGGCCGGGGCCACGGTGTGCGGGGGAGGGGAGACAGTCATGGCGGAGAGTCCTTCCGGGACGGTCAGTAAAACATCACACAGCAGCCCGTCAGGCTCAAATCACGCGTCGGTAACACCCTCACGTGCATCTCTGGAGCGGTCTTGTGTCGTGTGCCATAGTGCGGTGCTACGTCACACAGCAGTGATGCCAGTCGCTACCTGGCCGTCCATGTGTCGGCCCCTGAGGGAAGTGAGTTTGGACAATGACGTCATACCTCACCCGCCGGCTGTCGCGAGTCGCCCTCGTGGGCAGTGCGGCGGTGGCGGCCATGCTGCTCTCCGCCTGCGGTAACGGCCTCGCCTCGGGCGGGGGCGAGAAGTCGGACGACGGGCCGATCGTCCTCGGCATGCTGACGCCGCTGTCCGGCAGCAGCTCGGCCATCGGCCCGTACATGAAGAACGGCGCGCAGCTCGCCGTCGACGAGCTCAACGCCAAGGGCGGCGTCAACGGGCGCAAGCTCGAGCTCAAGGTCGAGGACGAGGCGTGCGACGCCAAGAGCGCCACGGCGGGCGCCAACAAGCTGGTCACCGCGGGCGTGAAGATCTCGGTCGGCGGCTACTGCTCCGGTGCGACGCTCCCGACGCTGCCGATCTTCGAGAAGGCCGGCGTGCCGATGCTCATCCCGGCCGCCAACTCCAACGAGCTGGTCGCGCAGCACAAGAAGAACGTCTTCCTGATCAACGGCACCGGCGCCCAGCAGTCCGACGCGGCGCTGAAGTTCATGAAGAAGGAGGGCGCCACCAAGGTCGCCCTCATGGACGACAACACCAGCTACTCCAAGGACATCGCCGACACCACCGCCAAGCTGCTGACCGGCTCGCCGGCGCTCGCCGGACGCGAGTCGGTCACCGCGGGCGAGAGCGACTACAGCGCCAACGTCAACGCCATCCTGAAGGGTCAGCCGGACTTCATCTACTGGACCGGCTACTACCAGGAGGGTGGCCTCATCATCCGTCAGCTGCGGCAGGCGGGCTACCACGGCAAGATCATGGTCGCCGACGGGTCGGTCGACCAGAAGCTGGTGGACATCGCCGGCCCCGAGGCCGCCGAAGGTGTCTTCGCCACCATGACGCAGACGCCGGAGACGATTCAGGGCGCCGAGAAGTGGATCGCGGACTACAAGAGCAAGTTCGGCGCCGCCCCCGGCCCGTACTCCACCCAGGCCTACGACGCGGTCCGGGTGGCCGCCGAGGCGGTCACGAAGGCCGGCTCGACCGACGGTGACGCCGTCATCAAGGCACTCGAGGCGATCGACGGTTTCCCGCTGTTCTCCGGGCCGCTGAAGTTCACGCCCGACCACACGCTCTCCAGCGGTGGCTTCCAGATCCTCGTGGTGGGGAACGGCAAGATCGTCCTCAAGGACCCCCTGCAGTAGGTCGCCCGCTCCCGGCGGCGCCCTCCCAGGAGCGCGCCGCCGGGGCGTACCCCGCCCCGAAGGACTCCCATGACCCAACTCCTCTGGAACGGTCTCTTCGTCGGATCGTTCTACGCCTTGGTCGCCCTGGGCTACACGATGGTGTACGGCATCATCAGGCTCCTCAACTTCGCCCACGGCGACCTGTACATGCTCGGTGCGTTCGTCGGTTTCGGCGTCCTGAGCGTCGCCGGCGGGCTGGCGACCGGCCTCGGTTTCGTGGCGCTGCTCATCGTGCTGATCATCGCGATGCTGGTGACCGGGACGGCCGGCCTGCTACTGGAGCGGGTCGCCTACCGCCCCCTGCGCGACGCGCCCCGGCTCTCCGTACTGATCACCGCGGTGGGCGCCTCCTTCGCGATCGAGTACGGGATGCGGCTGGTGGCCGGGCCCAACCCGGAGGTCTACCCGGTCCGGCTGGCGGGCGACCCGGTCAATCTGCTCGGCGCCCGCATCACCGTCCAGCAGGTCAGTCTCATCCTGATCGCGATCCTGCTGATGGCCGGCCTCCAGTGGCTCGTCATGGGGACCGAGACCGGGCGGGCCATGCGCGCCATCTCCCAGGACCCGACGGCGGCCCTGTACATGGGCATCAACGTCGACGCCGTCATCGCCCGCACCTTCTTCATCGGCTCCGCCCTCGCCGGCGCCGCCGGGGTGATGGCCGGCAGCTACTACGGGAAGATTGACTTCCTGATGGGGTTCGTCATCGGGCTCAAGGCGTTCACCGCGGCCGTGATCGGCGGCATCGGCAACATCAAGGGCGCGATGCTCGGCGGCCTGACGCTCGGCCTGCTCGAGTCGATCGGCACAGCCTGGATCGGCGGGCAGTGGCGCGATGTCTTCGCCTTCACCTTCCTCATCATCTTCCTGACGCTCCGCCCGACCGGCATCCTCGGCGAGCGCGTTACGGAGCGTGTCTGATGGCCAACCTCACCATGTCACCCGCCCGCGCCCGTGCGCTCTTCGACCGCCTCCAGCAGAACCGCCACCTCGGCCTGGTCGGACTGGCCGTCGCCTTGTTGGCGCCGTTCATCACCGCCACCAACTACGCCCTGTCGGTGATGACCTCCGCGCTGCTGTTCGTGATGCTCGCGGTCGGCCTCAACATCGTCGTCGGCTACTGCGGCCTGCTCGACCTCGGGTACGCCGCGTTCTTCGCCATCGGCGCCTATGTCAGCGGCATCCTCGCCACCCGGTACGGCTGGCCGCTGCTGGCCACGGCGCCCGTCGTCATCGTCGCGGCGGTGGTCGCGGGCATCGTGATCGGCGGACCCACCCTGCGGCTGCGCAGCGACTACCTGGCGATCGTGACGCTCGGCTTCGGGGAGATCATCCGGATCACCGCGAACAACCTCACCATCACCGGGGGGCCGTCCGGCATCTACGGGATCCCCGGCATCATGCTGCTCGGAGTCGACCTGAGCGGCCCGGTCGGCCTCTACTACACCTGTGTGGTCGTCGTCGCCCTGGCCGTCCTCGGCGCGGCGCGGCTCGGCCGCAGCCGGCTCGGCCGCGCCTGGCGGTTCATCCGCGAGGACGAGGACGCCGCCGAGGCGATGGGCATCAACACGTACCGGGTGAAGCTCGCCGCCTATATCGGCGGCGCCATCTGGGGTGGCCTCGCCGGCATCCTCTTCGGTGCCCAACTGTCCGCCATCTCCCCACCGAGCTTCACCTTCCTGTGGTCGGCGCTCATCCTGATGGCCGTCGTGCTCGGCGGCATGGGCTCGACGCCCGGCGTGGTGCTCGGCGCCATCTTCATCAGCGTGCTGCCCGAGCTTCTCCGGGAGGCCGCGGACTACCGGTACTTCGTATTCGGGATCCTGCTCATCATCGTGATGATCTTCCGTCGGCAGGGGCTGTGGCCGGCGCGGGCCATGGAACGGCAGTCCCGGCGCGACAAGCGCAAGGCCGAGGAGCATGACGCGCGCGAGGCCAAGGAGGTGGTGCCGTGAGCACGCCAGCGTCCGTACCGCTGCTGCGGGTGCAGGACCTGCACCTGGACTTCGGTGGTGTGAAGGCCGTCGACGGGCTGACGTTCCAGGTCTACGAGGGCGACGTCCTCTCGCTCGTGGGCCCCAACGGTGCCGGCAAGACCAGCGCGTTCAACTGCGTCACCGGCTTCTACAAGCCCACCGGCGGCTCGATCACCCTGCACGGCAAGGACATCACCGGCCTGCGGCCCTCCGCGATCGCGGCCCGGGGGATGTCGCGCACCTTCCAGAACCTGCGCCTGTTCGGCGAGCTGACGGTGCTCGACAACGTCCGCGCCGGGATGCACCTGCGGCTGCGGCAGAACGCCCTCGACGCGCTGCTGCACACGCCCCGGTTCAGGCGTTCGGAGCGGGAGGCCACCGACGAGGCCAACCGGTGGCTCGACTTCGTGGGCCTGCGCGGCGACCGCGGTGGTCTCGCGCGGAACCTTCCGTACGGCGAGCAGCGGCGTGTCGAGATCGCCCGCGCCCTCGCCTGCGGGCCCAAGCTGCTCCTGCTGGACGAGCCCGCCGCCGGCCTCAACTACGGCGAGAAGGGGGAGTTGCTCGATCTGCTGCAGCGCATCAGTGCGCTCGGCATCGCCATCGTGCTCATCGAGCACGACATGGATCTCGTCATGCAGGTGTCGCGCCGGGTCGTCGTGCTGAACTTCGGCCGGGAGATCGCCGACGGCACTCCCGACGAGGTACGCCGCGACCCGGCCGTGATCGAGGCGTACCTCGGCAAGGACGACGACGAGGAGGAGGACACGGACGAGGAGATGATGAGCCATGAGTGACGCCGCCGGCCGCTGGGCACTCGAGATCGACGGCCTCGACGTCCACTACGGCCGCGTCCACGCCCTGCGGGGGCTGAGCCTGACCGTCGGCGAGGGCGAGATCATCACGCTGCTCGGCAACAACGGCGCGGGCAAGACCAGCACCCTCGCCACCGTCTCCGGGGTGGTGCGGTCCACCGCCGGCACCGTGCGCGCGTTCGGCCGGGACATCACCAAGGCCAAGCCGTGGGAGATCGTCGGCGCCGGGGTCGTGCACGTGCCGGAGGGACGCCGCATCTTCTCCCGGCTGACCGTCCACGAGAACCTGCAACTCGGCGGCTACCTGGTGAGTGACAAGGCCGTGGTCGGCCGCCGCATCGACGAGGTCTACGCCCTGCTGCCGCGGCTCGCCGAGCGGCGCAACCAGCAGGGCGGCAACCTGTCCGGCGGCGAGCAGCAGATGCTCGCCGTCGGCCGCGCGCTGGTCGCGAAGCCCAAACTGCTCATGCTGGACGAACCCTCGATGGGTCTCGCACCACTCGTGGTGACGCAGATCATGAAGCTGATCCGCCAGATCAACGCCGACGGCACCTCGGTGCTGCTCGTCGAGCAGAACGCCCGTGCCGCGCTCAAGATCGCGCACCGCGCGTACGTCGTGGAGAACGGTGTGATCACCCTGCAGGGAGCGGCCCGCGAGCTCGCGCGCGACTCCCGCGTGGTCGAGGCGTACCTGGGGGCCTGAGGCGATGCGGGACATTCGTGCCACCGACTACCACACGGCGGGAGAGCCCTTCCGCATCGTCACCGACGGCGTCCCGGAGATCCCCGGCACCACCGTCCTGCAACGCCGCGCGCACGCTCAGCGCGACGAGCAGGTCGACGCGGTACGCCGGCTCCTGGTCAACGAACCTCGTGGCCACGCCGACATGTACGGCTGCTTCGTCGTGCCACCGGACGACGAGGGCGCCCACTTCGGGGTGCTGTTCTGGCACAAGGACGGCTACTCGACGGCGTGCGGACACGGCACCATCGCGCTGGGCGTGTGGGCCGTCCGCAGCGGGCTCGTGGACGCCGCCCCGGACGGGGAGACCGACGTGGTGATCGACGTACCGTCGGGTCGCGTCACGGCCACCGTCTCCTGCGTCGCCGGCGAGGTCCGCGAGGTCAGCTTCCGCAACGTGCCCGCGTACGTCCTGGGTGAGGGCATCACCGTGGACACCAGCCGGGGCCCGGTGCGCGCGGACATCAGCTACGGCGGCGCCATCTACGCCTCCGTCGACGCCTCGGTCCTCGGGCTGTCGGTCAGCCCGGAGCACTACGGTGACCTGCTGGCGCTCGGCCGCGAAATCAAATGGAAACTCAACGGGACCGAATGGGCCCGCCACCCGAGCGAACCGCGGCTCGACGGCATCTACGGCACCATTCTGTTCGAGGATCTCGGCCGGCGGTCCGGCGGCCCCCACCAGCGCAACATCACCGTCTTCGCCGACGGGGAGGTCGACAGGTCGCCGTGCGGGTCAGGCACCTCCGCGCGGATCGCGCTGCTAGCATCATCGGGGCAACTCGCCCCTGACCAGGTGCTCACGCACGATTCGGTGGTCGGAACACGGTTCCTGGGCCGCGTCGTGCGGGAGTTGGAAGCAGAGGGCCGCCCGGCCTACGTGTCAGAGGTGCGAGGAATGGCCTACCGCACCGGCGAACACCATTTCGTCCTTGAGGCCAACGATCCCGTCGGACTGGGATTCGCGCTGCGATGAAGAGGACAAGGAGTGAGACCGTGACGGACGCCGCCGCGCGCCTGGCCCCGGACGCGCTCTCTTTGCCGCAGTTGGGGGTCCGGCCCAACCTTCGACAGGAGATCGCCCATGCCCTGCGTGGCGCGGTCATCACGGGGCAGCTGCGCGCCGGCGTGCTGTACTCCGTGCCGATGCTCGCAGAGCAGTTCGGTGTCTCCGCCACGCCGGTACGCGAAGCGATGCTCGACCTCGCCAACGAGGAACTGGTCACGATCGTCCGGAACAAGGGCTTCCGGGTCAAGGAGCTGAGCGACCGGGACCTGGACGAGATCACCTCACTGCGCGCGCTGATCGAGGTGCCCACCGTGGCCGAGATCGCCCGGGCCATCAACGAGCCCACCCGGGCGGCGGTGGAGGCGCTGCGTCCCCTGACGAAGGAGGTGGAGCGCCTCGCCGAGACCGGCGACCTCATCGGCTACGTCGAGGTCGACAGGCGCTTCCATCTCTCGCTGCTCGCCCTCGCCGGCAACCGGCATCTCATCGACGTGGTCGGGAACCTCCGGGCCCGCAGCCGGCTCTACGGCCTGCAAGACCTCGCCGAGCGTGGCGAGCTGGGGCGTTCGGCCGCCGAGCACGAGCAGATCGTCGATCTGGTGGTGGCCGGCGACGCGGCGGGGGCGGCGGCGCTGATGCGACGCCACATCGGCCACGTCCGGGGCTCCTGGGCCGGCCACCACGAGCCCTGACCGCCAGCACCGGGCGGCCGGGGCGGATGAAGTCGAGCCGGGCAAAAGCGTCGTCGCCATAACCTCGGTAGTCGGCGAGAGTGCGATGGGAGGAGCGGCAGTGCTGACCGCAGCAGCAGAGGGACGGGTGGCTGTTGAGCTTCGTTCCGTGCCCGACTGTCCGCTCACTCCGGCGTTGGGGGAGGGGTAAGCCAGGTGAAGGGGCCTCGGAAGGTTCGCCTACACCGTGCGGCTGTTGGTGACGGGCTCGGCCGGCGGCGCGCAGTTCGCGCAGGTCGGGGATGTGGTTGTAGAGGCCGCCGGGGCTGACGCCGAGTAGCCGGGCGACGGCGGTGACGCTGGCGTCGGGGTCGGGCAGCAGGTCTCGGGCGGCGCGAATGATCTCGGGTGTGATGACGCTGGCGCGCCCATGAGGTTGACCCCGCCAGTAGGCGAGGACGGGCCGCCGGGATCAGGGCATCAGCAGCTCTGTGACCAGCCGCCGGGAGGCTTCCGGCAAGGCGAACAGGCTGTCCGGGTTGCGCGGGGCGTACTCCGAGCCGGGCACGCCAGCCACCCACGGCACGTGCCCCCAGAAGTGCACCTCGTCGGAGACTGCTGCCGTCGCCACTCGCTCGGTGTCTCCGATTGCGCCTAGCGTGCGCATCGCCTTGACGAGCAAGGCCACCGCGTCCGGGGTGTCTGCCGCCTCGTCGCCGAATGCAGGGGCGAGAAGCAGCAGGGTCTGCGCGCGCCGGGCCGGGTTGCGTTGGCGTCCGGCGACGGCCGCCAGTTCCGCCCAGGAGAGTCCGGGGCCGCGCTGGTGCCCGTCCAGCCCGGCGATCTCGATGGCGTCGCGGCCACCGTTGGGTAGGACCAGGAAGTCGACTCCGCCCTCCTCTCGGAGGTTGCGAAACACCACGGCGAGTTCAGCGCCACCGCCCAGGCCCATCCGCAGCACCGGCCAGGACGCCGAGTCGAAAAGCTCGTCCAGGTCGTCGCCGCTAGCTCCCCAAATCTCGGGGAGCAGGTCATCCTCGTCGGGAAGCAGAAACTCCCGCCAGTACAGTGCCCAGAACCCGGGTCGCTCTGCGTGATGCCACCCGTCGACAGTGAGCGCTGCGACGTTGACGTCCTCTGAGAATCGATCCTGGTAACCGGGAATGAGCATGACCGCAGGATAGTAGACAGCCGTGGCTGATCCGCTGCCCGGCGAAGCTACCTGTAGCCGTCCCTTCTCAAGGAATGCCTCGTAACTCGGTGATGGTCCATGGTGGATCACACCGGGTGCAGGTGATCACCGTTGGCTCGCTCGGAGTGGGTCTCTCCGTTCACCGGGCTGCAGCCCGCCCAGTTCCGCAGGTTGGTCCGGCTGGTCGCCGAGCGGGGCGGGGACGCGATCGCTGATGGCCGGCCGGGCCGGCAGTGGTCGCTTGACCTCGCCGATCGGGTGTTGCTGGTTGCCGCGCCGCTGCCATTAGTGGAAAGGACGCAAAGCTGCGCGACTCCGCGCCAATGGAAGGTGGTGCACCGATGTCCTGTGATTAGTACGTTTGGCCGCGTTGGGAGCGCGCCAACAAATAGTCCATCCAAAAAGGCTGATGGCGTCGGCGATCAGTCGGCGCGGCGGAGGAGCGCACTGTTGCCTCCTTAGTCCCTTGTCATCGTCGACCAATCTCCCGTGTTCAACGATGCACCGAACGTAACAAGTGATCGCTGTCGAAGGAACCCCGTCAGGCGTGATGCGGAAGTGCATAGCGGAAGTTCCACCCTCAAGAGCACCTGTCTCTGCTGGTAGCGACCAAGGAGTGGTAGGCGCCGAGGGATCGACTCAGTGAACTTCCGACCCTGCCACGGGAGATCCTGTACGAGTCGGGCAGCTTCGTGCGCACTTCACCAACGCAGGCCAGCCTTGATCGATGACATCGGCGCTGTTAATCTGCGAACAGAATCGGGATTTGTGCGCGTCCGGTGGCTGGGTAGGCGCGTCTCTTCGTCATGCGAGGAGAACGCCTTGTCATACCGAGAGCTCGCCCGTACGACCCGTTCGGTGGTCTTCCCCCTCGGATTTCTCGCGCGCCTGCCGTATGCAATGACGCCCCTCGGCACGCTGTTGCTGCTGCAACATGCCACGGGCAGCTATGCCTTCGCCGGCGCGGCCGCCGCAGCTCAGAGCCTCGCCATCGGTGCGGGAGGCGTCATCGTCGGGCGGCTGGCCGACCGCACCGGCATCCGTCAGCTTGGCGTCTTCATGGCCGTTGCGAACGCCGTCGCTCTGGCCGGTCTCCTTGCCGCCACCTTCGCTGATCGTCCGACGCTTTTCGCCGCCGCTGTCCTCGTCGGCGCGACTCAACCGCAGGTAGGCCCCCTGATCCGCGTTCACTGGTCTTATCTGGCGCAGTCGCGGCCTGAACAGCCAGGTCTGATGACCACCGCGTTGTCGTACGAAGCTGCTGCGGACGAGGCGAGTTTTATCGCCGGTCCCGCTGTGGTTGGACTCCTCGCCGCAACCTGGGCCCCCGTCCCAGCAGGCGCGCCGCTCACGGCGTGCATCGTGCTTCTCCTCGCGGCGGCGGCTCCGGTGGCGTTGCTATACACGACCGCACCCGAGCGGATGCCATCGCGATCAGCGACGTCGCCGCTGCCCAGGGCGGGACTGGCAGCGATGTGTGCCGCCATGGCGGTTATGGGCGCCATTTTCGGTACCGTTCAGGTGGGAGTGACAGCACACGCCACCGCAGTGGACAACGCCTCCGTCGGCGGATTGCTGTACGCCGCGCTTGGTGCTGGCAGTGCCATCGCCAGCATCGCCTACGCCTGGATCCCATCCCGCATGCCCCTGCGGACCCGCTACCGCCTCTTCGCTCTCGGGCTTCTCATCGCCATGATCCTATTACCCGCCAGCGGGACACGGCCGCCACTCGCGGCCGTCGTCCTGGTAGCGGGAATCGCTATCGCGCCTTATATGATCACCATTTACGCCATCACCGAGCAGCTGGCGCCCACCCGAGCCGCGATCACCATGACCATCGTCTGCGCCGCCGGACCCGTCGGCACAGCTGCCGGCCAGGCACTCGCCGGCCTCCTCGTGGAGCAAGCCGGACCCCGTGCCCCGTTCATGCTGCCGCCCGTGCTGGCGGCAGCCGCCCTCCTCCTCGCCATGACGAACCGAATGACGTCAGCCAACCACGGCCCATGCCCTAACGACACCGTCGGAACAAAGACCGAACAAGCCGCCAGCAGGGCTTGAGCGGAGCTTCCCCCACCTTCCGGACGCCTGAATTCGGCTACGTGTTTCATTGACCTGCGACAGTGGCCCGGCCAGGCCTCGGTCGAGGCGCCCGGGCTGTCGCTCTCAATTCGGCTGCCCACGCTGGTCGTGTGGCTGTCATTTGGCCTGCGCAGCCCGGGCGTCGCCTGAGGGCGGCAAGAGGCTCATGAGGGGTTTACTCGGCTCACCGGACCGTCGCGAGCCCCGCCGCACAGAGTGTCGGCTGTTCTACCGGCGGCAGGTCAGCGACGGAGCCGCACGCTCCGCGCGCACGGCCGGAACGGGCCGCCCGGCACCCGCCAGGCGGCGGGCACCGGGCAGCTGTAACGGTCAGCCGTTCCGGGAGAGCCGCAGCGGGAACGTGCCGCGACCGATGTCGCTGAGCGTGGTGGTGTTCGCCGTCAGGTACGAGTCCAGGTACGGCGAGCGGTCACCCTGGGTCGGCACGTCGTAGCGCGGGTTCTGCACGTCCAAGCTGAGCCGGGCGTCGGAGACCTTGATGGTGTGGCCCGAGGGGACGTCCCGCCACCTGTTGGAGTCGATGGTGCCGATCTGGACCCCGAGCTGGTGCCCGCGCTTGACGGTCCAGTCGGTCGACTTCAGGTCGAAGGAGATCCGTCCGCCGCGCTCGATCAGCGCGACGTTCTCGTCGAACATGGTCGCCGTGCCGTCGGGAGCGACGTCCCACAGGCGCACCATCACGTTTCCGCTGGTGCTCGCGCGGAGCGTGATCCTCGGCGTACCGGTGATCCGCAGCGCCTGGGAGGTGGGCGTGGACCAGGTCCAGTAGCTGGAGGCCGAGGCGTCGCCCTGCGCGGCGGCGGTCTTCTCGGCCCGGGACAGCACCTCGAGGCGCGGTGCCCGCTCCATGTCCCAGCGGCCCTGGTCCATCGCGCGGGACTCGGCGGCCGTCGCCGGGACGCCGCCGTTGTCGAGGTACCGGCCGGTGGCGAGCCGCGCGTCGTACGACGTTCCGATCACCGGCCAGGTCTTCTGCGCGCGCCAGTGGCCGAGGCTGTCCTCGATGGCGTACGCCGGATCGGTCACCGTCGGGCGCGTGCCGCGGAGGTACTGGTCATAGAAGCGCATCACCTCGTCGAACCAACCGGCACGGCCCATCTGCAACCGGCCGTCGCCGTCGGTGTCGTTGCCCCGCACGTGGTCCCACTGGCCCAGCCAAGCGCGCTCCGGGCCGCGGTGGTTGGCCAGGTACTCGTCCATGTCCTCAGGTTTGGTGTTGGACTCGATGAAGCCCTGGGTCACGAACAACGGGGTGCGGGTCCCGGCGGCGTCCTTGGCCAGGTTCCTGGCCCTCCAGTACGCCGAATCGGCGTCGGGGTTGTTGTTGTTGGTCATGTTGTCGCTCAGGCACTCCGGATGGCTCGCCTCGTAGGCCGCGTTCGCCTTGTACCGGTCGCTGTCGTCGGCCATCGCAGGCATGACCGCGATCGAGTTGTACGCCGCCGGCGTGCCCGTGACGTTGGGGCGGGGCATCTTGTTGCTGAACAGGTAGTTGTACATGTCCCAGAGGGGCTCCTGGGCGACGACCGCCTTCAAAGCGTGCATCTTGAGGTTGTTGCCCACCAGCCCGGTGACGGCGTCGTAGGACTTGCCGTACATCCCGACCTTGCCGTTGGACCACGGCTGGCTGGCCGACCACTGGATGGCCGCGCGGACGTCGGCCTGTTCGCCCGGGCCGGCCCAGTCCAGGCACCCGGTGCTGCCGCCGAAGCCACGCAGGTCCACCATCACGAAGGTGTAGCCGCGCGCCATCAGGTCGGCGCCGTCGACGAGGTCCTGGAAACGCGCCGACGGTCCGACCTGGTCCCAGCCCTCGGGGCCGGTCTGCCCGGCGTGGGCGAAGTACGGGCCTACGGAGAGGATCACCGGCGTCTTCGCGTGTGCCGGCAGGTGCGCGGGGCGCAGCACGTCGGCGTGCAGCTCGACGCCGCTGCCGTCGGAGGACGGGAAGTACGCCTCCGTCCACGCCGCCCCTTCGGGCACCCGTGGATTCTCGTCATGGATGATCGCGTCGCCGGCTGCCGCAGTCGCTGTCGCGGCTGTCCGTGCGGCCGCGGGCGACCCGCCCGCGGTCAAGATCGTGACGATGGCCAATGCACCGGCCGCCGCGACGGCCGATGCCTTCCTGCCACGGTTCATCCCTGCTCCCCTGACATCAGTTCCAGGCGAGGCCCGCCTGGTCGCCTAGCCGAGCGTAATGACGATCGTCGTTCTTGTCGCCCCTCGGCGCCTTCCTCGACCCTCACCGGATCCGACCGTCACGAGGTACACGACCGCGTCCCGTCTTCCACTCCCGGCACCGATCCGGGCGTCCTCACTGGGTCCGCCGGGCGTAGGCCTCCCGGGGAAGGCGGTAGGCCAGGTCGGTTGCCGTCTCGATCGCCTCGTCCTCGGTCAACCGGTGTTCGAGGACGAGGCGGGCCAGGTAGCCGGCGTCGATGCGTCGGGCGAGATCGTGCCGGGCCGGGATGGACAGGAACGCCCGGGTGTCGTCGACGAAGCCGCTGGTGTTGTAGAAGCCCGCCGTTTCCGTGACCAGTTCGCGGAAGCGGCGCATCCCGTCGGGGCTGTCCAGGAACCACCACGGGGCACCGAGGCGTACGGCGGGGTAGACGCCGGCGAGCGGGGCGAGCTCTCGGGAGTAGACCGTCTCGTCGACGGTGAAGAGCACCACCCGGAATCGGGGGTCGCGGCCGAAGGCGTTGAGCATCGGCCGGAGCGAGCGGGTGAACTCGGCCGTGATGGGGATGTCGAAACCGAGGTCGGAGCCGAATTCGCGGTGGATTTCGGGATCGTGGTCGCGGAGCACGCCGGGGTGGATCTGCATGACGAGGCCGTCGTCGCAGGACATCCGGGCCATCTCGTAGAGCATGTGGCCGGCGAACGCCTCCGTCGCGTCGGGGCCGGCCGTGCCGTGGCGCGCCTCGGTGTAGATCCGTCGGGCTTCGGCGGGGCCGAGCGGCTCGGCGGCGGCGGTGAGGTGGCCGTGGTCGGTGGCTCGGGCGCCGGCGGCGACGAACGCGGCGCGCCGCGCGCGTAGGGCGGCGAGGTAGCCGTCGTAGTCGCCGGTGTCCTCGCCGGTGAGCTCTTGGAGCTGTTCGAGGTGGCGGGTCCAGCCGGGGTGGCCGACGTGGGTGAGGGCGTCCGGGCGGAAGGTGGGCACCACCCGTTCGCCGAGGCCCGCGTCGCGGAGTCGGGCGTGGCCGTGCAGGGGCGAGGTCGCGGAGTCGGTGGTGGCGATCAGCTCGATGTTGAAGGTGTCGAGCAGGGTACGCGGCCGGAAGCCCGGTTCGGCCAGTCGTGCGTCGACGAGGTCGTAGAGCTCGTCCGCGGTGTCGGGGCCGGGGGTGAGGTCGAGTTTGAGCACTTCGGCGATTTCGTGTTCCAGCCAGTAGCGGCTGGGGGTGCCGCGGAACAGGTGCCAGTGGGCGCAGAAGAGCCGCCAGATGGCGCGGGGATCGGTTTCGGCCACCGTGCCGTCGAGGCGGCGGACGCCGAGCTGGTCGAGGGTGACGCCCTGCGAGACGAGCATCCGGGTCACGTAGTGGTCCGGCACGACCAGCAGGTGAGCGGGGTCGGAGAAGCGTTGGTCGTCGGCGAGGACGGCGGCGTCCACGTGCCCGTGCATGCAGAGCAGCGGCAGTTCCCGTGTGGAGTGGTAGATGCGGCGTGCCACGGCGCGGATGTCGGTGTCGGCCGGTAGCGCGCGGTCGGGATGCAGACGCAGCTGTGCCACGAACGTCTCCTCTGCGGCGTCGTTGGAACGGGCCCTGCAAAGGATTGCATCGACGGGTCTCGGTCACAAGGGTGGGTTCAGCGGAGCCAGGGAACATTCATGCTCGGCAGTATTGACAGTGTTCTGCAATCGGTTTCAAACTTCGGACGTGACGGTTTCCCGATTGAGGAGGTGAACCGTTGCGCACGACGATCCGCGAGGTGGCCCGGGAGGCCGGCGTTTCACCGTCCACGGTGTCCCGGGCGTTGTCGATGCCCGGGCTGGTCAACTCGGTGACCCGGGAGCGGGTGCTGCGCGCGGCGCAGCGGCTGGGTTACGAACCGAACCGGGCGGCGCGGGGTCTGATCACC
Organism: Micromonospora sp. 15K316; assembly: GCF_004348525.1. Classification (GTDB taxonomy): domain Bacteria; phylum Actinomycetota; class Actinomycetes; order Mycobacteriales; family Micromonosporaceae; genus Micromonospora. The sequence goes on along the minus strand of NZ_SMKG01000037.1, from coordinate 9,918 downwards.
GGTAAGACCGGGAACCTGGGGTTGATCGTGCCGGACCTGGCCAACCCGTTCTTTCCCAGCCTGGTGAAGGGCGTGCAGGCCCGGGCCAGGGAGGCGGACTACGCCGTCTTCCTGGCCGACTCCGACGAGGACCCGGCCGCGGAGAGCGATCTGGTGCGGGTCCTCGCCAAGCAGGTCGACGGGCTCATCCTCTGCTCTCCCCGGGGGCGGGAGGAGGACATCCTCACGCTCGCCGCGACCACGACCCTGGTCATGGTCAACCGGCGCTTCGGGCGGGTGCCGTCCGTCGTCTTCGACAACTCGGACGGGATCGGGCAGGCCGTCGCGCACCTGGCGGCGCTCGGCCACCACCGGGTGGCCTGGGTCGGTGGTCCGCGTACGTCCTGGTCCAACCGGGACCGGATCCGGGCGTTGCGTTCGGCGACCGACGCGGCCGGGATGGACCTGTACGTGGCCGGTCACTTCCCGCCCCAGTTCGAGGGCGGGGTCGCCGCGGCGGACCTCATCGTCGCCTCCGGTGTCACGTCCGTCATCGCCTACAACGACGTCATGGCGCTGGGCCTGCTCGGCCGGCTGCGGGACCGCGGGTTGCGCGTACCGCAGGACCTCAGCGTGATCGGCATCGACGACATCCAGATGTCGTCGATGTCGTCGCCCACGCTCACCACCGTTTCGCTCACCAAGGAGCAGGCCGGCCGCGCTGCTGTCGACCTGTTGTTGTCGCTGCTGGAGCGGCCCGACGGCGTGCGTAAGCCGCGTCGGGAGCTACCCACCCAGCTGCTGGTTCGCGGCTCGACCGGGGTCGCGCCGACCGACTGAACTTCCCGGCCGGAAGGACGCGCCCCACCCATCACCACCACCGTGACTGACCACCGAGAGAGGGAAGTTTCATGGGTATCACCCGGCGGAGCGCCCTGATCGCCGCAGCATCGTCCCTGCTGCCCGTTACCGCCGCCTGCGGCGCCCCGGACACCTCCGGTGGCTCCGGCGGCGACAGTGACGGCGAGGTTCCCGACAAGCCGAGCAAGGCCGTGGCGCTGAACATCCTCGACGTCGCGGGCAACCTGCAGCTGACCCAGGGAATGATCGACGAGTTCGTCGAGAAGAACCCGGACGTCATCTCCCGGGTGACCTACTCCAAGTCGCCCGCCCCGGAGCTGGTCGGCAAGATCAAGGCGCAGCAGAACGCCGACCGGGTGGACATCGGCCTGGTGCTCACCGGCGTCGACGGTCTCGCGGCCGGCATCGACCAGGGCTTGTGGCTCGACGTCCTGCCGAAGTTCGAGAGCCGGCTGACCGGCATGAACAACTATCTCGCGCCGGCCGCCGCCATGCAGAAGCTCGCCGGCAACGCGGGCGTGACCGTCACCTACTACCCGTCCGGTCCGCTGCTGGAGTACCTGCCGGGGACCGTGGCGACGCCGCCGACCAGCGCGGAGCAGCTCCTCGCGTACGCCAAGGCCCACCCCGGCAAGGTCCAGTACGCCCGCCCGTCGAACTCCGGTCCCGGGCGGACGTTCCTGATGGGGCTGCCCTACATCCTCGGCGACAAGGACCCGAAGGACCCGGTGAACGGGTGGGACAAGACCTGGGCCTACCTCAAGGAACTCAACCAGCACGTCGACTACTACCCGTCCGGCACCACCGAGACGATGAAGAACCTGGCGAACGGCTCGGTGCACGTGATCGCGTCGACGACCGGCTGGGACATCAACCCCCGGGTGCTCGGCACGGTGCCGAAGGAGGCCAAGGTCACCTCGCTGCAGGGGTTCCACTGGGTGACCGACGCGCACTACGCGGTGATCCCGAAGGGGGCGTCGACGGACACCCAGGCCGCGGTGCTGGCCCTGTTGGCGTTCATGCTCACTCCGCAGCAGCAGGCGAAGGCCTACGACGAGGGCTACTTCTACCCGGGCCCGGCGGTGCAGGGTGTGCAGCTGTCGGACGCGCCGCAGAAGAGTCAGGACGCCATCCGGGACTTCGGCCGACCGGAGTACGACTCGCTGATCGCGAACAACCCGACCGAGGTGCCGCTGGACGCGAAGGCGCTGGTGGCGGCGTTCGACAGGTGGGACCGCGAGATCGGTAGCGGGAAGGTCAAGCAGGGATGACCGCCGGCGCCAAAGCGTTCTCCCAGCTGCGACTGCAGGGCGTGTCGCGTCGCTTCGGCGGCCATGACGCCCTGCGTGACCTCGACCTGACGATCGAGGCGGGCGAGTTCGTCGCCCTGCTCGGCCCGTCGGGTTGCGGTAAGTCCACCGCCCTGAACTGCCTCGCCGGGCTGCTGCCGCTGACGGCGGGCAGCATCTGGCAGGACGAGCGGCGGATCGACACGCTGCCGCCGGAGCGCCGCGGCTTCGGGATGGTGTTCCAGAACTACGCGTTGTTCCCGCACATGTCGGTGCGGGCCAACATCGCGTTCGGGCTGCGGATGCGGCGGCTGCCGAAGGACGAGATCCGCCGCCGCACCGACGAGGCGGTCCGCCTGGTACGCCTCGAGGACCACGCGGGGAAGCTGCCCGGCCAGCTCTCCGGCGGCCAGCAGCAGCGGGTGGCGATCGCCCGTGCGGTCGTCCTGGAGCCGTCGCTGGTGCTCATGGACGAGCCGTTGAGCAACCTCGACGCCAAGCTGCGCCTGGAGATGCGTACCGAGATCCGCCGGCTGCACCAGTCGCTGGGGCTCACCACGGTCTACGTGACGCACGACCAGGAGGAGGCGCTGTCGCTGGCCGATCGCCTGGTGGTGCTCCGGGAAGGCCGCGTCCAGCAGATCGGTGCCCCGGAGGAGCTGCACACCCGCCCCGCCAACTGGCACGTCGCCGACTTCATGGGCTACCGCAACCTGTGGACGATGCGGGTGCGGGAGGCGGCCGACGGCACGGTCGCCGTCGAGCGGGACGGCCTGCGGCTCGTCGGCGTCCCGGTCGGCCCGGTGGCGCCCGGCGACGAGGTGATCGTCGCGGTGCGCCCCGAGGACGTCCGGGTCGATCAGGGCGACGCGACGACCAACGCCGTCCCGGCGGAGATCGAGGTGGTCGAGTACCAGGGGCGGGAACTGGCGGCGGAGGCGGTCACCGCCGCCGGCTCCCGGGTCCACCTGCGTACCGACCGGCGGGTGGCGCCCGGCGATCCGGTCACCCTGAGCATCGACCCGCAGCGGCTGCTCGTCTTCCCCGGCGACGCGGCCGCCACCCGGCCCGCCGACAAGGCGGCGGCCGTGGTCGAGGAACCAGGGCTGGTCGGATGAGCGTCACGACCCCCACCCCCGCAGTGGAGTCCGCCGGGCCCCCGGCGCCCGCGCGGGCGCACTGGCAGCATCGCCTCGCCGAGCGCGGCGTCGACCGTCACCTGTGGCTGCTCACCCCGGCGCTGCTCTTCGTCGTGCTGCTCTTCCTCTACCCGTTCTTCTACGGGCTGGGCCTGTCGTTCCAGCCCACCGAGGGTGGCCCGTTCAGCGACTACGCGCGGTTCTTCGGCGACGCCTACCAGCGTGACACGATCTGGACCACGCTCGGCCTGGCGCTGCCCGCCGCGCTTCTCAACGTGGTCGCCTCGGTGCCTATCGCCTACCGGATGCGGGGCCGGTTCCGCGGCAAGCGGCTGGTCACGATCCTGCTGGTGGTGCCCATCACCCTCGGCACCGTGCTCACCGCCCAGGGACTGTTGAACTTCCTCGGCCCGACCGGCTGGTTCAACCGGGTGCTGACCGCCCTGCACCTCACCGACGAACCGATCCGGCTCGTCCACAACTACTGGGGCGTCTTCTTCTCGCTCGTCATCACCGGGTTCCCCTTCGCCTTCCTGCTCGTCCTGTCGTACCTGTCCGGCATCGACCCGACGCTCGAGCGGGCCGCGGCGACCCTCGGCGCCGGCTGGTGGCAGCGGTTCCGCATGATCACCCTGCCGCTGCTGATGCCCGGGCTGGCCACCACGTTCTGCCTGACGTTCGTCCTCGCGTTCAGCGTCTTCCCGTCGGCGGTCCTGGTCGGCAACCCGGCAGGGGAGACCCGGGTCATCTCGATCGCCGCCTACCAGGCGGCCTACGAGCAGTACGACTACCCGTACGCCTCGGCGATCGCGATGATCATGGGTTTGATCGAGCTGGTGGTCATCGCGGTGGTGCTGTTCGCCCGGACGCGCTTCTACACCGGTTCCACGGGAGGTAAGGGCTGATGGTCACCACCACCGCGGCAACCGATACCCGGCGGCGGATCGTCGCCCGTCCCGCCGCCTGGCTGGTCTGGGGCGCGGTCATCTTCTTCTTCCTCAACCTGCTCGGCGTCGTCGGATCCGTGCTGGTCAGCTCCTTCGGGCAGCGCTGGTTCGACACCTGGTTCCCGGACGGCTACACCACCAAGTGGTACGGCGACGCGTGGACCGAGTTCGCGCTGCTCCAGGTGATCACGGTGACCCTGCAGGTGTCCCTGCTCGTCGTGGGACTGTCGCTGCTGATCGGCGTCCCCGCGGCGTACGTGCTGGCGCGGCGCAGCTTCCCCGGGAAACGGGCCATCTACCTGGTCTTCCTGCTGCCGATCCTGATGCCGCCGATCACCTACGGCATCCCGCTGGCGACGGTGCTCTACAAGTTCGGCTTCGCCGGGCACCTCTCCGGCGTGGTGCTGGCGAATCTCGTCCCGTCGGTGCCGTTCGTGATCCTCACCATGACGCCGTTCATCGAGCAGATCGACCCGCGGATCGAGAGCGCGGCCCGGATGTGCGGGGCCGGCATGCGGTCGGTGTTCCTGCGCGTGCTGGCGCCGCTGCTGCTGCCCGGAATGCTGGCCTCGGCGATCCTCGTCCTGGTCCGGACCGTCGGCATGTTCGAGCTCACCTTCCTCACCGCCGGCCCGGACTCGCAGACCCTGGTCGTCGCGCTCTACTACTCGATGTCCGCGGCCGGCATCCGCGCCCAGCAGTCGGTGGACGCGATGGCGGTCATGTACACCGCGATGATGCTGGTGCTGCTCGTCATCGCCCTCCGGTACGTCAACCCGACCCAGCTCGTCGCCCGGGTCAAGGAGGAACCGGAGCCGTGAGGATCACCGACGCCCAGGCCATCGTGACCCGCTGGAAGGCGAGCGGGAGGCACGGCACACCCGTGGTGAGGGAGGCGAACCGATGAGCGTGGTGGTCCTGTACGACAGCGACGACGTCGCGGTGGCGACGACGCCGATGACCGCGGGGGAGCCGTTGGCGCCGCCGGGGGTGGCCGGTGTGGCGTTGCGCGACGACGTGCCCGCCGGGCACAAGGTCGCCCTGCGCGACCTGTCCGCCGGATCGCCGGTACGCAAGTACGGCCAGGTTATCGGGCGGGCGCTGGTGGAGATCCGCGCGGGTGAGCACGTGCACACGCACAACCTCGGCATGCCGCAGGACGCGGCCGCCCGCGTCGCTGGTGGGGAAGGCACAATCACCGCCCCACGGCTCCCCGCCGACCTGCGCCGCACGTTCCACGGCTACCGCCGCCCGGACGGTCGGGGCGCCACCCGCAACTACGTCGGCGTCCTGACCACCGTCAACTGCTCCGCCACCGTCGCCCGGAAGATCGCCCGGGTCACCGAGGACGACGCGGAAGGCCTCGACGGCGTCGACGGCGTGGTCGCCCTGACCCACGGCACCGGATGCGGGATGGCCGACCGGGGCGAAGGGTGGGAGGTGCTGCGCCGTACCCTGGCTGGCTACGCCCGCAACCCGAACATCGGCGGCCTGGTCGTGGTCGGGCTCGGCTGCGAGGTGAACGCGGTGACCGGGCTCATGGCCGACCTCGGGGTGGCCGAGCACGTGCCCGTGTCGTCGTACACCATCCAGGAGCTGGGAGGCACCTCCGCCGCGGTGACCCGCGGCGTCGAACTGGTCCGGGGCATGATGCGGGACCTCGCCGGCGCGACCCGCACCGAAATCGGGGTCGAGGAACTCGTGCTCGGCCTGCAGTGCGGCGGGTCCGACGGCTGGTCCGGACTGACCGCGAACCCGGCCCTCGGCGTCGCCTCCGACCTGCTGGTCGCGGCCGGCGCGACCTCCGTGCTCGGCGAAACCCCGGAGATCTACGGCGCCGAACACCTCCTCGCCGCGCGGGCCACCAACCCGGAGACCGCTGAGGCGTTGCTGGAGCGGATCCGGTGGTGGGAGGAGTACACCGGACGGCAGGGAACCACGATGGACGCCAACCCGTCCCCCGGCAACAAGGCCGGCGGCATCACCACCATCCTGGAGAAGTCGCTCGGCGCCGTGGCGAAGGCCGGCCGGAGCCCGCTCGCCGCGGTGTGCCACTACGCCGAGCCGATCCCGCGGCCCGGGCTGGTCTTCATGGACACCCCCGGCTACGACCCCGTCTCCGTGACCGGGATGGTCGCCGGCGGAGCGAACCTCATCTGCTTCACCACCGGCCGCGGCTCGGTCTTCGGCAGCCGCCCCGTCCCCACCGTCAAGCTCGGCACGAACGCCGAACTGGCCAGCCGGATGGCGGCCGACATCGACCTGGACTGCTCCCCGGTCGTCGAGCAGGGCGTCACCCTCGATGAGATGGGCCGGCGCGTCTACGACCTGCTGCTGGACGTGGCCTCCGGCCGCCGCAGCGCGAGCGAGGAGCTCGGCCTCGGCGGTGAGGAGATCGTCCCGTGGCAGCTCGGAGCCGTCCTGTGAGCGAAGTGCCACGGCTCGGCCTCGACGGGCTGGACCGCCTCGGGCCGGGCGGGGCGTTCACCCCGCCGGCGGTGGATCCGCGCGCGCTGCGGGTCGGCATCGTGCACCTCGGCATCGGCGCGTTCCACCGGGCACACCAGGCCGTCTTCACCGAGCAGGCCGCGGCGGCCACCGGCCGCGACGACTGGGGCATCGCCGGGGTCACCCAACGGTCGGCGTCCGTACGCGACCAACTGACGCCGCAGGACGGCCTCTACACGGTGCTGGAACGAGGCCCCGGCGCGGCACCCCCGCGCGTCGTCGGCAGCGTCCGGGAGGTGCTGCACGGGGCCGGCGACCCGGCAGCTGTCGTCGACCGGATCGCCGACCCCGCCGTACGCCTCGTCACGCTCACCGTGACCGAGAAGGGCTACCGCCGCGACGGCACCGGCCGGCTGGACCGGTCGGACCCGGAGGTGGCCGCCGACCTCGCGGGACGGCCCCCACGGACCGCCGTCGGGCAGCTCGTCCGCGGGCTGCAGCGACGCGCGGCCGGCGCCGCCGGACCGGTCACCGTGCTCTCCTGCGACAACCTCGTCGGCAACGGCGAGGTCCTGCACAACCTGGTGCACGACTTCCTGGCCGCGTTGCCGGACGCCGAGGCGGGACCGGTCGCGGACTGGATCGCGACGTCCGTGCGCTTCCCGTCCTGCATGGTCGATCGGATCGTGCCGGCCAGTACCGACGACGACCGCGCGCACGTCCGGACGGTCCTGGGACTGGAGGACCGGGGCGTCGTGGTGGCCGAACCGTTCCGCCAGTGGGTCATCGAAGACGACTTCGCCGCCGATCGGCCCGCCTGGGACCGCGCCGGCGCGGTCTTCACCGACGACGTCGCCGCCTGGGAGTCGGTGAAGCTACGCATGCTCAACGCCACCCACTCGCTGCTCGCCTACCTGGGGGCCCTACGCGGTCACGGCACCATCGCGGCCGCGCTCGCCGACGACGAACTCGCCACCGCGGCAGAGGCGTTGATGGTCGAGGACGTGGCACCGACCCTGCGCGTGCCCGACGGCCTGGACCTGGCCGGCTACCGGCGGCAGGTGCTGCAACGGTTCGCCAACCCGGCGCTGCGGCACCGGACCGTGCAGGTCGCCATGGACGGATCACAGAAACTGCCGGTCCGGCTCCTCGGCACCGTCCGCGACCGCCTCGCCGCCGGAGCGATCCCGCGGCAGGCCGCGCTCGCGGTCGCGGCCTGGATGGCGTACGTGGCGAAGGGCCGGGACACCCGCGGCCACCAGCTTCCGCTCGACGATCCGCTGGCCGACCGGCTCAAGGCGGCCGCGGCCGTCGGCGGGGGCGACCCGAAGCGGCTGGTCGACTCGCTGCTGCAGGTCGAGGAGATCTTCGGTACGGACCTCCCCGAGCACGACGGGCTCCGGGGCGTCCTGATCGACCACGTCGCCCGGCTCACGGCGTGAGACCTGCTGCCGGAGGCGAGACCACGTCGCCTACCTCCGTCTACCTGGCGGAACCTCGCCCGACCAGCTGAAATGGCTCTCTCAAACCGGGTCGTCGTGGTCCGGCCTTCTAGGGACGGTAAGAGGACCGAGGCCAGGTGCGGCGGCATGTGGTCGGTGGATCACTCCTCCGACCATGAGTGAGGTTCGATCACCCACGGCTCGCCTGCGTTCCTCCGAAAGGCCGACTGACCGAGCGGAAGGCTGGCGAGTTGCGCCACCGCTGAGTTCAGCTCGACGACATGCCTGATGCACGTCGCGACTACTGCGCCAGGCCGGTTCGGATCGTTGACACCGTCGCCGACCATCCAGGAGTTGTCGGCGGTGTGGATCACCTCACGCGCCGGCTCTATGCCGTCCAGCACCGTGCGCTGCACCACTGCCCCCAGGTTGTCGGGGAACCGGCCACCACTGAAGGGGAAGGGCAGAGATCTGAACATCTCGTGCTGGTCCGAGTGTCCGGAAGTCTCGGTGGTGTGCTCATCCACCGCGACACCATAGGACGGCCTGACTTGGCCCCTGATGGCACCCGCGTGTGGCCCGTGGATGGCCCGGCAATTCTTCTGATCCGCGTGGGCTCCGCCGCCCAGCTGGCGCGCCTGCTACAGCACCACCGGGATCATTTCGATTCCACAGATCGCCACGTGGGGCTCGACCAGTCTCTTTGCCTCCTCGGCGTCCGCCTCGGTGAGAAATACCCCCACATTGTGTCGTCTCCGGTGGCCGTTTTCCTCGGTCACTGCAATGAGTACGTGCACGTAGCGGTGTCGCTCGCGGCGTTCGCCTTCTGGCAGACCGGTGAGGAACGCCTGCGCCACCTCCTCCGGCGAGGCGACCTCGTACTCACCGCCGACTCCGAAGAGCGGCTTGACCGGCCAAACCGGGTCGTACGGGCTGAACGTGTTGAAGAACGACGGCTGCAGGTACGACAGGACGCCCTCCCGCCAACCGACAGCGAGGGTGACGACGTAACCGGTCACACCCTCGCTCTCCAACACGAGCACCCGGGCATCTTCGTCGCGGTAGCCGTAGTCCGAGATACCGCCGTGGATCCGGACGGTCTCTTCCTTGGTTGCACACCGAATCACCAAGCTGCGGTACGCCTCCTGGATCTGCGCCGCCCCGACCGGCTTGAAAAGCACCTCTGTTGTCGTGGGAAGGCGGCTGTCGCCTCCGGGCATTCGCTCCGCCCGAAGCAGCAGCTGGCTGTGCGAAGCCGAGTACGACCACAGGTGGAACTCTCGCTCACTGCGGAAGAGTTCTTCGCCTGGGCGGAAGTGCTCATCCTTGTGAAGCCACACGTGCGACGTCATCTGATCACCCTCGGACACCCGCCAGGCATCCGTCAAGATCAGAAGAAGATCGCGGATGGCTGGTCGTTGGCTGTCCGACTGGTCAGCCCGTCCATCGTTTCGGGCAGCGTCGGTGTCGATGGATGGTCTTGGCTGTACGGATGGCTCACAGCGTAGGGATCCCCTGCTTGACCCAGGGCTCAACACCCGGGAGCATGCCCGGGACAAGGTGACCGGGGGATCACATGCACCTACGCCGCAGGTTCGAGGCGACCGACGACTCGGGCTTTCTTGCTCTGGTCGACCACCATGCCTACCAGGGGTTCGTCGGCGCCGACTGGACGTACGACGCATTGAGCCTTTTCCAAGCTGATCTTGCGGCTCAGGGCCGGTGTGGCAGGCCCGGTGATCGATGGGTGCGAGGCTCCAGGTAGGACAGCTGTCGACCAAGACTCGAAGCCCCGACCGGGAGCCTCGCCATG
>NZ_SMKG01000379.1 GCF_004348525.1 Micromonospora sp. 15K316 | reverse complement strand
CCACCCCACCCCCGGCCGGGGGGCGGCCCGCACCGCCGAACGCCTTGCGCAGCCCGGGGGCGTCGGCGAACGCCACGCCACCGCCGGCCGGAACCCGGGGCAATCCCGGCCAGACGGGCGCCCCGCCGGCGTCGACCACGCGTCGGCCGGGTGCGCCCGGCACGACGAGCGAGTCCACCGCCGGCCGTACGCCGGGCCGGCCGGGGGCGCCCGGTGCCGAGCAGTTCGCGCCGCGCAGCAACGCCACCTCCCCGCCGGTGCTGCAGAGTCGGCAGCCCACGAAGGGCCGGCCGGGGACCGGACTGCCCTCCGACAGGCACGGCAGCTCGACGCCGACCCGCCCGGGCACCTCCCCGTCGGTGCTGGGCAACTCGGCGAAGGGCGGCAGCACGCCACCGGCCACGCCCGCCCGGTCGAAGCGGGACCAGGACCGTACGGCCCGGCCGGTGCAGCCAGGCGGCGAGTGGCTGGGCGACGGTCAGCCGGAAGGCGTCGCGCCGGTGCTCGACGCACCTGTGGCGCCGCCCACCGGCGCGCGCGTGTCCCGGCTGGAGGAGGTGCCGAGCAGCCTGCGGAGCCGTCCGGCGGCGAGCCAGCCGGCGCGTCCGGCCCGCGGTGGCCGGGCCGTTCCGCCGGAGCTGGCACCGCGCCGGACGAGCAACCCCGAGCAGGCAGCACGCCCGGACGAGCAGGACGAGCTGAAGATCGTCACGGACGAGCAGGCATTCAGCGTGGAGACGCCGGGCGGCGGTGTCGTCGGCCGACAGGCGGAGGACCGCTCGTACCGGGCGGAGCCGAAGACCGCACTCGGCGGCGGCAACTGAGTGACGGTGTTCCCGGCCGGCGTGCCGGCCGGGAACACGTCAGTTCCAGCTGTTGCCCGTGAGCTTCTCGTAGACCTCGACGTAGCGGGCCCGGGTCGCCTCGACGACCTCGGCCGGCACGTCCGGCGCGGGCGCCTGCTTGTTCCAGCCGCTGTTGACGGCCCAGTCCCGCACGTACTGCTTGTCGTAGGAGAACTGGACCCGGCCCGGCTGGTACGACTCGGCCGGCCAGAACCGGGACGAGTCCGAGGTGAGCAGCTCGTCACCGAGGACGAGGCTGCCGTCCGGCGCCCAGCCCAGCTCGAGCTTGGTGTCGGCGATCAGGATGCCCCGGTCGGCGGCGATCTCGGCGCCGCGCCGGTAGACGTCGATGGTGATCTGACGCAGCCGCTCGGCGACCGACTCGCCGACCTTGGCCACCACGTCCGCGTACGTGATCGGCTCGTCGTGCTCGCCGAAGGGCGCCTTGCTGGACGGGGTGAAGATCGGCTCGGGCAGGATCGAGGCCTCGCCCAGGCCCCGAGGCAGCGGAACACCGGATACTGCGCCGGTGCGCTCGTACTCCTTGAGCCCGCCGCCGGTGAGGTACCCGCGGGCGACGCACTCGACCGGCACCATCTCCAGCCGTCGGCAGCGGATCGCCCGGCCGGCGAATTCGGCCGGCACGTCGGTGGCGGAGATGACGTGGTTCGGTACCAGGTCCGACAACTGCTCGAACCACCAGAGCGAGAGCGCGGTGAGCAGCTTGCCCTTGTCCGGAATGACCGTCGGCAGGGCCACATCGTAGATCGAGATCCGGTCGGAGGCGACCAGGATCAGGTCGTCGCCGTCGGCGTAGACGTCCCGAACCTTGCCCGAGTGCAGAAGTTCCACGCGGCCTAGTAGACCACGTGGCTCGCGTACGGCGGTCAGGGTGGCCCGAGCGCATCTGCGCGTACGCCCGTGGAGTGCGCGGGCTCCACCCGGACGGACGTTGACATCTTCGGGCGGTGCCTGCGTGAATGATCCGATCGTCCCCCACGTCGCATCCCGGGAGTCCCGCGTGCCCGTTTCCCGACCGACGGTGCCGGCAGCCGACCCCGGTCGGCGCCGGGTGCTCGCCGCGCTACTGGGTGCTCCGGTCCTCGCGGCCGGCGGGCTCACGGGCTGCACCTCCGGGCCGGCCGCGACACCCACCCGGAACGGGCCGGTCGAGCTGTCGGTCTTCTGGTGGGGCGGGCCGGAGCGCGCGAAGCTGACCGAACAGGCACTGCGCCTCTACAGCGAGCGCGATCCGCGGGTGAGCTTCCGGGTGACCTGGCAGGGCATTGACGGCTACTACGGGCGGCTGGCCACCCAGGCCGCTGGTGGCAACGTGCCCGACCTGATCCAGCTGGACGACAGCGTCCTGACCGAGTACGCCGAGCGGGAGATCGTCCACGACCTCACCGACCACGTCGCGGACAACCGACTCGATCTGCGCAACCTCCCCGAGGGACTGGCCCGGTACGGCCAGGTAACGGGCCGGACGATGGCGGTGGCCGCCGGGCAGACCGCCGCAGCGGTGATCTTCAACCGGGACCTGTTGAGCGACCTGCGGGTGCCCGAGCCGCGTGCCGGGATGTCCTGGGAGGAGTACGTCGACTGGGCGGAGCAGGTGACGGAGGCCAGCCGGGGGCGGGTGGCCGGCACCACGGACCCGTCCGGTGACTACCGGGCGCTGTGGATCTGGCTGCGGGGGCGGGGCGGGGAGTTCTATCG
>NZ_SMKG01000378.1 GCF_004348525.1 Micromonospora sp. 15K316 | reverse complement strand
CTCCTTTCGCCCGCCCATGTTGAGCATGGTGGCGAAGAAGAGGCCCAGCCCGATCGTCAGCACCGGCACCACGGCGAGCAGCAGCGCGTTGTTCTTGAGCGCGTTCCACACCCGCCCGTCGTGCAGCAGCGCCTCGAAGTTGGCCAGGCCGACCGGGTCCGCCTCGGCCGAGTAGCCGAGCCAGTCGGTCGTCGAGATCTGGAACGCCTGCAGGTACGGCGACACGACGAAGACGAGGTACAGCAGCAGCGGCGGCACCAGGAACGTGATGATCAGCGGGTACTTGCCATGTCTCACGAGTTGGTCCTACTCCCGGAAGCGGTGACCGGTGGGGACTCGCGGCCCCCACCGGTCGGACGTCACGCGGCCCGCTTGTACTTCTTGATCGAGCTGTCCTGGGCGATCGAGTCGGCGCCCCGCTGGCACTGGTCGAGGAACTCCGCCGGGCCGATCCGGCCGCTGAAGAACTCTCCGCAGGCGGCGTCGACGAGCTCCCGCTCCAGCTTCCGGTAGTAGTTGTTGTAGACCCAGTTGAAGCCGTTGCTGCCCGAGGCGTCGAGCGCCTTCACCACGGTGTCGAGACCGAACGGCAGCTCGACGCCCTCGGTGGAACCGGCGACGATGGTGAGGCTGGAGACCTTGCGGGTGAAGTCCTGCGCGCCCTTCTTGGAGAGCATGACCCGGAAGTACTCCAGACCCCCGGCCAGGTTCTTCGCCTTGGCCGGCACCATGAACGGCTCGCCGGCGGTGCCGCGGATCGCCTCGTACGGCAGCTTGTCGCCGCTGCCCAGGCTCGGCGTGGGCTGGATGGTCATGTTGAAGCCCTCGGGGGTCACCTTCTTCTGCTCGCTCTCCAGCCAGGAGCCGCAGGAGATGAAGGCGGCCTTGCCCTGGCACCACGCGGTCTGCGACTGCACGTGGTCGAGGCCGGGTGAGCCGTCCAGGATGAACTTGTCCTTGACGATCTGGTGCCAGGCGTCGGCCGCCGTCTTCATCGCGTCGGACTTCCACGCGTTCGGCTCCAGGTTGTCGATCGCGGTGGCGACGGAGGGGCCGCCGAGCTTGATCGCGGTGGCGATCAGCGGCCAGCTCATGTAGCGGGGGTGCTTGCCGGCGTACGTCCAGGGGGCGATGCCGGCGGCCTTGATCTGCCGGCAGAGCGCGATGTGCTCGTCCCAGGTCTTCGCGTACTGCCAGCCGCGGTCACCGAAGAGCTTGGTGGAGTGCCAGATGCCGTACGCGGTGTAGGTGTAGTTCAGCACGAGGAACGCGCCGTCGTACGACCCGACCTCGACCGCGCCCGGCAGCAGCGTGTCCTTGACCGTCTTGCCGGGGACGTCCAGGCTCGGCGCGTTGAGCAGCTCGCCCAGGTCGGCGATCGCCTTCTGGGAGACCAGGCCGTTGAAGTCGATCTGGCCGGCGCCGGAGTTGTTCACCACGTCGGGCGGGGTGCCGTCGACGAAGCGCGGCTGGAGGGTCTTGTTGATCTCCTGCGTCGACGAGTGCTTGATCTCCGCCTTCGGGTACTTCTCCTTGTACATCGCCTCGTGGGACTTGGCGTACTCCTCGCCGAAGCCACCGTTGAAGATGACGACCTCGAGCGGGGCGTCCTCCTTGACGCCGAGCGGGTTCTGGTCACTCTTCGTGCCCTTGTACGTCTCCGCGTCGCTGTCGCCGCCACCACCACCGGTGGCGCAGCCGGCGAGCAGACCGGCGGCGGGAGTGGCCAGCAGGCCGGCGGCGGCGGTCCGCCGCAGGATGTCACGCCTGTTCATGCTCTCTCCTCGGTTCGGGCCGGGCGGCCGTCGGTGGGTGGGGCCAGGCGGCCGCCGTACGAGGCGCGGGGGAACTGTTGATTGTCTTCAGTTCACAGATTGTTGCTGAAGAATTTCTACGACAGCCGGGCGCGTACTGCAATACCTGGGCACCGAACCGTTATCCAGGCACACCACGCGGCGGTCCCCGCCGCAGCGGCACGGGCCGCCGCGCGCGCGACGGACCGCGTTCACCCCCGAGCCCGGCCGGCCCGCCGGCGCCGCAGCAACACCGCGGTGATGACGACCGCGGCGACCACGCCGGGACCGCAGTGGACCAGCAGCACGCCGGCCAGGCTCGGTCCACCCCAGTCGTTCCGGTAGGTGGCCGGATCGCTCATGTCGATCACGAACGGCTCGGCGATCGCCCGGACCACCAGGTAGAGACCGAGAACCAGACCGAGGACCGAGGCCGCCTTCCGCACCGCCCACTCCGTTCACCGCTGTCGATGTCATTCCCCGAGCCATGCTGCTCCCCAGGTCCGGCCCGCGCATCGGACCACGGGTTGATCCGGCACGTCATACGAGAGAGCCACGACGTCCCCGGGGCGGCGGAGACCGACCGCCCCATCGGCGCCGTCCGGCACACCGCCGCCCTCCACCGGCTCGTCTTCGCCGGCCCCGCCTACCGGATCGCCATCGGCGACGGCGCACTCGAACACCTCGCGGAGCTGGTGGCGACCGCCGGACGCCCGACCCGGTGACCGGGCGGCCCCGCCGCCACCACGACCGTCACGGCGTGACCGCCGCCCC
>NZ_SMKG01000377.1 GCF_004348525.1 Micromonospora sp. 15K316 | reverse complement strand
GCCGTATCCCGGTGCGCCCTACCCGGGTGCCCCGCCCTATCCCGGTGCGCCGCCCTACGCCGGGCCGGCGCCGTACCCCGGTGCGCCCTGGCCGGCAGCCCCCTACGGCGGGACGCCGCAGCCGGCCGGACCGGGCGGGTACGTCCGACCCGGCCCGCCGGCCTGGAGCGAGCCGGGAGAGCCCCGGCAGCGGCTGCACCCGCTGAGCCCGGCCCTGCACGGCGCCAAGTCGCTGGTGGTGGTGATCGCCGGCCTCTCCTGGTCGACCCTGTCCCGGGTGGGCTTCGGCTGGTTCGCCGCGCTGGTGGTCGTGCTGGCCCTCGGGGCGACGGTGCTCTCGATCATCAGCTGGTACAACACCGGTTACCACGTCGTCGGCCGGGAGCTGCGGGTGTACGAGGGGCTGCTCTGGCGGCGTACCCGTGCCATCCCGCTGGAGCGGTTGCAGGCCGTCGAGGTGGTCCGCCCGCTACTCGCCCAGCTCACCGGGCTCGCCGAGCTACGGCTGGAGGTGGTCGGCGGCGGCAAGACCGAGGCGCCGCTGGCGTACCTCACCGTGGCCGACGCGGCCGCGCTGCGCGCGCGGCTGCTGACCCTCGCCGGTCCGGCCGGGGCGCCCGCGGTCGCGCCGACGCCCGGCCAGCCGGTGCCGACGCCGGCCGAGCCCGTCACGCCGACGGCGGCCCCGCCCGGCCGGCCGCTGCACACCGTGCGTAACAACGACCTGCTGGTCAGCCAGCTGCTCACCCCGCAGGCGTTCCTGCTGCCGTTCGGCGTGGCGTTCGTGGTGGTGCAGTTCCTCTCCGAGGGCTCGTGGTCGTTCATCGCGGTGGCGAGCACGCTCACCGCGATGGCCGGGGTGGTGCTGCAACCCGTCCGGCGCGTCCTCGACGACTGGAACTTCCGGCTCGCGCGCGACGACGGGACGCTGCGCGTACGCAACGGTCTGCTGGAGACCCGGGCGCAGACCGTCCCGCTGCACCGGGTGCAGACCGTACGGGCCACCTGGCCGCTGCTCTGGCGGATGAAGGGCTGGCTGCGGTTGCGGCTGGAGGTGGCCGGCTACTCGGTCGGCGAGGGCGACGAGCGCAACCGCCCGGACCGGCTGCTGCCGGTCGGCGACCTCCCCACCGCCGAGCTGATCGTGGGCGAGGTGCTGCCCGGGGTGCGCCTGGCCGGGCTGCCGCTCACCCCGCCGCCGCCCCGGGCGCGCTGGCTGCACCCCCTCGGGCGCAACGCCCTCGGCGCCGGGCTCCACGAACGGGTCGTGGCCGTCCGCTCCGGCCTGCTCACCCGGCAGCTGACCGTCGTGCCGTACGCCCGGATCCAGAGCGTCCGCGTGGTGCAGGGGCCGCTGCAGCGGTGGCTGCGGCTCGCCACCGTGCACGCGGACACCGCGGGTGGCTCGGGCGCGGCGGCCGAGTCCCGCGACGTCGACGAGGCGTGGGCGCTCGCCGCCGAGCTGGCCGCCCGGACGCGGACCGCCCGCCGGGTCGGCTGACCGGGGCCGGCTCAGCCGGTGACCCGGACCTCCGTCGGGACGGCCGGGGCGGCGTCACCGGGCGCGGCCGGTGGCTCGCCGGACGCCGGCCGGTCGTCGGTCGGCGTGGGGTCGCCGCCGGTCGTCGGGGTGCCGGCCGGTCCCCGGCGGGCACGCCGGGCGGCCCACCACCGCTCGGCCAGACCGACGACGAGGAACGTCACCCCGACGTACGCCCAGCCGACCAGCACGTCGATCACGTAGTGCTCGCCCGAGTAGACCAGGGTGAAGGTCATCGCCAGCGGGTAGGCCAGCAGCAGCGGCCACCACCGCTTGCGGGTGGCGGTCAGGAAGAACAGCACCACGAAGAGCGCCCAGGCGGTGTGCAGCGACGGCATCGCGGCCACCGGGTTCGAGGCGATCTGGCCGGCGTTGAGCAGGTTGCCGGCGCCGTGCATGCCGAACTCCTTCCACCCCCGGGTGGAGATGCGGGCCACCTCCTCGATCAGGCCGTTCTGCGCCGCCCACCAGGGTGGGGCCGCCGGGTAGAGGAAGTAGGTGACCAGGCCCGCGGCGCAGAGGAAGCCCCAACGACGCATGTACGCCCCCCACCGTGCCCGGTTGCGCAGCCACAGCACCGCGGCGGCGCTGAGCGCGACCACGAAGTGGGAGAAGTAGACCCAGCTGGCCGCGACGTCCCACCACTGCACGTCGGGCCGGTACAGGTGCTGCTGGAGCCAGACGGTGGGCACCTGCCCGCCCGTCGCCCAGCCGAACATGAACCGGTCGGCCGCCACCAGCTCGTACGCGTGCGGCACGGCGCCGTTGTCGGCGAAGCCCCGAGAGAGGTTGTAGACGGCGAAGAGCAGCACCACCGGCACCCAGTCCCGGGCGAAGCGCAGGTGGCTGCGCCAGGGCCGGGACGAGTGCCAGGCGATGGTGGCCGCCCAGATCCAGAGGAAGGCGTACGCCGGGTCGGTGGGGAGACCGATCAGGAGCCAGCCGGCGACGAAGGCCACCCCCCAGATCGTCATGGCGACCAGGCGGCGACGCCCGCCGCCCGGCGACGGGGACGGGTCGGTCCGGGCGGGGGGC
>NZ_SMKG01000376.1 GCF_004348525.1 Micromonospora sp. 15K316 | reverse complement strand
GCCGGACTCCACGGGGGGCCGTGCGGGGGTCGCCGTTCTCAGCGGTGGTGCGGGCGTCCGGCGGACGGTCGACGCCGCCGCACCCGTGACCCTCCGGAGGCCCGATGACCCCGCCCCCGCCCGGCGGCCCGCTGCTGCTCGGGCCGCTGCTCACCCAGCTCCGGCTGGCGCGCGGCTGGAGTCAGCGGCGCACCGCCGCCGAACTCTGTGCCGCGGCCGGCGTGCCGACCCTGAGCCGGCACGAGGTGTCCCGGTGGGAACGGCAGGTGCGGGTGCCCGGTGACTTCTGGCTGCGCTGGCTCGCCGTCGTCCTCGCCGCGCCGCTCGACCTGCTGGCCGGCGCGGCGACCAGCGCCCGCCGGCTCGCCCCGCCGCCGACCGGTCCGACCGGCGCCGCCCGGTCCCGCGCCGCGCTGTTCGCCCTGGCCCAGCGGTGGCGGGCCGACCCGCGCGCCGAGTTGCTGGTCGCCGCGCCCGGGCGGCTCGCCGGGCCGGACGTGCCGGGCGACGAGCCCGCCCCGGCGCCGCCGAGCTCCTCCGGTGACACGTCCCGCCCGCCCGAGGGGGCGTACGCCGACGGGCTGGCCGGGCTGCGGCGCCTCGACGACCTGTCCGGCGGGGTCGACCTCGCACCGCTCGGCACCGACCGGCTCCGCCGGGTGGTGCGGGCGCTGCCCCGGTCCGGTCCGGCCGGCCGACGCCGGCTGCTGCCCCTGCTCGCCGAGTCGGCCCAGCTCGCCGGCTGGCTCGCCGCCGACGCCGGTGACCCGACCGCCGCCCTGGACGCGTACCGGCTCGGGCTGCGCGCCGCCGCGGCCGCCGGCGCACCGGACCTCGCCGGGCACGTGCTCGGCTCGGCCAGTCACCTGCTCGCCGGTGCCGGGGATCCCGAGGGTGCCCTCCTGCTGGCCCGTACCGCGTACGCGGGCAGCCGGCGGTGGGCCGGCCCCGGGCTGCGTGCCCTGCTGCTGCACCGGGTGGCTCTCGCCGCGGCCCTCGCGGGGCGGCCGGAGGCGGCCGGGCAGGCCCTCCGCGCCGCCGACCGGGTCACCACGGCTGCCACCTCCGGCCGTGAGCCGTCCTGGCTCTACTGGCTCGACGAGCCGGAGCTGACGGCGATGACCGGGCGGACCCTGGTCGCCCTCGGGCGGCCCCGGCGAGCCGAGGCGCTGCTGGGTGGGGCGGCCCGGGAGCGCGGACGTCCGCGCCGTGCGGCGGTGTACGGCGGTTGGCTGGCCCGCGCTTACCTCCAACTCGGTGAGGTGGAGCTGGCCTGCGAGACGGCGGGGGCGGCACTCGTCGACGCGGTCCGCGCCGGGTCGCCCCGGGCGTTGGCCCAGCTGGGCGAGGTGCGGCGCGGCCTGGCCGCGCACCGGCGGGCACCTGCCGTCCGGCGTCACATGACGTTGGTCACGACGATCCGCCCGTACCTACCCCGGCCGCCCTCGTCGGGGCGGGGGCGGGATCGGCGCGGGTGAGCTGCGACCCGCCTCGATACTGGCGGGTATCGCATGCCCGACCCGACCGGCTAGCGTTCACGCGTGAACGACGCAACTTCCGTCTCCCCCGTCGACCGCGCCGGCCTTCGGCAGCGAGTCGACAAGGCCCTCACCGAGTTCCTGGCCAACCAGCGGACCTGGATGGCCGGTGTCGACGACGCCCTGTCCCCCCTGGCGGAGGTGGTCGAGGCGTTCGTACTGGGTGGCGGCAAGCGACTGAGGCCGGCCTTCGCCTACTGGGGTTACCGGGGCGCCGGCGGTGTCGACAGCGACCAGGTGCTCGCCGCGTTGGCCGCGCTCGAGCTGGTGCAGGCCAGCGCCCTGATCCACGACGACCTGATGGACCGCTCGGACACCCGGCGCGGCGAGCCCGCGGTGCACCGCCGGTTCGCCACCCGGCACCGGCGCTCCGGCTGGGGCGGCGATCCGGACGGGTTCGGCGACGCCGCGGCGATCCTGCTCGGCGACCTCTGTCTCGTCTGGTCCGACGAGCTGCTGCACTCCGCCGGGCTGGAGCCGCGCGTCGTGGCCCGGGCCCGTCCGGTCTTCGACGAGATGCGCACGGAGGTCACCGTCGGGCAGTACCTCGACGTCCTCGCCCAGGTGACCCGGAACACCTCGGTGGAACGGGCCGGCAAGGTCGCCCGCTACAAGTCGGCGAAGTACACGGTCGAGCGTCCACTGCTTCTCGGCGCCGCGCTGGCGGACGCCCCGGCGGACGTCGAGGCGGCCTACTCGGCGTACGGGTTGCCGCTGGGTGAGGCGTTCCAGCTCCGCGACGACATGCTCGGTGTCTTCGGCGACCCGGCGCAGACCGGTAAGCCGGCCGGTGACGACCTGCGGGAGGGCAAGCGGACCTACCTGGTGGCGACCGCGTTGGAGACGCTCGACGAGGCCGACCGGGCGCAGCTCCTGGCCGGGCTCGGTGATCCGGGGCTGGACGAGGAGGGGGTCACCCGGCTGCGCGGGCTGATCACCAGGAGCGGCGCGCCGGATCGTACGGAGCAGCGGATCACCACGTTGACCGAGGGCGCGCTGGCGGCGCTCGCCTCGGTCGACCTCGACACCGAGGCCCGCCAGGCGCTCGTCGACCTGGCCGCCGCCGCCACCCGCCGCACCGACTAACCCCC
>NZ_SMKG01000375.1 GCF_004348525.1 Micromonospora sp. 15K316 | reverse complement strand
GGGTTAGGGCGGCGTGTAGTGCCGCGGCCAGGTCGGGGTGGCGGTAGGTGAAGCCGGCGCGGGTGAGGGCGCCGGGCAGCACTCGGGAGCTGGAGAGCGCCTCGACGGAGAACCCGCCGAGCACGATCTTCAGCGCCAACGCGGGGATCGGCATGATCGCGGGCCGGTGCAGCTGCCGGGCCAGTTCCTTGGTGAACTCCGCGTTCGTCACCGGGGCCGGACCGACCACGTTGACCGGTCCGGCCACGTCCTCGCGCTCCAGCACGAACGCCACCGCCTCCAGGAAGTCGACCATCGACAGGCACGGCCACCACTGCCGACCGCCGCCCAGCTTGCCGGAGACGCCCAGCCGCATCGGCAGCAGCTGCGGCTTGAGCATCCCGCCGTCGCGGTGCAACGGGAGCCCGATGCGCAGCCGGACCACCCGTACGCCGGCGTCTTCCGCGGGCCGGGTGGCCGCCTCCCACACCCGGCACACGTCGGAGAGGAAACCCTCGCCGGCCGGCGCGTCCTCCTCCACGGCCCGGTCACCGGTGTCCCCGTACCAACCCACGGCCGACCCGTTGAGCAGCACCTTCGGCCGATCCTGGGCGGGCAGGCCGGCGATGGTGATGGCCAGCGTGGTGGTCGAGTCCACCCGGCTGCTCCGGATCAGCTGCCGGTAGGCGTCGTTCCACCGCCGGTCGCCCACGCCCGCGCCGGCCAGGTTGACCACCGCGTCGGCGTCGGCCACCACGGCCGGGTCGAGCTGCGCGGCGGACGGGTTCCACTGTCGCTCGTCCGGCGTCCGCGGCGGGCGGCGGACCAGCCGGGTGATCCGGTGCCCGTCGGCGGTGAACCGGTCGACAAGCCGGGTGCCGAGGAAGCCGGACGCGCCGGCCATGAGGATCCGCATGCCCTTATCTTCGGGTACGCGGGGCGGACCTGACACGTCGAGCCGGTAACGACCGGCTCACACCGCCGGGGTCGGCCGCAGGTCGGCGAGGAGCCTCTCCACTTCGGCGTACGCCTCGGCGGGGAGGGGGCCGAGCGTCAGCGTGGCGAAGTTCTCCTCCGCCTGCGCCACCGTCCGGGCCCCGGGGATCGGGACGGTACGCGGGCTGCGGGCGAGCAGCCAGCCCAGCGCGCCCTGCGCGAGCGTACGACCGTCGGCGGTCAGCGCCGCGCGGATCTGCTCGACCCGCGCCGCCCACTCGGGTGTGGGGCGGCCGTCGGTGAACCAGACCAGCCACTCCGGGGCCACCCCGCGCACGTCGTCCCGGCCGGCCGTCCGGTCCGCACCGGTGAGCAGCCCCATCGCCAGCGGGCCGCGGTTCAGGGCGGCCAGGTCGTACGTGTCGCAGACCGCCAGCATCGCGGCGTTGTCCTTGAGCACCGACTGGTCGTGCTGGATCGCGGCGCAGTGCGTACCCGCCTTCGCGAACGCCTCGGCCGACTCCGGATGGTCGGTGCTCCAGCCGTACGCCCGGATCTTGCCCTGGGTGACCAGCTCCTCGAGCGTGTCGACCAGGTCGAGCGCGACGGGCACCGGCAGGTCGTTGATGTGCAGCTGGAAGAGGTCGACGTGGTCCGTGTCGAGCCGGCGAAGCGACTCCTCCAGGCTCTGCACCGCGTACGCGGGGGTCGGGTCGGTGCCGAGCCAGCGTCGGGTGGCTTCCTCGGAGCGGTTGCCGAACTTGGTGGCGATCACCACGCGGTCCCGGCGGCCGGCGAGCGCCCGGCCGAGGATCCGCTCGCTGTGCCCGGCGCCGTAGTTGCTGGCCGTGTCGAAGAGGGTCACGCCCGCGTCGAGAGCGGCGTGGATGGTGCGGACCGACTCGTCGTCGTCGACCTCGCCCCAGCCGAACGGCCGCCCACCGTCACCCCAGAGCGGCCCGCCGATCGCCCAGCAGCCCATGCCGATCGCGCTGACCTCGATGCCGCTGCGGCCGAGTTCCCGTGTCATCGTCATGCGCACAGCCTCCAACCTGGAGCGCACTCCAGGTCAAGCGTTAGCATCCGGGCATGTACGCCCCCTCCGAGGCGGCCCGGCGCAGCGGTTTCAGCCTCGACACCCTCCGCTACTACGAGAAGATCGGCCTGCTCAGCGGCGTGGGCCGCACCTCGGGCGGCCGGCGGGTCTTCACCGACGACGACCTCGGCTGGTTGGTGTTGTTCCGCTGCCTGCGCGACACCGGCATGCCCATCGCGCAGATGTGCCGGTACGCCGCGCTGGCCCGCGAGGGGGAGCACACCGCCGGTGAGCGCAAGGCGCTGCTGGAGGAGCACGCCACCCGGGTCGAGGAGCAGATGCGCCTGCTCCAGCACCAGTACGACCACCTCCGCGAGAAGATCCGCTACTACGAGGACGTGACCGGCGCCGGTTGAGCGCGCCCGGCGGCGACGCCCGGCTCGCCCGAGATCGACTCGGATTCCTTGACGTCGCGGTGTCCGGGTGGGGGAGACCGCGACGTGAAGGAAGTCGCCGGAGAGCGATCTCGATGTTCACCGTGAGTCGCCTCGCCACGGCACCGCCAATCTCGGTGCGGTGGATGCCGACGTCAACCCGGTCTTCGCCAACCCGACTCCCCCCACCCCACCCCGGCAGCGCGTGATCAAGAGGTTCGCGTCACGGACGGGCGTATCCCTGACGTGAACCTCTTGATCACCGCAGGGGGTCCGGCAGGGGTCCGCGG
>NZ_SMKG01000374.1 GCF_004348525.1 Micromonospora sp. 15K316 | reverse complement strand
CCGTACGACCCGTCCCGCCCCGAACGTCCGCGATCTGCCGCCGATCGACCTCGACCGGCTTCCGATCGCCGTCCCCCCGCTGCCGGAGAACTCGGCCGAGCCGGCGGCGAGCCCGGCCGGCTCGGCCGAGCCGGCGGCGCGTCCGGTTCCGCCGAAGGCCGGTCCGCCGGTCGCACCCGCCCGCTCGGGCTCGGGTCGGGGTGGCCAGCGGGCGGGCCAGCCCCGCCGGTACGCCTTCCGACGCAGCTGACCGGCCCCGGGGCGCGGTCCAGCGGCACGTCGCTGGAGCGCGCCCCGCCGGTTCCCCGGCGCCAGGGCGGCGGACGGCCCTGGGTCAGCCGATCAGCGGGCGGAACGTCCCGAGCACGATGCTGGTGGTGAGCGCGGCGGCGGCCACCGCCACCGCACCGGCCACGAGGAGCGCGTCGGCGGCGGTGAACCGCTGGCGTCGGGCGACGGTACGCGGCGTGCCCGCGTCGAACCCCCGGGCGTCCATCGCGACCGCGAGCCGGGTGCCCCGCCGGATCGCCCCGACCAGCAGGGCGAACGCGGTCGAGACGAAGAGTCGCAGCTTCGCCACCGGGTTGCGTCCGGCGTCCACCCCGCGGGCCCGGCGGGCCATGCTGATCGCCTGCCACTCCTGCCCGAGCAGCGGCACGAGGCGGAACGCGGCCAGCGCGCCGATGGCGAAGCGCGCGGGCGCCTTCGCGTTCTGCACCAGGGCGTCGGCCAGGTCGGTGGGGTCGGTGGTGGCGAACACGATCACGCCGGGCAGCGCCACCGCGAACATCCGCAGCACCAGGCCGAGCGCGGTCAGCAGCACCCCCGAGGTGACCACGACCGGGCCGGCCTCGAACAGCAGCCGGCCCGAGCGTTCGGCGGCGAAGAGGACCAGGGTGACCACGATGCCGACCGCGCTCACCAGCAGCGGCCAGGCCCGCCGGGCCAGCATCCGGTAGCGGACGCCGAAGAGCGGCAGGACCGCCAGCTCGACGGCGATGGCGATCGCCGGGGCCACCGGGTCGAGCGTGGCGACCAGGACGAAGGAGAAGAGCAGCGCCGCGACGAACTTCGCGACCGGGTTGCGCCGGGCCAGCGGCGCTCCGGGGGCGGCGACCGGTTCGAGGCTGATCACGAGGACGCCCCCGTCGCGGCCGCCGCCCCGTCGCCGGTGCGCGCGGGGCGCGTCAGCGTGACCTGCCGGTCGGCCAGCGCGGCGACGAACTCCGCGTCGTGGGTGACGGTGACGACCGCGTGCCCGGCGTCGCGCAGGTCGGCGAAGAGCTCCACCAGCTCCAGCCAGGTCCGCCGGTCCTGGCCGAAGGTGGGTTCGTCGCAGATCAGCAGCCGGGGCGCGGTGGCCAGGGCGGTCGCCACGCTCAACCGCCGCGCCTCGCCGCCGGAGAGGGTGTACGGGTTGGCGCGGGCCAGCGGGGTCAGCCGCAGCCGGTCGAGCAGTCCGTCCACAGCGGAGCGAATCTCCGCCTCGGCGCGACCGGTGCGGCGTGGGCCGAGGGCCAGCTCGTCGAGGACCGTGCCGGTGACGAACTGGTGCTCCGGATCCTGGAAGACGGAGCCGATCCGGGTGGCCAGCGCCGGGGCGCGCCATCTGTGCGGGGGAGCGGCGGCATCCCGGCCGGCCAGCTCGGTGCTCGCCGTGACCGTGCCGGTGCCCGGCTTGAGCAGCCCGCCGAGGAGCAACGCCAGTGTGGATTTGCCCGCCCCGTTCGGGCCGAGCACGGCGAGGGCCTCGCCCGCGCGTACGGTCAGGTCGGTCGCGGCCAGGCGGGGGCGCAGGCCCAGCTCGTCCGCGCTGAGCAGCACCGCGCCGGGGGCGGCGGTGGCGCGGCGCGGCGGCGCGGTCCGGCCCGGCACCCAGACCCCCTCGGCCGCGAGCGCGTCACCGTGCGCGTTGAAGACCGCCTCCGGCGTCCCGTCGGCCCGTACACCGCCACCGGGCTCCAGGACCACCACCCGGTCGACCAGCGGCAGTGCCTCGGCCACCCGGTGCTCGACCAGGATCAGCGTCGTGTCGGCGTCCAGCGCGCCGGCGACCGCCGAGCGCACCAGCGCGGCGCCGGCCGGGTCGAGGTTGGCGGTCGGTTCGTCGAGCAGGAGTAGCCCGGGGCGCAGCGCGAGCGCCCCGGCCAGCGCGAGCCGCTGCTGCTCGCCTCCGGAGAGCGCGGCGGTGCGCCGGTCCCGCTGGTACGGGAAGTCGACCCGGCGCAGCGCCTCGTCGACCCGGGGCCAGATCTCGTCGCTCGGTACGCCCCGGTTCTCCAGCCCGAACGCGACGTCGTCGCCGCAGCGGGCCATGACCAGCTGGCTCTCCGGGTCCTGGAAGACGATGCCGACGCGGTCGCGGGCCTTGCGCGGGTCGAGCCCGTCGATCTCCACGGTGCCGCTCTGCTCGCCCGAGTCCTCGGGGAGCAGTCCGGCGAGCGCGGCGAGCAGGGTGCTCTTGCCGGCGCCCGATGGGCCCAGCAGCAGCACCCGTTCGCCGCGCTCGACGCGCAGGTCCACCCCGCGGACGGCCCACCGCTTCCGTCCGGCGTGCCGCCACCCGAACCCCCGCAGCGTCACCGTCCGTCGCCGACCCCGGCGGCGCCACACCCGGCTCGTCCAGTTCCGTACCCGGATCGGAATCCCGCGGCTCGTGCATCCGGACAACCTCCCCGCCCGTGCGGTGCCGCGTCGTTTCCGG
>NZ_SMKG01000373.1 GCF_004348525.1 Micromonospora sp. 15K316 | reverse complement strand
CACCGCCCCCGGCAACCTCACGGTGACCGGCCGGACCGCCACCAGCGTCTCCCTGGCCTGGTCCGCCTCCACCGATGCCGACGGCGTGGCCGGCTACCAGGTCCGGCAGGGCACGGCGACTGTCGCCTCCGTCACCGGCACCTCGACCACGGTCAGCGGGCTGAGCCCCGCCACCGGGTACACCTTCACCGTCGTCGCGCTGGACCCGGCCGGCACCGCCTCGCCGCCGTCGAACGCGGTCACCGTGACCACCGACCCGGTGACGCTCACCGACCTGGCCCGGGGCCGGCCGACCGCGCAGAGCAGCCAGACCCAGTCGTACGGCAGCGCGAACGTGGTCGACGGCGATCCGGGCAGCTACTGGGAGAGCGCGAACAACGCCTTTCCCCAGTGGGTGCGGGTCGACCTCGGCGCGGCGACCGCGGTCGGCCGGGTCGTGCTCCGGCTGCCGCCGGTCGCGACGTGGTCGGCCCGGACCCAGACCCTCTCGGTGCAGGGCAGCGCCGACGGCAACGGGTGGAGCGACCTCGTCGCCTCCGCCGGCCGACGTTTCGACCCGGCCGACGGCAACCAGGTGACACTCACGTTCCCCGCCACCTCGACCCGGTACGTACGCGTCCACGTCACGGGCAACACCGGCTGGCCCGCCGGGCAGCTCTCCCAGCTCGAGGTCTACGCCGCCTGACCCCCGGGCCTGCGCGGCGTCGCCACGCCACGCACCACCCCCGCCACCGAGAAGAGATGAGCCCTGCCATGAACCGGAGCACCCGCGCGGAGCTGCCGCGCCCGCGACACCGGCACCGGCACCGGCGGGCGGCGGTCGCCGCCGTGACCGCGCTCGCCACGGCGCTCGGCCTGCTGGCCGGTGCGCCCGCCGGGGCCGCCGCCACCCGGGAGGCCACCCGCCCGGCCGGCCCGGTGGTGACCCGGGCCGCCCTCGATCCGGCGCTGGTCGCCGGCCGGGGCGCGCGGGTCGCCTTCCTGGAGCAGGAGGCGGAGAACGCGGTCACGAACGGCGAGGTCATCGGGCCCGACCGGAACGCGTACACGCTGCCCTCGGAGGCGTCCGGGCGGCGGGCGGTCCGGCTGACCCCCGGCCAGCACGTCGAGTTCACCCTGCCGGCAGCGGCCAACGCGATCACGGTCCGCTACAGCATTCCCGACGCGCCCACCGGCGGCGGCATCACCGCGCCGCTGGACGTCGCCGCCAACGGCAAGCGGATCCGCACCATGACGTTGACGTCGCAGTACGCCTGGCTCTACAACCAGTACCCGTTCAGCAACGACCCCGGCGCGGACCTGCTGCACCCCGACTGGTGGATCACCGAGTGCTCCTGCGTGCCGGCGGCGACCACCCCGTACCCGACGATCCAGAAGCCCTTCCGGCCGAGCCACTTCTACGACGAGCAGCGCCTGTTGCTCGGCCGCACCTACCGGGCCGGTGACCGGATCCGGCTCACCGCGCCGGCCGGCAGCAACGCCGCGTGGACCGTGATCGACCTGCTCGACTCGGAACTCGTCGGACCGCCGAAGGTGCGCCTGCTCGCCGCGAACGTGCTGGCCTTCGGCGCCGACCCGAGCGGCCGGCGCGACGCCGCCCCCGCCATCGAACGGGCCATCGCCGTCGCCCGGCGCACCGGGCTCCCCGTCTACCTCCCACCCGGCACCTACCAGGTCAACCGGCACATCATCGTCGACGACGTAACCATCCAGGGCGCCGGCAACTGGTACACGATCATCAAGGGCCGCGAGGTGGCCCTGCCCACTCCCGCGCCGGACGGGTCGGTGCACACCGGCGTCGGCTTCTACGGCAGGGACGCAACCGACGGCGGCAGCCGCAACGTCCACCTCTCCGACTTCGCCATCGAGGGTGACGTGCGGGAACGGATCGACACCGACCAGGTGAACGGGGTCGGCGGGGCGATGAGCGACTCGACAATCGACGGCCTGCACCTGCGCCACACCAAGGTGGGCCTCTGGTTCGACGGTCCGATGCGCAACGTGCGCGTCACCGACAACATCATCGTCGACCAGATCGCCGACGCGCTGAACTTCCACACCGGCGTGACCGACTCGCTCGTCGCGAACAACTTCGTCCGCAACACCGGCGACGACGGCCTGGCGATGTGGTCGGAGAAGACGGCGAACGCGCGCAACACCTTCGCCCGCAACACCGTGCAGTCGCCGGTGCTCGCCAACGGCATCGCCGTCTACGGCGGCGCCGACAACACCGTCACCGGCAACCTGATCGCCGACCCGGTACGGGAGGGCAGCGCCATCCAGGTCGGGTCCCGCTTCGGCGCGGAGCCGTTCACCGGGTACCTGCGGATCAGCGACAACACGACGGTCCGGGCCGGCACCTGGGAGCTGAACTGGAAGATCGGGCTCGGCGCCATCTGGTTCTACGCCCTGGACCGCAGCATCGACGCGCGCGTCGAGGTGACCGGGGACGCGTACCTCGACAGCACCTACAACGCGATCATGCTGGTCAGCGAGTGGGCGGTGAAGGACCTCTACTCGATCGGCGACGTGCGCTTCCGCGACATCCGGGTCGACGGCACCGGCACGTCGGTGGTCAGTGCCCGTACGGCCGGCTCGGCGTCCTTCCAGAACGTCGACGCGCGGCACGTCGGGGCGGTCGGCGTGAACAACTGCGGCTCGTTCCACTTCACGCCGGCCGGCTCGGAGTTCGGCCTCACCGACCTCGGCGGCAACGACGGTGGCTGGCTCGCCGACTGGCAGTTGCCGAACACCATCACCTGCGACGACCGCCCGCCGGTGGTC
>NZ_SMKG01000372.1 GCF_004348525.1 Micromonospora sp. 15K316 | reverse complement strand
GTCGGGGTCCGGGACGGTCGCGGTGGTGGCGGGCCGGCGAGCCGCCTGTCGGCGCCGTAGTAGCTCGCGTACGTCGAGACGAGGGTCAGGTAGTCGCGAACCACCGGGTTCTCCGGTACGCCGCCGGCCTGGCGTACCGCCTCCGGGCCGACCCGGAACGCGGCCAGCGCCGCGAGGTACGGGTCCTTGCCGACCCCGTCGAGCTCGTCGACCAGGGAGCACATGGTGTGGCCGAGCGCCGGGACGGCCGCGCCCGGGTCCCACGGTGAGGCGGTCCGGGCGAAGGGCGCGTACCGGGCCCAGCGTTCCGGGGTGAACTGGGCGATGCCCTGTCCACCGTCGGCGCCGAGCAGGTTCGGGTTGAACCCGGAGGCGGCCATCAGCTGGGCGGCCACCCGGGCCGGCGAGAGGGCGGGGCAGTGCGTGCCGGCTGCGCGTACGGCCGCCAGGTAGTCGTCGGGCAGCGGCGTGGCGGGAGTGCCGCGACCGGGCGCAACCCCGACCGGACCGTTTGCCGTGGTGGGGGTGTCGACGCCGGCCAGCGGCTGGCGGGCGTACCAGGCGGCGTATCCGGCGACGGTGTCGACGTACTCGCGGGCCGGGGCGGGGATCCCGCCGGCCTCGCGTACGGCCGCGAGCCCCGAGTGGTACGCGCCCAGCGCCAGCAGCCACCCGTCGCCCTCGACACCGGCCTGCCGGACCTGCCCGACGAGGTCGCAGGTGAGGTGGGCGAGGGCGGTGACGTTGGCGGCGTGGTCGCCCCGGTCCGCGGTGACACCGGGCTTCCACCGTTCCCACGACGTGTCGGAGAGTCCGGCCAGGCCGCTGCCGGCGGGGGTCCGCGCGGCGGCGTCGAACCCGGAGGCGGCCATCAGCTGCCCGGCGAGCCGGGCCGGGGTGAGCGCCGGGCAGGAGAGCGCCGCCGCGGCGACAATTCGCGCCTCTCCGGCCGGCACCGGCCGGCCGACCAGCAGCGGGGCCTGTCCCGCCGTGGCGCTGCCGAAGCCGGAGCTCGCCACGACCCCGGCCGCCCCGGCCAGCACGAGCAGGAGCAGGGCGGCCGTCCAGCGCCGGGCCGGGCGGCCGAGCAGGCGACGAGGTACGCCGAGCCGGAGCAGCGCGCGCCGCAGCCGGGACCGGACGCCACCACCGGAGGCCATGGACACTGTTCGATCTCCCTAAGCCAGGTGCTCGGTTGTACGACGGAGATCATCCGTGGTCGGTTCAAACCGATCTCGCCACGGCCTCCCCGGCCACGTCCCCGCCGTCGGCGGACTCCCGCACCCCGTCGGCCGCCTCGCTCCGGTCTACGTCGTCGACGCCGCTCGCCGCCGAGGCGTAGAGGACCGAGAGCGCCCGGTGCAGCGCCACGGCGTCGACCTCCGGCGGCTGGTACGCGCGCTGCCGGATGTCGGCCAGGAGCGCGGGATCGGGTGCCAGGCCGTAGCCGCGCAGGTAGTAGCCGACCGCGTCGCTCCAGATCCACCGTCCGTCGGTGCGGAACGCGGTCGGCACCACGGGCTGCTGGGCCGGGTCGACCACGTCCGGCGTGAGGTCCGGCGTGATCAGCAGCGGCACGCCCTCGTCGAGGTAGCGCGCCACCCGCTCCGCCTCGCTCTCGTCGAGTTCCGGGTGGTCGGGCTCGAAGCCCGGGCCGACGCCGGGTTCGAACGTGTCGAAGACCCGTGCCACGGCGGGCGTTCCGCCCGGCGTCGCGGTCCAGAGCAGTGCGGAGAAGCCGAGTGCGGTCCGCTGGTACGCCGGCAGCCCGTCGGCGTCGAGGAACGCCTCCACCTGCGGGTTCTCCTCCCCCGCCGCGCTCAGCGCGTCCTGGAGCCCGGCGGCAAGTCCGGGCAGGGCCGCCTCGTCGTCGGCCTGCAGCAGGTAGACCCGGCGCGGTGGTGGCCACTGGGTGCCCATCGCCGGGAACCGCCAGGTACGCCAGAGCGCCCGGGCCGGGGCGTCCGCGGTGAGCGACGGCATCGCCGCGACGGCGGCGGCGTCGACCTCGTCCGCTCCGCCCGGCCCGTCGTACGGCTGGGTCAGGTCGATGGCGTACGGCACGGCGTCGCCATGCTCCGTGAGCACCTCGGGACTCACCGGGGCCACGCCGTACAGCGGTTGCGGGTCCGCCTCGGATCGCTCCAGTTCGGCCAGCGCCTCGACGTCCTCGCCGGCGGCGGTGAGCGCCTCGGCGAGCAGCGCCGCCTCGGCCTCGGTCACCGCGACCCGGGCGGCGAGCGCCGCGAAGACCACCGCCTGGGCGATCTCGACGAGTTCGCCCGCGGCCAGCCAGCGCCGGGCCTCGGCGATCAGCTCGTCGGGCAGCCGACCGGCCATCCGCAGCAGCAGCTGATGGAAGGCGGCCTGCTCCTGCCGCACCTCGCCGGTCTGCGTCATCAACCCCTGCTCCCTCTC
This sequence comes from Micromonospora sp. 15K316, assembly GCF_004348525.1. Taxonomy (GTDB): domain Bacteria; phylum Actinomycetota; class Actinomycetes; order Mycobacteriales; family Micromonosporaceae; genus Micromonospora. Next base: position 560 of record NZ_SMKG01000372.1, on the reverse strand, counting down.
CACGCCGTCGCGGCCGGCCGGACGCACCCTGGTCCGGTCACCCACGAGGGTCGACGGTCGTGGCGACGCTCCGGTTCAATCCCGACCGAGGGCACCCACGGCCGCGCGCCCGACCGGCGCACGCCGAGGCCGGTCGACCGGGCCTCCCGCAGGCTCGACGGGAACCGCGGCTGCCTGACACACCTGCCCCGGCGATCGACGCCGACCGGCCGTGGTCGGTGTGCACGTTCCCGCGACCCGGCCGCCGCGCGGGTGGCGCTCTCCGGTCGCGACGACCGTCGGTCAGGTCGTCAGCAGCACACCCGCGTACGAGACGCCGGCGACGACCGCCCAGGCGCTCAGGCCGAGGGCGGCGGCCCGAGCACCGGTACGGGCCAGCGTGGGCAGGTGGACGGCGCTGCCGAGGCCGAACAGGGCGGCGGAGAGCAGGATCTCCTGGGTGAGGGCCGCGCCGTCGAGCACGCCCGCGGGCAGCCAGCCGGTGCTGCGTACCGCGATCATGACCAGGAAGCCGACGACGAAGAGCGGCACCAGGGAGGGCCGTCCCGCCCCCGACGCAC
>NZ_SMKG01000371.1 GCF_004348525.1 Micromonospora sp. 15K316 | reverse complement strand
GCGACGCGGGCGCGGCGGGCGCGGCCGGTGCCACGCCGGGGCGGGAACCGCCACCCGCGCCTCCGGTCGCCGAGCTGCCGCTCGACCCGCCGGCCGTCGTTCGCGGGCCGGTCGACGCCGGCTCGGCACCGCCGCCGGAGGTGCCTCCGGGCGCCGGGGCGCTGGTGGGCGCGTCCGGCCCGCCACCGGGCGCGCCGGACGCCGGGGTGAGGGTCGGGATGACCGCGCCGATCCCCATCGGCAGCTCGACGGCGCGCGCGGCGTCCGCCTCGGCCCGGTACAGCGGGACGCTCTCCTCCGAGCCGTAGGCGCCGGCGGTCAGCGTCGCGAACGCCGCAGCGGCGACGGCGGCGACCGCGGTGACGCGACGGTCGGGTCGCCGCGCGGTCAGCGGGGCCTGCCACGGTTCGACCGGCACCGGTGGCATCGGACGGTCGCGGTGGTGGGTGGCGAGCAGAGCGTCGAGTTCGGCGACGATGTCGTCCCGGCGGCCGGCGGCGGAGGCGAGGGCCAGGGCGAGGTAGAAGCGGGTGTTCGCCACGACGGCGGCCGGCACCCGGAGCCCGGCGAGCCGGCCGGGCCGGCTCGGGTGCAGGAGGGTGAGCGGCACGTCCGGGTGGTGGGCGGGCGCGGCGAGGTCCGCGTACCACCACTCGCGCCGGACGTCACGGCCGGCGAACGCCACCCGGTGGCTGGTGACGACGGCGACGCCGGTGTCCGCGACCCGCAGGCCCTTCGGCAGGGTACGGCTCGACGGGTCGTGCGGGCCGACGCTGAGCGCGGGCTGCGGCAGTCCCGGTACGTGCCGGGCCACCGCCTCGATCAGCTCCGCGGCGGGGATGATCCGGAAGACGAGTTCGTACGGGTCGAGCTCGACGGGCAGCCCGGTGCGGGGCTCGGTGCAGCCGAGGAAGGTGGTCGCCTCGATCCGCTGCCGGGTCAGCATGTCGACGCGGTGGCGCCACGTCTCGAGCTCGGCGTGGTGGACGCGCCGGCGTCGGTCGTTCTCGCGGTCCGCCCAGGCGACGCGCCAGGTCGGCAGCGCGCTCGCCGGTACAAGGGTGCCGGGTGATGTGGTGGTCACGCGCGGTACAACCGCCCGCGTAGGCGACAGGACACGCGCGAGGGATCGATGCTTCCCTTTATTCCCTTAAGAGAGATTTGGTCGTCACGGCAGGGACCGTCAGGAGATGACCCGTTGTGGGTACGCCTCGATCTCCCGCGCCCACTGCTCGGCCGCGACGGCGAGGGCGTCGGCGGAGACGGTCAGCGCAAGCGGGTACACCGCGCTCAGCGGGCGGCGCATCCACGGGGGCAGCGACTCGTGGGAGAACTCCACTGTCAACTCCACCCGGCGGCGCCGGATGACGCGCGTACGGAACGCGAGGTTCGGCTCGGTGAACCGCAGCAGCGCCGGCAGCGCCGTGGGCGCGGCCCCCAGTTCGGCCTGCAGGTGCAGCCAGTCGGCGAGGATTCCCGCCTCGGCGACCGTGAGGCAGGGGTTGCAGTGGGACCACGCCTGACCGTCCGCGGTCCGGGCGTCCGCCTCGATGAGGAGCCAGTCGTCCCAGCCCGCCGCCTGTTCGGCGTCGACCGGCGGCTCGATGCCCGGCTGGTAGCCGATCGGCCGGATCCTCAGCCGCGCACCGTCGTCGGAGCGCATCTCCATACGCCCCATCATCTAGGACAGAGGTGCTATTAGTGGCCAAAACGGACGCATGATCCGCTGTACCGGCCGCACGGCGCGACCCGAGAGAGCCCGGAGCAGGCTCGGGGGCGCCGACTCCGGGGCGGTTACGGGGAGACCCCGATGCCCGCCGCGCACCGCTCGGCCAAGCTGGAAGAATGACTGTCGCCAATACCCGGGTCACCGTACGGCCGGTGTCCAGGACGCGGCTCGCCGCCGTCACCGCGCCACTCCTGCTCCTGTTCTACGGAGTCAGCCGTCTCGCCGACGGCCTCGACGGAGATCGTGGCCCCGGCCTGGCGTGGAACATCGGCCACACCAGCTTCCTGATCTCGATAGTCGCCTTCGCCGTCCTGGCCGTGGAGCTGCGCAGAATGCTGCTGGCCGCCGCGCCGCGCCTGCGTACGCTCACCGACGCCGCCACCGCCACGGCGCTGGTCGGTGCCGCGAGCTTCCTCTGGGTGATCCTCGGTGACCTCTTCGCCGGCTTCGCCGAGGCGGCGCCCCTGCCGGATCCCCTCTTCATCGCCGGGCCGATGCTCTTCCAACTCGGCCTGCTGACGCTGCTCGTGCTGGCCGCCACCGTCCGGCCCCGCCGGCTGCCGCGCTGGGCCCCGCCGCTGGTCCTGGTCGGTTTCCTGGCGCTCGCGGCGAACCTCGACCTGCTGCCGGTCGGCGCGGCGCTCATCTTCGCCGGCCTGCTACCGCTGCGCCCGCACCCCGACCCGCACCACGTGCCCGACCCCGACTGATCCCACCGCGGCCAGGACGACCGCGACCGGCTCGACCGAGGTCCGGGGCGACAGCGACCGAGAGCCTGATGCCTCTGCGGCATATTCATGACCCAGAGGCATCAAACCCGCATGCGACCCGTGGCCCTCCTCAGCAGGTTCGGCCCGAGCGAGCCGAGCGGCACCCACTCCTCGAACCCACGCTCGGCCGATCAGGTCCAGACCGTGCGGCGCACTCCCCGGTGCTCGGCGCAGGCGTTGCGGGAACCACCGGTCAGGCTCACCACGCCGTCGCGGCACTGCACCAGGTAGCCCCGGCCGGCCCAGAACTCCTGGGCGCAGTCGAAGTGGTCGCAGATCTCGGCGGCCGGCTCGCGGATCCGGTCGCCGCCGCAGAAGTCGTACCCCATCGGGTTGCGTGGGGCACCGCAGAGCCCTTCGCCCTTCGGGGACGGTGAGGAGCTGGTGCGCTTCGGCTTCGGTTTCGCCGAGGTCGGGGCGGCCGGTCCGGCCTTGGCCAGCACGGGAGCCGCCGGACCGGCCGGGGGCGCGGCGCTCGGGGTG
>NZ_SMKG01000370.1 GCF_004348525.1 Micromonospora sp. 15K316 | reverse complement strand
CCACCGGCCGTGGGGGTGACGGCAACCCGGCCGACACCCACCACCCCGAGCAGCCGACTACCCTGCACCCACATGACCCCCGCGCGGCGCGACAACGACCCGGACACCGCCGACCGCGCCACCCCCGTCGAGATCTTCTTCGACCTGGTCTTCGTGCTCACCATCACCCAACTCGTCGCCACGCTCGAGGAACACCTCGACTGGACCGGGCTGGGCCGCGTCATCCTGATCTTCGGCCTGCTCTGGTACCTCTACTCCGGCTACGCCTGGCTCACCAACCACGTACCGCCACGCACCGCCACCCGTAAACTCCTGATCTTCGCCGGCATGGCCGGGTTCCTGATCACCGCCGTCGCCATCCCCGACGCCTTCACCGGCAGCGGCCTGCTCTTCGGAATCGGCTACCTGATCGTCGTCACCGTCCACCTCGGCCTGTTCAGCCAGAGCAGCGCCCGCGCCGCGGTCCGCCGCCTCGCCCCGTACAACCTCGGCGCCGCACTGCTGATCATCGCCGCCGGCCTGGTCACCGGGCCCGCCGTACCCGCGCTCTGGGCCGCGGCCGTCTTCACCCAGACCGCCCTGCCGTACCTGCTACCCGGCCACTCCTGGCTGAGCGCAGCCGCCAGCTTCCACATCCGCGCCCCGCACTTCGTCGAACGGCACAGCCTGCTCGTCATCGTCACCTTCGGCGAGACCGTGGTCGCCATCGGCATGGGCGCACCCCACGACCACCTCGGCTTCGGCACCGCCTCAGCGGTCGTGATGGCCCTCGCCCTGCCCGCCGCCCTCTGGTGGACCTACTTCACCGACACCGGCCCGGACGAGACCGCCCTCGACAACGCGGACCACGGCACCCGCAGCCGGTACGCGGCCCGCGTCTACATCCTCGCGCACTTCGTACTCCTGCTCGGCGTCATCGCCGCCGCCACCGGCCTGCACGCCGTCGTCAGTCACCCCGGCGACCCCGCCGGCTGGGCCAACGCGCTCGCCCTCTCCGGTGGCGTCGCCCTGTTCCTGCTCGCCATCGCCGACGCCCGCCGGATCCTCGGCACCGGTCGCCGCCCCGGCCGACTGATCACCGCCGCTCTGGTGCTCGCCACCATCCCGCTCGGCGCCGTCGTCGCCGCCGCGCTGCACCTCGCCGTGGTGATCGTCCTCCTGGCCGGGATGCTGCTGATCGACGGTCACCCTCGGGCGCGCCGGCTCGGTGTGGCGCGCACCTGATCGCTCTCCGGCCCGGGTCCGCGTCGCGGCCAGCACGCGGTAGCTCGCCGCACGCCACCCCGCCGAGTAGCGGCCACCGAACGGCGGCGGCCCAGAGGCACCCCCTGGGCCGCCGCCGCTCACTGCGTCACCGGAAGGCGTCGCGCGCGTTCTTGCCGGTCTCCTTGGCACTCTGACCGGCCTGCTTGACCCGCGCCTCGCTCTGCTGGGTGGCGCCCTCCGCCCGCATGCTCTCGTTGTCGGTCATGTCGCCGACCCGCTCCTTCGCGGCACCGGTGAGCTGCTCCATCTTGTTCTTGGCCTTGTCGGTGAAGCTCATCTCGCCTCCTTGCTCAGTTGCGGCGGTCGCCCCGTGCGTGCCCAGTGCGGCTTGGCGCAAACGGGGTGTGCCGGCACACCCCGCGTAAGGCATCCTAGGAAGATAGGGTGAAGGGATGATCAGGCCCGGCGAAGCCGGATCCCGGCAGGACGGGGAAATGCCTGTCGCCGGGCGGCCCGTTGCCACGATCATGGGCGCAAAGCCCGCCCCGACCCCGATGAGGAACCATGCCCGTGCCTGCCGACCCGACGACCCTCCACCCGATGCCGGAGCAGCCGCGGGTGGTGCTGCTCCGGCCGCTGGTGACGTCTCCGCTGATCGAGGTCGGCGAGTACTCCTACTACGACGACCCGGACCAGGCGACCGCCTTCGAGACACGCAACGTGCTCTACCACTACGGGCCGGAGAAGCTGGTCATCGGCAGGTTCTGCGCGCTGGGCACCGGCGTGCGGTTCATCATGAACGGCGCCAACCACCGGATGGACGGCCCGTCGACCTTCCCCTTCCCCACCATGGGTGGCTCCTGGTCCGAACACTTCGACCTGCTCACCGGCCTGCCCAACCGAGGCGACACCGTCGTCGGCAACGACGTGTGGTTCGGCCACGGCGCGACGATCATGCCCGGCGTACGGATCGGGCACGGCGCGATCATCGGCGCCGGCGCCGTGGTCACCCGAGACGTACCCGACTACGGAATCGTCGGCGGCAACCCGGCCCGCCTCATCCGCACCCGCTTCGACGAGCAGGAGATCGCCCGCCTGCTGGCGGTCGCCTGGTGGGACTGGCCTGCGGAGCACATCACCGCGCACGTTCGCACCATCATGTCCGGCAGCATCACCGAGCTGGAATCCGCCGCAAGCAGCGTCCCGCCCCGGTGACACGGCGGCGCCCGGCCGATGCGGCCCGGCGACCCGATCGGCGCGGCGGGCCCGGCCCGGCGACGAGCCGGGCGGCCTCGATCACCAGGGCAGCCGGCATCTCCGTCGACCTACCTCATCCGCCTCGAACAGGGCCGCGCTTCCCACCCCTCGGCGCAGATCGTCGCGGCCCTGGCCCGGGCGCTGCGGCTCGCCGACCCCGAGCGCGCACACCTGCGTCGGTTGGCCGGGCTGGCACAGCCCGGCCAGGAGACGATGCCCACCACGATCAACCCCAGCGTCCAGCGGCTGCTCGACCGGCTGACCGGCACCCCGGTCCCGGTCCACGACGCCTCCTGGACGCTCCTGGAGGCCAACCGGCTCATCGCGGAGCTGCGCGCGAAGAGCACCCGCTTCGGCGAGCTGTGGGACGCGGGCGCCGTCGGCCGGCACGAGGCCGCGCGCAAGACCGTCGAACACCCCCGGGTGGGCACGCTGACGTTGGACTGCGACGTACTCACCGTCGCCGGCAGCGGCCTGCGGATCATGGTGTACAGCGCCGCGCCCGGCACCGAGGACGCCGAACGACTCGCCCTGCTCACCGTCCTCGGCACCCGGTCCCTGGGCGGATAG
>NZ_SMKG01000036.1 GCF_004348525.1 Micromonospora sp. 15K316 | reverse complement strand
ACAGCGACGGGGGTGGGTGGCGTGCGTTTCGAGCCGGGCCGTCTGATCATGCACCGCAACGTCCGCCACGGCCGGATCGGCTGGGTCCGACCGGTGCGGGTGGTCAGCGACGACGAGCGGGGGCTCCTGCTCTGGCTGGCCCGCGACTCGCCGGTCGCCAGCGAGGTGACCGAGGCCGGTCGGGGCATGCGGTCCATGCCGTTCGCCGAGTGGATCACCTCGCGGTACCGGCTGGCGGTCGGGCGTTGGCAGGGACCGCCGCTGCTGAAGTTCCTGCCGACGGGGGCCGCCCACTCGGTCTGGTGGTTCCGGGACGCGCAGGGCCGGTTCGCCCACTGGTACGTCAACCTGGAGGAACCGGGTGTGCGCTGGGACGACGGTGCCATGGCCGGGGTGGACGTGGTCGACCAGGACCTGGACGTGGTGATCCACCCGGACCGGCGCTGGCAGTGGAAGGACGAGGACGAGTTCGTCGAGCGGCTCGCCTACCCGGACGACTACTGGGTGACCGACGAGGCGGCCGTCCGGGCCGAGGGCAAGCGGGTGATCGCCCTCGCCGAGGCGGGCGAGTTCCCCTTCGACGGCACGTGGCGTGACTTCACCCCGCCGCCGGAGTGGGGCGTGCCGGAGGAGCTGCCGGCCGGCTGGGATCGTCCTCCGGTGCGCTGATCGACAATCGCTTCCGCCGGCCACCTCCGTGTCGTGTGGGGCGGGGCGGGCGGCGGCTCGGGGCCTCTCGCCGACGCCCGTCGCCGGGCCCGGTCGGGCCGAGCCGCTGTGGTTCGCCCCACTCCCACCACGACCCGGATGGGCTCGTAACGCCTCCGGTGTGAGAGATCGGCGACGGATCTGGCAGAATGGGGCGCTGGTATCCGGCGCGCGCTCCGGCGCCCTCTAACCCGGGCGCGTCGCCAGTCCACCGAGCAGTCTCCGGCCCATCCCCACTGTGCCGGTCGGCGCTCACCCGTGCACACCGCCCCACCGGGGCAGGTGAGATCGCAACAGGAGCGAAACAACCGTGGCCGTAAAGATCCGGCTTCTGCGGATGGGCAAGATCCGCAACCCGCAGTACCGCATCGTCGTCGCCGACTCGCGCACCAAGCGTGACGGGCGGGCGATCGAGTTCGTCGGGATCTACCAGCCGAAGGAAGACCCTTCGGTGATCGAGGTCAAGTCGGACCGGGTCCAGTACTGGCTGTCCGTCGGCGCCCAGCCGAGCGAGGCGGTGCAGCGGCTGCTGGAGCTGACCGGTGACTGGCAGAAGTTCAAGGGCCTCCCCGCGCCGCCGCCGCTGAAGGTCGCCGCCGAGAAGGCCGACCGGACGGCTGCCTACGAGGCCGAGGCGAAGGCCGCGGCTGGGCTGGGTGAGGCCGAGGCGAAGCCGGCGAAGAAGGCGGCCAAGACCGCCGAGGCGCCGGCCCAGACCGAGGAGCAGGCCGGTGCGGACTCCGGCGAGCAGGCCTGACGTGGCACTGCGTCCCGCACTGGAGCACCTCGTCAAGGGGATTGTCGACCACCCGGACGACGTGCGCGTCCGGCTGATCGACTCTCGCCGGGGCAAGCGGCTCGAGGTCCGCGTGCACCCGGAGGACCTCGGCACGGTGATCGGGCGGTCCGGCCGGACCGCCAAGGCGCTGCGCCAGGTCATCGGCTCCATCGGCGGGCGCGGCGTACGCGTCGACATCGTCGACTCGTACTGATGCTGCTCATCGTCGGCAGGATCGGTAAACCGCACGGGATCCGCGGTGAGGTCACCGTGGAGGTGCGGACCGACGAACCGGACGTGCGGTTCGCCCCCGGGTCGGTGCTGCGCACCGAACCGGGGGCGACGCCCCCGACTGCGCAGCCCAACCGTGTGCTGCGCACCGAACCGGGGGCGACGCCCCCGACCTCCGTGGCCGGCCCCGGCGTGCCGTTCCGGGTTCCGGCCGAGTTGGTGATCGAGTCGGCCCGCTGGCACCAGGGGCGGCTCCTGGTCGCGTTCGAGGGTGTGCTCGACCGTGATGTCGCCGAGGCCCTGCGCGGCACCCTCGTCGGGGTGGAGAGCTCCGAGATCGCCGCGCCGGAGGACCCGGAGGAGTTCAACGACCACCAGCTCGTCGGGCTGAGCGTGGTCACCCCGAGCGGTGAACGGCTGGGCGAGGTGGCCCGCATCGACCACGCGCCCTCCTCCGACCTGCTGGTGCTGCGCCGCCCGGAGGGCAGGACGGCGCTGATCCCGTTCGTCAAGGCGATCGTTCCCGAGGTCGACCTCGCCGGTGGTCGCGTCGTCGTCGACCCGCCCGGCGGCCTGCTCGACCTGTAGGGCCGTAGCCGGCCCTGGACCCGCTGGAGCACCCCGTCATGCGCGTCGACATCGTGTCGATCTTCCCCGAGTACTTCTCGCCGCTGGAGCTGTCGCTCATCGGCAGGGCTCGGGCCAACGGCACGCTGCGGCTGGCCGTGCACGATCTGCGCACCTGGACCCACGACGTGCACCGCACGGTCGACGACACCCCGTACGGCGGCGGACCGGGCATGGTGATGCGGCCGGAGCCGTGGGGGGAGGCGCTGGACGCCCTCGTGCCGCCGGAGGCGTCCCCGCCCCGGCTCCTGGTGCCGTCTCCGGCGGGCGCCCCCTTCACCCAGGCGATGGCGCACCAGCTCGCCGCCGAGGAGCACCTGCTCTTCGCCTGCGGCCGGTACGAGGGCATCGACCAGCGGGTGCTCGACCACGCCGCGGCGCGGATGCCGGTCACCGAGGTCTCCCTCGGCGACTACGTGCTCTTCGGCGGCGAGGTCGCGGTGCTGGTGATCCTGGAGGCGGTGACCCGGCTGCTGCCCGGGGTGCTCGGCAACGCGGGCTCGCTGGACGAGGAGTCGCACGCCCACGGGCTGCTGGAGGCGCCGGTCTACACGAAGCCGCCGGGCTGGCGGGGGCACGACGTGCCCGAGGTGCTCCGCTCCGGCGACCACGGCCGGATCGCCCGGTGGCGGCGGGAGGAGGGGCTTCTGCGTACCGCCCGGCGACGCCCGGACATGCTCGCCCAGCTCGACCCGGAGAGCCTGGACAAGCGGGACCGCGCGGCGCTGGACCGGGCCGGATTTCAGGTGCCCCCGGGGGATGTGGCAAAGTAGAGGGGTTGCCGCAGTCGGCCGCGCCGCGGGCGGCTGCGAGGATCCTCGACCGAGGTCGGCTCCACCGACCACCATCCGAGGATCAGAATCACCCATTCGCGCACCGACTGACGGTGCGCCGTGAGCCTTACGAGGACGCAGCGATGAACATCCTGGACGCCCTTGACGCCCAGTCGAAGCGGGTCGACCTCCCCGATTTCCGTGCCGGTGACACCGTGAAGGTGCACGCGCGGGTCGTCGAGGGCAACCGGTCCCGTGTCCAGATCTTCCAGGGCGTGGTCATCCGCCGCCAGGGTGACGGGCTGCGCGAGACCTGCACGGTCCGCAAGATCAGCTTCGGTGTCGGCGTCGAGCGGACCTACCCGCTGAACAGCCCGGCCATCGACCGGATCGAGGTCGTGACCCGCGGTGACGTCCGCCGGGCCAAGCTCTACTACCTCCGCGAGCTGCGGGGCAAGAAGGCCAAGATCAAGGAGAAGCGGGAGAAGCAGCCGAGCTGACTTCCCGCTCGCCACGCCTGAGCTGCACCTATGCCGCGCCGGACCCGTCGCACTACCCTGGGCGGCGCGGGCGCAGCGAGGCCGTCGCCCCGCCACGTCGCGGGGAGCCGTTCACTGCCGCCCGTGGAGCCGCACCGAGGCTCCCGGGCGGTGGTGTCGTTTCTGCGGACTGGGGAGTGGCGTGGCGCAGTCGATTGACGAGGACGGCACCGTCGACCCGTGGCGCCGCCGGGTCCGCCGGACCCGCCGTCAGATGCCGCTCTGGCAGGAGCTGCCGCTGCTGCTCGTCGTCGCGTTCTGTCTCGCGGTGCTGATCCGCACCTTCCTGCTCCAGGCCTTCTTCATCCCCTCCGGCTCGATGGAGGACACGCTCCTCGTCGGCGACCGGGTACTGGTGAACAAGGTCGTCTACGACGTACGCGACCCGGTGCGCGGCGAGGTGGTGGTCTTCCGGGGCACCGACCGGTGGGCGCCGCAGATCGACGGGGAGCAGCAGATCGGCTTCGTCGGCAAGCTCGGCCGCACCGTGGGTGACCTGGTCGGGGTGAGCCGCCCCGGCGAGAAGGACTTCATCAAGCGGGTCATCGGCGTGCCGGGGGACCGGGTGCGGTGCTGTGACGAACAGGGCCGGGTCACCGTCAACGGCACCCCGCTGGACGAGCCGTACGTCCTCGAGGACTCGCCGCTGGACGTCCCGCCCAACCCGAAGGAGTGCCGGTCGCGGCGCTTCGACGAGGTGGTGGTCCCGCCCGGTCAGATCTTCGTGATGGGCGACCACCGGCTGGTGTCCCAGGACGCCCGCTGCCAAGGGCCGGTGCCGATCGACAACGTCATCGGACGGGCCTTCCTGGTGGTCTGGCCCTCGTCCCGGTGGAGCCACCTCTCGGTCCCGCCGACCTTCGACGACGTGTCGGGGCCGGCCGTCGCGTCCCCGTCCGGCCCCCCTCCCGTGCGGCCGACCCCGCAGGGCGGTGCGCTGCTGGTCCTGCCGCTCACGATCGCGCTGGGCCGTTCTCGCGCGTTCCGGTCGGTGCCGTTCAGCCGGGCGTCGTAGGCTCCTTGGCGTGATTGACGAGCAGACCGACAAGCCGCGCAGCTCCTTCTGGAAGGAGCTGCCGATTCTGCTGGGTGTGGCGATCCTGGTCGCGGTGCTGGTGCGTTTCTTCGTGCTGCAGACCTTCTTCATCCCCTCCCAGTCCATGGAGAACACCCTCCAGATCGACGATCGGGTGCTGGTCAACAAGCTGGTGTACGACTTCCGGTCGCCGCACCGCGGCGAGATCGTCGTGTTCAAGGCGCCGGTCGAGTGGAGCGGCCGGGAAGGTGAGGACTTCATTAAGCGGGTCATCGGCGTCGGCGGCGACCACGTCGTCTGCTGCGACGCGGAGGACCGCCTGGTGATCAACGGTCAGCCACTGGTGGAGCCCTACATCTTCTCCGCGAACGGGCAGCAGGACCGGCCCGCGGACCAGGAGTTCGACATCACGGTGCCCAAGGGCCGGCTCTGGGTGATGGGCGACCACCGCTCGGCCTCCGGCGACTCGCTGGAGCACTGGCAGCAGTCCGGCCAGGACATCGACGCCGCGACCATCGCCGAGGACGAGGTCGTCGGTCGGGCCTTCACCATCTTCTGGCCGGTCAACCGGGCCAAGTGGTTGAGTGTGCCGAAGGAGTACGACGGCATCCCGAACTCCTGACCCCGGGCGGGCGTGGGCGATCGGCGAACGGTCTGGCAGGCTGGGGCGGTGACCGTCTACACCCCTCGACACGCGGCCCGGGTGCTGTTGGTCGACGCGGACGGCCGGGTGCTGCTCTTCGCCGGCTTCGATCCGGCCCGCCCCGACCACCGGTACTGGTTCACGCCGGGTGGCGGGCTCGACCCGGGCGAGGCCCCGGCCGCCGGCGCGGCGCGGGAGCTGGCCGAGGAGACCGGGCTCCGGCTGACCCCGGCCGAGCTGGGCGAGCCGGTCTGGCGGGAGACGATCGAGTACCCATTCGACGGCGTCTGGTACCGCCAGGAGCAGGAGTTCTTCCTGGTCCGGGTGCCGTCGTGGGAGGTGGACACCGCGGGTTTCGACGACGTCGAGCAGGCCAGCGTCACCGGGCACCGTTGGTGGTCGGCCGCCGAGCTGACGGCGAGCGACGAGGTGTACCACCCGAGGGACCTGGTGGCCATCCTCTCCCGCGCGCTGGCCGCGCCGGGCGGCCGGATGGGCGGGACCGTGCCGGACAAGGTCTCCGGCCCGAACGCCCCGGCCGGGCGGTCGCGCGCCGCCGACCCGGCCGGGGACCCCGCGGGCGGTGTGCCGTGCTGACCCCGCCGCGCACGATCGTGCGCCGCGAGGCCGGGCTCTACGCGCTGGAGCGGGCGCTGCAACGGCGCGGCTTCCGGTACGTGGCCGGAGCCGACGAGGCCGGCCGTGGCGCGTGTGCCGGCCCGCTGGTCGCCGCCGCCGCGATCCTCCCGGAGGGGCGGCGTGGCGAGATCGAGGGTCTCGCCGACTCCAAGCTGCTCACCCCGGCGAGCCGGGAACGGATCTACGACGAGGTGGTGGCCCGGGCACTCGCGTACGCCGTGGTGATCATCCCGGCCGAGGAGGTCGACGCCCGAGGGCTGCACGTCTGCAACCTCGCCGCGATGCGTCGGGCGCTCGCGTCGCTGGGCACCCGGCCGGAGTACGTGCTGACCGACGGGTTCGGGGTGGACGGCCTCGACGTGCCCGGCCTGGCGGTCTGGAAGGGCGACCGGGTGGCGGCGTGCGTGGCGGCGGCCAGCGTCCTCGCGAAGGTCACCCGGGACCGGATCATGGTGGAGCTGGACGGGACGTACCCGGCGTACGGCTTCGCCGAGCACAAGGGGTACATCACGCCCGAGCACACCGCCGCGCTGCGTGCGCACGGCCCGTGCCGTGAGCACCGCTTCTCCTACGTGAACGTGGCGAGCGTGTCGGGTCGGGACGGGAGCCCGCCGCGGGCCCGGCGGCCGGTGACCGCCGGGCGGCGCGCGAGCGCGGTCGAGGCCCCGGAGACCCTCTTCGGCGACGAATCCGGCGCGTTCCTCGCCGACGCCGAGGGGAGGCACGGCGCGGCGCCGGGGGCGCGCCCCGGTGACGATCCGGGGGTGCCCCCCGCAGCCGCGGCGGTGGTGTCCGCCGACGGCGCGGACGAGCCGATGGAGCGCTCTTGCCCGGCAGGGAGTACCGTCGGCGTGGCGTTGGGCGAGCGGCCTCGACCGCCGGCGCCGGTGGGGGAAGATGTGGTCATGGAAGGCGGAGAGCGATGAGCGCGGAAGATCTCGAGAAGTACGAGACCGAGATGGAGCTGCAGCTCTACCGGGAGTACCGCGACATCGTCCGCCAGTTCTCCTACGTCGTGGAGACCGAGCGCCGCTTCTACCTGGCGAACCAGGTCGACCTGCACGTGCGTAACTCCGACGGCGAGGTCTACTTCGAGGTCGAGATGCATGACGCCTGGGTGTGGGACATGTACCGTCCCGCCCGGTTCGTGAAGAACGTCCGGGTCATGACGTTCAAGGACGTCAACGTCGAGGAGCTGGAGAAGCCCGACATCTCGCTGCCCGCCGACTCCGGCTTCGGCGGCTGACCGGTACGCCCCGACCGGCGCTCGCCGCCGGCCACCGAGCGCCGGGATCCCCACCCGCCGCCGGACCATTCCGGCTCCGAACCCTCGCGGCCGGTACCGCCGCTTCGCCGGCACCGCTCGGCCGGCGTCACCGCTCCGCCGGCATCGCTCGGCGGAAGACCCCGCCCGCCCGGCGAACGACTACTCCGGAACCACCGCCACCACGACGCTCTGCACCATGTTGTTGGCGAAACCACCCCGGTTCCACGGCTGCTCCACCGGCTGGGTCCGCCCCGAGGCGTCCGTGGCCCGCGCACTGAGGACGTAGCGTCCCGGCTGCGGCGACCACTCGTAGCGCCAGCGCCGCCAAGCGAAGTCGCCGCCGCTCGGCTCGTCCAGAGTGGCCGGTGCCCAGGTCGCGCCGCCGTCGGTCGTCACCTCGACCGACACCACTGGCGCGTGTCCCGACCAGGCCCGACCGTCCAGCGTGCACGGTCCTGGCCGGAGCACCCGGGCGCGCGACATGAAGTCGGGAAAACCGGGCGGGCGGACCAGGGCACGCGGCTCGATCCGGGTCACCGGCACGCCCGGGTCGTCCGGGTCCTGCCGCAGCCGGTACGCCTGCGCGTTCTGGTAACCCTGGAACGTCTCGGTCAGCACGCTGACCGAGCGGAGCCACTTGACGTGCGCCATCCCGTACCAGCCCGGCACGATCAACCGCAGCGGGGCGCCGTGCTGCGGCAGCAGGGGAGCGCCGTTCATCTCGTACGCCAGCAGCACCTCCTCGCGCAGCGCGTCCGCGACCGGCAGGGCCCGCTGGTAGTCCTGCTCCACCCCGCGCTCGATACCGTGGTCGGCGCCGGTGAAGACCACGTCGACCGCGTCGGCGGAGACCCCCGCCTCGCGCAGCAACGGCGCCAGCGGCGTACCGGTCCACTCCGCGTTCCCGACCGCCTCCACCAGCCAGGGCTGGCTGACCGGCCGGGGATCGAGCAGCGCGCGGCCGTTACCGGCGCACTCGAGGGTGACCCGCTGGGTGACCCGGGGGCGCTCGCGCAGCTCGGCCAGGGTGAGGGTCAGCGGCTGGTCCACCACGCCGTCGACGGTGAGCGCGTGCGTCGCCGGGTCAAGCTCCGGGATGTCGTAGTGGATCAGCAGGTAGTGCAGCCCGGCCGGGGTGACGTCGTAGCGCAGCGCCTCCAGCGGGATGCCGTGGTTGCGGGCGGCCAGCTGCAGCTCCTCGGCGCTGATCCCCTCCCCGCGCTCGGCCAGTCGGGAGGGCCCGCTGACCTGGGCAGCGGCCGGCAGGTCCAGGTTGTCGACCGTGGTCATGGTGATACTCCCGTCCCCCACGGCGGCTGCTCCACCGTGCCGCCCCAGCTTAGGCCGGATCGCCGGGGCCCAGCACCCACGCCCTCGCGCTCGCCGGGGATGACGCTCCGGTTCCCGTCGCCCTGCGCGCCCCCGGGTCCGGAGGTGGGTGACGCATAGCACATCAACCAGGTCGACGGGGCCTGTCCACAGCGCGCCCGCCTGTCCACAGGGGAGACCGGCGCGGTGGCGTGCCCGGTCGGCGCGGGGCACGCTGCGGGTCATGCGACCGCCTCCACCGGCCCGTACCGTCACGTCCCGCCGTACCGCCCTGCCCCGCCCTCCGGCGCGCCGCCGTGCGCCGCTGCCGGGCCGCGCGACCGGGTGGCGTCGGCTGCCGCTGCCGCTCTGCGTCGCGCTCCTTCTGCTTCTGACCACGCCGTCTGCCGCGGCGGCCCCGTCCCGTGACGGCGCTCACCCGCCGGCCCACGCCGCCGTGGCCGGCCGGGCCGCCGCCGGAGCGGGTGGGTTCCGGTGGCCGGTCGACGGGCCACCCCGGCCGGTGCGCCGCTTCGACCCCCCACCGCGACCCTGGCTGCCCGGGCACCGGGGCGTCGACCTGGCGGTCGCGGCGGGCTCGCCGGTGCGGGCCGCCGGGCCGGGCATCGTGCTCTTCGCCGGGATGGTGGCCGGGCGGCCGGTGGTCACCGTCGGGCACGCCGACGGGTTGCGGACCACCTACGAGCCGGTACGGCCGGCGGTCGCTCCCGGCGAACCGGTGTCCGCCGGGGCGCCGCTCGGCGTCCTGGAATCCGGTCACCCGGGCTGCCCGGCGGTGGCCTGCCTGCACTGGGGGCTGCGTCGCGGTGCGGAGTACCTCGACCCGCTCGCGCTGCTCGGTCTCGGGCCGGTCCGGTTGCTTCCCCTCGACGGTTCCCCGAACGGGAGCGCCGCGCATCCCGACGGCGCGGCCGGCTCAGTACCGAGTCAGCAGCGGCGGCAGCCGAACGGCCAGGCGCTCGTACTCGTCGGCCGAGTTGTAGACCTGCCCGCAGAGGCGCAGCCAGCCCCGGCCGTTCCAGGACATCACCGCCACCTCGGTGGCGAGCCGTTCGGCGATGTGCTGCTGCAACGCCCGCGCCGCCTCGACGGTCGTGGCGAGGGCCGGCGGCAGCGGGATGAGTCGCATGGCGACCTCGGGTCCGCCGGGCTCCGGCAGCAGCTCCGGCGCCACCCCGAGCGCGTCTCCGACCACCCGCTGGCCGTAGCGGGCCAGCCGCGCGTTGTGCGCACGTACCCGGTCGACGCCGAGGCTGCGCAGCGCGAACGCGCCCACCGGGGCGGCCAGCCACGAGGTGTAGTCCTGGGTCGCCTGCCACTCCAGCCGGGCGGGGAACCCGGCCTCCTGCTCCCAGGAGACCACCAGCGGCTCGATCCGCTCCCGCCACGGCGGCGCCACGACCAGTACGGCGGTGCCGCGCGGGGCGTACGCCCACTTGTGCAGGTTGCCCACCCAGAAGTCGGCGCCGACGCTCGCCACGGTCGTGGGCAGCATCCCGGGCACGTGTGCCGCGTCCACCAGGACCGGCACCCCCTGCTCGTGCGCGACCGCGACGACGGCGGCGGCCGGGAAGAGCCGGGCCGTCGCCGAGGTGAGCTGATCGACGACGAGCAGCCGGGTCCGACCGGGGCGCAGGGCGTCCCGCACCGCCTGGACGACCTCCTCGTTCGTCGCGGCCAGCGGAACCGGCACCACCCGGCTCACCGCCCCGGTGCGCCGGCACTCCCGCTCGATGGAGAGGGTGACCGCACCGTACCCGTGATCGGTGCTCAGGATCTCGTCACCGGGACGCAGCCCGAGCGACTGGAGCACCACGGCGACGCCGGTGGTGGCGTTGCTGACCAGCGCCGTGCCGTCGGGGTCCGCGCCGAGGAAGGTGGCCAGGTGCCGACGAGCGTGCGCGACCCGATCGGCGAGGCCCTGGGTGAAGAAGCGCAGCGGGTTCGCCTCCATCTCGTCGCGCAGCCGCTGTTGGGCGCGCTGCACGACGATCGGTACCGCGCCGAACGAGCCGTGGTTGAGGTGACTGACCGCCGGGTCCAGGGAGAAGAGCAGGCGGGCGCCCGGAATCGGCTCCGGTGGCTGCGGGACGCTCACCCGGTGATCGTAACGGCGGGTCGATCATCGACGGCGGCGATCGGTCAGGCGCGGGGGTGCGCCTGCCGGTACGCGGAGCGCAGCCGCTCCACCGAGACGTGTGTGTAGATCTGGGTGCTGGCCAACGAGGAGTGGCCGAGCAGCTCCTGTACGGCGCGCAGGTCCGCGCCGCCCTCGAGCAGGTGGGTGGCGGCCGAGTGGCGCAGCCCGTGCGGGCTGGTCCGGGGGAGGCCGGCCGCCGTCGCGTAGCCACCGACGATCCGGCGGGCGGTCGTCGGGTTGAGCCGGCCGCCGCGCGCGCCGACGAAGAGCGCATCCGCCGAGCGCGGTGTGGCAAGCGTCGGACGGCCGTGCCGTACCCACTCGTCGAGCGCGCGCTGGGCCGGCACCCCGTACGGCACGATGCGCTCCCGGCCGCCCTTGCCGAGCACCCGGATCACCCGGCGCGCGTGGTCGACGTCGGCGACGTTCAGCCCGCACGCCTCACTGACCCGTACGCCCGTGGCGTAGAGCAGTTCCAACAGCGCCCGGTCCCGCAACAGCACCGGATCACCGGCGTCGTCGACGGCCGCCGAGCCCGGGCGGCCACCGCCGGAGCCGCCCTCGGCGGGCTCGGCCCCACCGGTCCCGCCCGCGGCGTCGCCCTTCTCGGTGGGGCCGGCACCGTCGGCGTCGCCCTTCTCGGTGCGGCCGCAACCGGCGGCGTCGGCCTGCTCGGTGGGGCCGGCACCGTCGTCGGCGTCCGCCCCGGTGCGGCCGGCACCGACGTCGGCGGACCCGGATGAACCGGTCGCCGCGGGGGCTTCGTCGGCCTGCGGCGCGCCGCCGGTCGACGGTCGGCGACCGAGCGGCGCCCCGCCGCCGACGAACCGGTAGGGGGCCTCGACCAGCGCGGCCGCCTGGTCGGCGCGGAGCACCCCGGGCAGCTCCCGATGGGCGCGCGGGCTGGCCAGCAGCGCACCCACATCGGACGGCAGCAGACCGCGGCGGTGCGCCCACGCACTGAACACCCGGGCCGAAGCCGCCCGCCGGGCCAGCGAGCTGCGCGCGGCCCCCGTCGTCCGCAGCCGCGCCAACCAGCTGCGCAGCACGGCCAGATCCACGGCCGAGACGTCACCGCAACCCATCCGGGCGGCGTGGTCGAGGAGCGAGACCACGTCGGTGACGTACGCCCGCACGGTGTGCGCGGAGCGGTTGCGAACCGTCGCCTGGTGGTCGGCGAACTCGTCCACCGCGTCCCGCAGCGGAGGCGGCAGCGCCGCGTGGACGGCGCGGGTGCCGCGTGCCGTTCCGCCCTTCGCCGCCGCACCGTCACGGCTTCCGGAGCCGGCCCGTCCGGCGCGTGCCCGTTCGTCGGCTGGCATGCCGCAGAGCCTACGGGCCCGCCGCCCGGGCAGCCGTCGACCGGGCCGGAGGAGGCAGGGCGTAACCGTCCTCGCGGCGGACGACCAGGGTGAGCTCCTCGAGCAGGGAGAGCTTCCGCAACGTGGTCCGGACGTCCAGTCCGGCCCGGGTCGCGAGCCGCTCCACGCCCACCGTGCCGCGGCGCGGCATCGCCTCCAACACCGACCCGGCCTCGTCGTCGAGCGGGTCGGTCGGCCGGTCCGGACCACGCGCCGGAGGAGCCAGATCCACACCGATGCGACCCACCTCCTCCAGCACATGTGCCACACCGGTGACCACGCGGGTCTTCGGGTGATCCCGCAACAACTCGTGGACGCCCACGGACATCGCCGACGTGACCGGACCCGGCACCGCCATGGTCGGACGACTCATGGCGAGGGCCCGGTGCGCGGTCTGCGTGGCGCCGCTGCGCGCCGCCGCCTCCACGACCACCGTTCCGAGCGTCCCGGCGGCGATGACCCGATTGCGGATCAGGAACCGGGACCGCAGCGGATCCGCGCCGGGCGCCCACTCGCTCACCAGCAGACCGCTCTCCGCGATCCGCTCGAAGAGCGCGGCATTGCCCATCGGGTACGGCCGGTCCACACCGCAGGCGAGCACCGCGACGGTGAGCCCGCCGGCGGTGAGCGCGCCCCGGTGCGCGGCGGCGTCGATGCCGAACGCGCCACCCGACACGACCGCCCAGTCCCGGTCCGCCAACCCGTAGCCGAGCTCGGTGGCGACGTGCGTGCCGTAGCCGCTCGCGGCCCGGGCACCCACCACGGCCACCGAGCGCTCCAGCGCCTCGGCCAACGGCCAGGCACCTCGTACCCAGAAACAGAGCGGCGGCGCCGTCTCGGTGTCCACCCGGCGATACGCCTCGGACAGCTGGAGGCCGTGCAGGTCGGCCACGCGGGCCGGCCACTCCTCGTCCTCCGGCGTGACGATGCGCGCGCCGAGCCGCGCGGTGCGCTCCACCGCCTCGGCCGCCACGGCACGCGGGTCGCCGCCGGCGATCCGCGCGGCCACCGTGGCGCGGAGCTTCCGGTCCGGCGCGCCACCGTCGAGGAGCAGCTCCAGCGCCCCCACCGGCCCGAGCCCGTCCACCAGCTGGTACACCGACCGGGTGCCCGGCTCGGTCAGCCAGGCCAGCGCGATCCGGGCCAGCGTCCGCTCCTCCCGGTCGCTCATGCCCGCACTCCGCTGCGCCGTGCCCGGGCAGGAGGCAGGTCCGTGCTGAAAGTGATGACTCGCTCGCTCATCCCCGCGCTCCGCTGCGCCGCGTGCGGGCCTGACGCAGGTCCGCGCGGAGTGTGATGGTTCTGCTCTCTCATGTGGCGTCTCCCGTTCGCAGTTGAAGGGCCTCCAGCACGTCGTCGCGGGCCGGTCGGGACCGGCCGTCCAGGTCGGCGATGGTCCAGGCCAACCGGATGACCCGGTCGAAGCCCCGCGCCGAGAGCGAGCCGGAGTCGAGCCGGGCCCGCAGCTCCGCCGTGTCGGGCGCGGGCAGCCGCCACGGCGGCCGGCGCAGGTGTGGCCCGGGGACCTGGGCGTTGAGCTGGTGGCCGAGGCCGGCCCACCGCTCGGCGGCCGCCGCGCGGGCCGCCACCACCCGGCCCGCCACCACCGCCGACGACTCCCGGTCACCCGCACCCGCCATCAGCTCGGCGGCGCGTACCGCCGGCAGCCGTACCTGCACGTCGATCCGGTCCAGCAGCGGCCCGGAGAGCCGGCCGAGGTAGCGCCGCCGGGCGAGCGGGCTGCACTCGCAGTACGCGTCTCCGGCGGGCTTCGCGCACGGGCACGGATTGGCCGCCAGGACCAGCTGCGTGAGCGCCGGGTACTCGGTACCGCCCCGGCTGCGGGCGAGCTGGACCCGGCCGTGCTCGAGTGGCTGACGCAGCGCCTCCAGGGCTCCCTTGCCGAATTCGGGCGCCTCGTCGAGGAAGAGCACCCCGCGGTGGGCCAGCGACACCGCACCGGGACGGGCGAGACCGGAGCCACCGCCGACCAGCGACGGCACGGTCGCGGTGTGATGGGGCGCCTGGAACGGCGGGCGGCGCAGCAAACGGCCCCCGGGCGGGAGCAGCCCGGCGATGGAGTGCAACGCGGTGACCTCCAGCGCGGCCTCGTCGTCCAGCTCCGGCAGGATCGACGGTAGGCGCTCGGCGAGCATGGTCTTGCCGGCGCCGGGCGGCCCGAGCAGCGCCAGGTGGTGACCGCCGGCCGCGGCGACCTCGAGGGCTCGCCGCCCGAGCTCCTGCCCGGCGACGTCGGCCAGGTCGGGCCCGTCGCCTACCGGCGGTGGATCCTCGGCGGGCGGCTCGATCAACGGAACGCCGTCGCGGACGAAGGCGACCAGCCGGTGCAGCGTGTCGACGGCGCGTACCCGCACGCCGGGGATCACTGCCGCCTCGGCCGCGTTCCCCACCGGGACGATCACCCGCTCGATCCCGGCCCGGGCCGCGGCGGCGACCATCGGCAGCACCCCACGCACCGGGCGGACCGTGCCGTCCAGCCCCAGCTCGCCGAGGACCACCACCCGCTCCAGGGGCAGCAGCGGCAGCTCGCCCGAGCCGCCGAGCAGCGCCGCCGCGATCGCCAGGTCGAACGCCGAGCCGAACTTCGGCAGGGTGGCCGGCAACAGGTTCAGGGTGATGCGGCGGTTGGGCCAGCGCTGGCCGGAGTTGACCACGGCCGCCCGGACCCGGTCCCGGGCCTCGTGCAGTGCGGTGTCCGGCAGCCCGGAGATCACCACCGCCGGCAGCCCGGCGGCGAGGTCGGCCTCCACCTCCACGAGGTGACCGGCCACTCCGACCAGCCCGACGCAGAGCACCTTCGCGTAACTCATCGGGCACCCGCGCCCACGGTGGGATCGTCCATCTCAGAACGCGCCCTTCAGGTGCTCGACCCGGGCCGGGCCGGCGTCGGGAAGCCGCACCGAGAGCACGTCGAAGCGGATCTCGTCGGCCGTCGTGCCGGTCTGCGCCAGCCAGCGGGCGGCGAGGCCGCGCAGCCGCCGGGCCTTGGCCGGTACGACGGCCTCCGCCGGGCTGCCAAACTCGCCGCCGCGCCGGGTCTTCACCTCACAGAAGGCGAGCACCGGCCCGTCCCAGGCGATGATGTCGATCTCACCGGCCGGGCAGCGCCAGTTCCGGGTCACCGGGCGTAGCCCCGCTGCGATCAGGTGCCGGAGGGCGCACCTCTCCCCGTACGCACCGACCGCCTGGTTCCGCGTCGTCATGCCGGGGACGATGCCGCCCCGGGCATCTGCCCGGCGATCCCGACGCGGCCCGGTTGTGGACGACGGCCACGCTGTGCACAACCGGACGATCATGCTGGTCCCGTGCTATGTCGACCGTCGCTCGGGCGGTACGTGCGCGGGCGGGGCGCCACGGGCCGGGCGGGGCACGACGGGGTGCGAGCCGGGTACGAGCGGTCGCCGCGGACCGGGGTGGGATGAGGGCCGCCGAACCGGTTCGCATACGGTGCCGCACGTGGACGGACGACGGAGCTACCCCGACGATCAGGAATTGCGCTGGTACGCCGACGAGCGCGGTCGCGGCTACGAGCCGGAGTGGCCCGGCGCGGAGGAGCGCCACCGGGACGAGGAGGTCCGGGTACCGGAGCAGCGGGGCGCCGCCGAGGAGCCCCGGTACGGCGACGGCGGCCCGTACCGTGAGCCGGGCCGCTTCGGCGCGGAAGCCGAGCCCGCCCGGCTCGGTCCGGCCGACCGGCCGGGGCGGGGCGGTACGGCGGAGGGCGACTCCGGCCGGTTCGCGGCGGGGGAGTCGGAGGCCGGCCGGTTCGGCGTGACCGACTCCGACTCGCTGCGTTTCCCGGCGGTGGACGCCGACGCGGGGCGACCCGACCCGGTCGGCGGCCAGTTCGGGTCGACGGACTCCCGCCATGGCGTGGCGGAGCGGGAGTCCCGGCGCCACGCCGCCGCCGAGCCGGAGCGGTTCAGCGCGGCGGGTGAGGCGGTGCGGCTGCCGGTGGGCTCGCGCGGGGACGACGAGACGGCGCGTGCGGAGGACCAGTCGGCGCGGTTCCCGGTCAACTCGCGTCTCGACGAGCCGGGCCGGTTCGGCGCGGGCGGAGGTGGTCGCGCTCCGGGCGAGGCGACCCGGTTCGGGGTGGCCGGCGACGAGCGGGCCGCGTCGTCCGGTTACCGGGCGGAACGGACGCCGGGGGCGGATGCGGACGCACCGGCTCCGGGCGACCTGGCCGGGCGACGTGCGGTCCGGGACGTGGCGGGCGCGGGGGCGGCGCAAGAGAGCGTGAGCGCCGCCCCCGCCGAGGCCGCCGAGCCGGCACCCTCGTCGCCGCTGGCGGGTTATCCGATCGTCGACGGCGGCCGGGGGGAGGCGTCGCACCCGTTGGACGTGCCGACCGGCGTGATGCCGCCCGTGGCTCCGCGAGGCGATCTTCCGCCCTACCTGGCGGGTGGCGTGCCCGACCCGGCGCGACCGACAGGTGACGGGGTCTATCGGACGCGCCGTCCGGTGCTCGCCGTCGTCTTCGCGCTGCTGGTCCTGATCTTCGAGGCCCCGGCGCTGCGCCTGCTGGCGCACGGCGTGACGGGAGATCCGGTCTCCGCGGGAAGCATCGTGGCCGGGACCTTCCTGGTGGCCGGGCTGCCGATCTTCGCAGTCGGGCTGTACGGGCTCCGTACCGGTGGATTGTCCCTGGCCGAGGGGGGCCGGGGCTGGCTGCGGCCGCCGACGGCCTACCTGACCGTGGCCCTGGTGCTCTTCGTCGCGGCCGCGCTCGCGGCCGGCTGACGGGTGCCGGGCTCCGGTGCGGTTCGCCTCGCGCGCCGGAACCCGGGCCGGCCCGCCGCGCACCCGGGGGCTGCGGAGCGGGCAAGGGGCGTACACTGGTCGACTGGCGACCGCCTCGCGCGGTCGACCTCGCGTGCCCTCTCCACGGTTCGTCGTGGGGCGACGGCCTCCCTGGTCCCGATCTTGGTCGGGCCCACCATGGCCGGCGACTGGGCGCCAGGACGCCCGGCCGCCGGCCGGGCGGGACAACCAGGGACAACAAGGAGTACCCCATGGCCGTCGTGACCATGCGTCAGCTGCTGGAGAGCGGTGTCCACTTCGGGCACCAGACCCGGCGCTGGAACCCGAAGATGAAGCGCTTCATCTTCACCGAGCGCAACGGCATCTACATCATCGACCTGCGCCAGACCCTCGACTACATCGAGAAGGCGTACGACTTCGTGCGCAACACCGTCGCCGAGGGCGGCAGCATCCTCTTCGTCGGCACCAAGAAGCAGGCCCAGGAGGCGATCTCCGAGCAGGCGACCCGGGTCGGCCAGCCGTACGTGAACCACCGTTGGCTCGGCGGCATGCTGACCAACTTCCAGACCGTGTACAAGCGGCTGCAGCGGATGAAGGAGCTGGAGGCCCTCGGTGACCTGAGCGGCACCGCCGCCGGTTACACCAAGAAGGAGACCCTGCAGCTCTCCCGCGAGAAGGACAAGCTCTCCCGCACCCTGGGTGGTCTGCGGGACATGCAGAAGCTCCCGGCCGCGATCTGGGTGGTCGACACCAAGAAGGAGCACATCGCCGTCGACGAGGCCCGCAAGCTGGGCATCCCGGTGATCGCGGTGCTCGACACGAACTGCGACCCGGACGAGGTCGACTTCCCGATCCCGGGCAACGACGACGCCATCCGCTCGGCCGAGCTGCTGACCAAGGTCATCGCCGCCGCCGTCGCGGACGGTCTGATCGCCCGTTCCGGCCGTCGCCGGGGCACCGACGAGAAGCCCGAGCCGGGTGTCGCCTCCGACGAGCCGCTGGCCGAGTGGGAGCGCGAGCTGCTCGAGGAGCCGAAGAAGGCCGACGAGCAGGAGCAGCCGGCGGCCGCTGCCGCCGAGTGACCGCGCGTCGCCGCCCCGCCGTCCGTTCTGCGACGACGGCGGGCGGCGGCGCCCCGGCCGGGCACATCCGGCGCGGATCCGGGTAACCGGCACCTCCGACCATCCACACGCCGTCTCAACACCGAAGAGAGAGCCATGTCCCAATTCACCGCCGCGGACGTCAAGAAGCTCCGCGACCTCACCGGCGCCGGCATGATGGACAGCAAGAAGGCGCTGACCGAGGCCGAGGGCGACTTCGACAAGGCCGTCGAGATCCTGCGCGTCAAGGGCGCCAAGGACGTCGGCAAGCGGGCCGGTCGCACGGCCGCCAACGGTCTGATCGCGCACTCCGGCCAGGCGCTGCTCGAGCTCAACTGCGAGACCGACTTCGTGGCCAAGACCGACTCGTTCATCGCGCTGGCCCAGCAGCTGGTCGAGCACGGCGTCCGGTCCGGTGTCAGCAACGCCGAGGAGCTGCTCGCCAGCGAGATCGACGGCAAGACCGTCGCCGACCTGATCCAGGAGCAGTCGGCCAAGATCGGCGAGAAGCTGGTCCTCAACCGGTTCGCCAAGCTCGACG
The DNA here is from genome assembly GCF_004348525.1 of Micromonospora sp. 15K316. Taxonomy (GTDB): domain Bacteria; phylum Actinomycetota; class Actinomycetes; order Mycobacteriales; family Micromonosporaceae; genus Micromonospora. Next base: position 18,649 of record NZ_SMKG01000036.1, on the reverse strand, counting down.
GCACCACCGCCGTCTACCTGCACCGCAAGGCCCAGGACCTGCCCCCGGCGGTCGGCGTGCTGGTGCAGTACTCCGGCAAGACCGACGAGGCGGGCGACGCCGACGCGCGCGGCGTGGCCATGCAGATCGCCGCGATGCGGCCGCAGTACCTCACCCGCGAGGAGGTGCCGGCCGAGGTCGTCGAGTCCGAGCGCCGCATCGCCGAGCAGACCGCCCGCGAGGAGAACAAGCCCGAGGCGGCGCTGCCGAAGATCGTGGAGGGCCGGGTGAACGGCTTCTTCAAGGACTTCGTCCTGCTGGAGCAGTCGTCGGTGACCGACAACAAGAAGTCGGTGCGGCAGGTGCTGGCCGAGGCCGGCATCGAGGTCACCCGCTTCGTGCGGTTCGAGGTCGGCCAGGCCTGAGCCGCCGCCGGGCGCCGCGGCGTCCGTGGGCAGGGAACGTCGACGAGGAGGTCGCCGGTGTACGTGACAGGCACCGCGGCCTCCTCGTCCCATAGGGTCGGCAACGGCAGTTTCGCGGTATGCGGCGCAGGGCGCGCCGGTGTGGGAGAGGGCGGGGCGGATGACGCAGGTTGTGAGTGACCGGACGCTGGCGGTGGAAGACCCCACCGCCCCGCCGCCCGGCCGGTCTCGTCGGGTGGTGCTGAAGCTCTCCGGCGAGGTCTTCGGCGGAGGCGCGATCGGTGTCGACCCGGACGTCGTCCAGGCCATCGCGCGGCAGATCGCCACGGTGGTCCGTCGGGGCGTGCAGGTCTCGGTGGTGGTCGGCGGCGGCAACTTCTTCCGCGGCGCCGAGCTGCAGAAGCGCGGCATGGACCGGGCCCGCGCCGACTACATGGGCATGCTCGGCACCGTGATGAACTGCCTCGCCCTCCAGGACTTCCTGGAGAAGGAGGGGATTGAGACCCGGGTACAGAGCGCCATCACCATGGCCCAGGTCGCCGAGCCGTACATCCCGCTGCGCGCCATCCGGCACCTGGAGAAGGGGCGGGTGGTCATCTTCGGCGCGGGCGCCGGCATGCCGTACTTCTCCACCGACACGGTCGCCGCGCAGCGCGCCCTGGAGATCCACGCCGACGTGGTCCTGATGAGCAAGAACGGCGTCGACGGTGTCTACAGCGCCGACCCCCGGGTGGACCCCACCGCCAGCAAGTTCGACTCGATCACCTTCTCCGAGGTGCTGCGCCGCAACCTTCGGGTGGCGGACGCGGCGGCGTTCAGCCTCTGCATGGAGAACGGCCTGCCGATGCTGGTATTCGGCGCGCAGGGGGAGGACACCATCGTGCGCGCCGTCGGTGGCGACAAGATCGGCACCCTGATCACCGCCTGAGCGGTCGCCTTCCGGCGACGGCAGCGGTCCTCCGACACAGAGCAGAGCCCACCACGAGCACAGAAGGAGGCGAGGAGACCGGTGATCGACGACACCCTCCTCGAGGCCGAGGAGAAGATGGAGCGTGCGATCGAGCACGCGAAGGAGGAGTTCGGCGCGATCCGGACCGGTCGGGCCAACCCGGCCATGTTCTCCAAGGTCATCATCGACTACTACGGCACGCCCACGCCGCTGACCCAGATGGCGTCCGTCGCGATCCCCGAGCCGCGCATGGCGATCATCAAGCCGTACGACAACTCGCAGATCAACGCCATGGAGAAGGCGATCCGCGACTCCGACCTCGGCGTGAATCCGAACAACGAGGGCAACCAGCTGCGCATCGTGCTCCCGCAGATGACCGAGGAGCGCCGTCGCGACATGATCAAGGTGGCCCGGCACAAGGGTGAGGAAGCCAAGGTGGCGATCCGCAACGTGCGCCGCCGCGGCAAGGAGGAGCTGGACCGGATCGTCAAGGACGGCGAGGCCGGCGAGGACGAGGGCCGCCGTGCCGAGAAGGAGCTGGACGACCTCACCCAGCGCTTCGTGGCGACCGTCGACGAACTGGTCAAGCACAAGGAGACCGAGCTGCTCGAGGTGTGATCGCCGCCCGCCCGGGCGCCGGAGGTGTCACGAGGCCCGTCCCCTGATCGGGGACGGGCCTCGTCGCGTATCTCAGCAGGGGATCCGCACGGTCCTGGTGGTCTCGGTCAACTGCTCGCTGGTGTACGCGTCGCGCAGCGCGAACCGGACGGTGGCGCGGCCCGGGTGCAGCAGCGGGTCGAGGCGGGTGAAGGCCATCGAGAGCACGGCTTCGCCGCCGTCGCACCGGACCTCGCCGGCACCCCGTCCCGAGGTGGCCCAGAGCGTCGGCAGGCCGTCCTGTTCGAGCGAGGCGGACAGGAGGTAGTTCCCGCTGGGGCAGTGTCGGACGAGGCCGTCGACCCCGGTCGCCGGGTACGACTCCTCGTGGAACGGCGGTTGGAACAGGTACAACTCGCTGGCGCGGTGCTCGATGGTGATCCTGGGCCGCGGCGTGCCCGCGAGCGCGGGCGAACCGGCCGCCAGGACCAGGGCGACCCCCGTCAGCGCCGCCATGCTGGCTTTGTGCACGTGTGCTCCCTTCCCCGTGGTCGCGCCGCGGAAGCCGGCGCAGCGCCAGCGGATCACGTGCGGGTGCGCGCCGTCAGTATGTGATCGCGCACGGTGCGAGTCGGATTGACGGCTGCTGTTCCCCGGCGAGTGGGCTCGTCTCCCGAGTTCGGCCCTCGGTCCCCGGCCGAGCGGTGCGGGGTGACCGGGCCCCCGGTGAGTCGGCGGCGTAGCGGCGCGTCCCGGGCGAGCCTCGTCCGCCGTGCCGCGGCGGCCCGTGCAGTAGGCTCGGCACGATTCCCGGCCACCGGCCGGTGAACGCCGGGGATCGACAGCCCATCGGGTTGGTCAAGCCGAAGAAACCGTCGCACGTGTGTAGGGGATGCTTGTGGTCTTGCGTCATGTGGTGGTCCTCGTGCCGCGTCGCGGTGCGTGATGTCCGCCCTCGACCCCTACGGCGGCGCTGAGCCCCGAGGCTGGGACCGGCCGGATCGGCCGGCAGCCCTGCCGTGGCCGGATCCCGAGATCGATCCGGGACCGTGGACGCGACACCCCGAAGCCGGGCCGGAGCTGTACGCCGAGCCGCGGACCCGTTCCCGGCCGCCCGCCGACCCGTACGACGACGGTGGCCGCTACCCGGCGGGCCCGTACGACGACCAGGGTGGACCGTACCCGCCGGACCGGTACGACGACGGGCGGCACGCGAGACCGGCCCGCCCGGAGCGGGGTGGAGCGCCGCGCGGCGGCGAGCGAGAGCCGTACCGGGACCGGCGACCCGATCCGTACGGTGATGACCAGCGGTACCAGGGCGGTCCGCGAGCCCCGCACCGTGAGCGGTACCCCGACGATCCGCACCCCGACCGCTACGGCGACGACCGTGGCCGCGACCCGTACCGGGAGCGGCCCGACGAGCGCCGTCATCCGGACGAGCGGGCGTATCCCGACGAGCGGGGGTATCCGGACGAGCGGGCGTATCCCGACGAGCGGGGGTATCCGGACGAGCGGGCGTATCCCGACGAGCGGGGGTATCCGGACGAGCGCCGTCATCCCGACGAGCGGGGGTACTCCGACGAGCGGGCCGGGCGGTACGACGACGGTTCGGGTTTCCCGACCGCGCAGCTGGAGCCGGTCCGGGCCGACCTCGCCCCCGATCCGGTCCGGGTCGACCTCGCCCCGGCCCCCGAGCCGGAGCGGTCGCCGGGCCGGCGGGGGCCGGGCAAGCGGCGCGCCAGCGCGGACCGTCCCGCGACCCAGCAGACGCCCGGCCGGGCGGGGCGCAACCTGCCGGCCGCCATCGGCGTCGGCCTCGGCCTCGGCGCCGTCATCCTGCTGACGCTCTTCCTCTACCCGCCGTCGTTCCTGGCGGTGATCGTCGCCGCCGTGTGCATCGGCGTCTGGGAGCTGTCCCGCGCCGTGACGCGCAGCGGTGCCAACCCGCCGCTGGTCCCGCTGGTCGCCGGCGGCGGGCTCACCGTGGGGCTGGCCTGGTTCGCCGGACCGGACGCGCTCAGCCTCGGCCTGCTGGTGACCGTGCTCGGCGCGATGATCTGGCGGTTGGGGGACGGCCCCGCCGGCTACCAGCGTGACCTGACCGCCTCCACCCTGATCGCGGTCTACGTGCCGTTCCTCGGCGGGTTCGCGGCGCTGCTGGCGGCGGCTCCCGATGACGGCCCGTGGCGGATCCTGGCCACCCTGATCGCGGTGGTGCTCTCCGACACCGGCGGGTACGCCGCCGGCGTCTTCCTCGGGAAGCATCCGATGGCCCCCTCGGTGAGCCCCAAGAAGTCCTGGGAGGGCTTCGGCGGGTCCCTCACGGCCGCGGCGCTCGGCAGCGCGCTGCTGATCTGGCAGGTGTTCGACGTGGCCCCGTGGTGGGGTGCGGTCTTCGGGGTCGCCATCTCCTGCGCCGCAGTCCTCGGCGACCTCGCCGAGTCGATGATCAAGCGGGACCTCGGGGTGAAGGACATGAGCAACCTTCTGCCGGGGCACGGCGGGCTGATGGACCGGCTCGACTCGATCCTCTTCGCGGTGCCGACCGCGTACCTGCTGCTGGCCGTGCTCGTACCGGTGGCCGGGTGAGCCTCCCGGGCCCCGGCGGGGCGGGCCGGCCGGACCAGGGCGCGGTGGTCCACCACCACGGCGGCCCGTTGACCGGAGGGCCGGGGTCGGTTCGGCACCTCCGGACAGGTGCGTACGCCGTTCGGCGTGACAGACTGGACCCGCCATGACGAGCCTGCCCCTGATCCCCGCCGCGACGGACAAGCCCACGCGTCGCGCCGCCATGCCCCAGCAGCACCTCGCCGACCTCGACCTGGCGGGCCGCCAGGCGCTCGTCGCCGAGCTGGGCGAACCGGCGTTCCGTGCGAAGCAGATCTCCAACCACTACTTCGGCCGGTTGGTCCGTGACCCGCAGCTGATGACCGACCTGCCCGCCGCCGCCCGGGAGCGGCTGGCCGAGCGGCTGATGCCCCGGCTGCTGACCGCGGTCCGGGAGCTGACCTGCGACGACGGCGCGACGCGGAAGGCGCTGTGGCGGCTGCACGACGGCGCGCTGGTGGAGAGCGTGCTGATGGGCTACGAGGACCGGGTGACGGTCTGCATCTCGAGCCAGGCGGGTTGTGGCATGGCCTGCCCGTTCTGCGCCACCGGCCAGGCCGGGTTGACCCGCAACCTCTCCACGGCCGAGATCGTCGACCAGGCTGTCTACCTCGCCGGCGTGGCCGCCTCCGGGGCGGTGGCCGGGTCCCCGGCCCGCCTGTCGCACGTGGTCTTCATGGGCATGGGCGAGCCGCTGGCGAACTACGCCCGGGTGGTCGCGGCGATCCGCCGGCTGGTCGCCCCGGCTCCGGAGGGGCTGGGCCTGTCCCAGCGGCACATCACCGTCTCCACCGTCGGGCTGGTGCCCGCCATTCGCCGACTGGCCAGCGAAGACCTGTCGGTGACCCTTGCGCTGTCGTTGCACGCGCCTGATGATGATCTGCGCGACGAACTGGTGCCGGTCAACCAGCGCTGGAAGGTGGCCGAGGTGCTGGACGCAGCGTGGGACTACGCGGCCCGGACGGGGCGTCGGGTGTCGATCGAGTACGCGATGATCAAGGATGTGAACGACCAGCCGTGGCGAGCCGACCTGCTCGGCCGGCTGCTGGCCGGCAAGTTGGCACATGTGAATCTCATTCCGCTGAACCCGACGCCGGGTAGCCGCTGGGACGCGAGCCCGAAGCCGGTCGAGCGCGAGTTCGTGCGGCGCTTGCGTGCCGCCGGGGTGTCCACCACCGTGCGGGACACCCGGGGGCGCGAGATCGACGGGGCGTGTGGGCAGCTCGCCGCCGCGGAGGACAGCGACACCGACCGCGCCGCAGCGGCACCGGCGTGACCAGGCGTGGCGAAGGAAACCAGGAGACATAGTGGCGAGTCAGGGTCAGCGTTTCCGGCGTAAGGCGGTCCGCCGGGGATACAAGGTCGACGAGGTGGACGCCTTCCTCGACCGGGTGGAGGCGACACTCGCCGGCCAGCCGGTGGGCGCGCCCGTGGCCTCGCAGGAGGTCCATGACGTCGTCTTCCGGGTCCGGTTCAACGGCTACGACGAGTGGCAGGTCGACCTGCACCTCGACCGGGTCGAGCGCCAGTTGGCCGAGATGGAGGAGCACGGCGGCGCCGTCGGGCGCGGCGGGGACTCCGGCATGGGTGACCGTCTCGGTCCGCCGGATCGGATGGGGCCGCCGGATCGGATGGGTCCGCCGGATCGGATGGGGCCACCTGACCGGATGGGTCCGCCCGATCGGATGGGTCCGCCGGATCGGATGGGGCCGCCCGATCGGATGGGGCCACCTGACCGGATGGGTCCGCCCGATCGGATGGGACCGCCGGATCGCATGGGGCCGCCGGACCGGATGGGACCGCCCGACCGGATGGGACCGCCGATGCGCGACGAGCGGGGCATGCCGGTCCCGCAGCCGCTCCCGCCCCGGCCGATGCCCGCACAGGCCGGCCCGCCGGCCGATCGCTACGGCCGCTACGACGAGCCGACCGGCGCCTTCTCCGGTGGGTACGACGCTCCCCGCGGCGGCTATGACGGCCCGCGCCCCCCGGCCGGCCCCGGCCTGCCGCAGGGTCCCGGTGGCCCTGGTGGCGGAGCGCCCCTCCCGCAGCGCGGCCTGCCCGCCGGCCCGAGCGGCTACGGAGCCGAGGAACCCCGCTTCGACGGCTTCGAGGCCGGGCGGCGTGCCCGCCCCGACATGACCGCGGAGATCCGGATGCCGGAGCGGGACCCGCGCGACATGATGCCGGAGCGCGACCCGCGCGAGATGATGCCCGAGCGAGACCCACGCGACCTGCGCCGTGGCCCGGCCGGCCCGCCGCCGATGCCCCACCAGGGCTACGGTGGCGCGCCGATGGGTGGCCCGCCGGCCGTGCCCGGTCCGCCGCCGATGGCCGGTCCTCCGGTCGGTGGTCCGCCGATGGGCGCTCCTCCGGTCGCTGGCCCGCCGATGGCCGGGCCGCCCGGGAGCGACCTCTACCGGGTGGACCAGATCCGCCGTCGCTTCCAGGTGCGCCGCTTCGGCAGCGGATACGACCCGGATCAGGTCGACCGGTTCTTCGAGAGCCTGCTCGGCGGGATGGCCGGCCGCAACCAGATGCCGGTGAACCCGAAGGACCTGGACACCCTGCGCTTCGGCCTCGTACCCGGCGGGTACTTCGAGGCGGAGGTCGACGCCGCGCTCAAGGACGTACAGGACATCCTCTTCGGCCGCTGACGCCGCTGCGGCTCGACGGCCACGCCGCGTACGACGAGGGCCCGCCCTACCCGATCGGGAAGGGCGGGCCCTCGCGCATGGTCACACCGGGCGGGCCCGGCGCCGGTGCCCGGGTCAGGACCGCAGGCCGCTGCGCCGCAGCACGGCGTCGCCGATGACGATGATCAGAAGCACCGCGGCCAGACCGACCAGCCAGATCTCCTCGACCTTGCCCTCATGGTTGCCGCAGAACGCCATGATCACCAACACCGCCGCCGACAGCACCGCCCCGATCCGTCCGGACTTGCGGTGTCCGGGCTTGTGCTGATCTGGCGCGGTTACCGGCTCGCTTCCTGCCACTGTCGGTCCTTCCCTCGCGATCGGATCTCCGGTTAGTCTGGCACGCCCCGTACCGGCCGTGGCGCAGGGTCCGATCTGATGGGGCGCAGGTGACCCGCGAGGACGACCGGCGCTCGCCCGAGGCTGCGGGCGAGACGGGGAAATCCCGCCGCGAGGGGGTACGAACTCGCATCGGCGCGTGCTGTCCGGGCGGGCACGACGGCACTACCGGCGTCGCGGGCCGGGGGCCGCAATCACTCCGGTAGCGTTTGGCGTACACCTTGATACGTCTTTTTGAGGGGGAAACTGCGGTGCGAGTGACCGGTACCGGGCACGCCAGCATGCGGATCGACACGGCCGCGGGCAGCATCCTGTGCGACCCGTGGGTCAATCCGGCCTACTTCGCCTCCTGGTTCCCGTTTCCCGACAACTCGCTGCTCGACTGGGCGACCCTCGGCCAGGTCGACTACCTGTACGTCTCCCACCTGCACCGGGACCACTTCGACGCGAAGCACCTGCGCGACTTCGTGTCGAAGGACGCGACCGTGCTGCTCCCCGAGTTCCCCACCTCGGAGATGGAGGACGAGTTCCGCGCGCTGGGCTTCACCAAGTTCCTCAAGGCGCCGAACGAGCAGGTCGTCGAGCTGCCCGGCGGCCTGAAGATCATGATCCAGGCGCTGACCAGCCCGACCGACGGGCCGATCGGTGACTCCTCCCTCTGGGTCGAGTACGACGGGGTGCGGCTGCTCAACCAGAACGACGCCCGCCCCACCGACCTGACCGCCTTCGCGAAGCTGGGGCACGTGCACGCGCACCTGCTCCAGTTCTCCGGCGCGATCTGGTACCCGATGGTCTACGAGCTGCCCCAGGCGGCGAAGACCGCGTTCGGTAAGCAGAAGCGGGACCGGCAGTTCGACCGCACCTGGCGCTACATCGACGACCTGAAGGCGTCGCACGTCTTCCCGATCGCCGGCCCGCCGTGCTTCCTCGACGACGAGCTGTGGCAGTTCAACGACATCTTCGGCGACGAGGGGAACATCTTCCCCGACCAGTCGGTGTTCCTGAGCGAGTACGCCAAGGTCGGCGGCACCAACGGCATCGTGCTGCTGCCGGGCAGCGTCGCCGAGGTCACCACCGAGGGCGCGACCACCACCCACCCGGTGCCGGTCGAGGAGTTCTTCGCGAACAAGGTCGCCCACCTGGAGGAGATGCGGGAGCGCAAGCGCCCGATCATCGAGGCGGAGAAGGCGTCCTGGCGGCACCCCGAGGTCGACGTGCTCGGCGAGATGAAGCGCCGGATCGAGCCGCTGCTCGACGAGTCGATCTACCTGGCCAAGGGGGTCGGCGGCCCGGTCCGCTTCGACCTGGTGGGCTACGACGGCGAGAGCGTCGAGTCCATCGTCGTGGACTTCCCGGGCAAGGAGGTCCGGCCGTACGCGGACGAGAAGGTCCGCTACCGGTTCCGCACCGAGCGGGCGCTGATCGAGCAGCTCCTGCACAGCGGCGAGGTCGACTGGGTCAACTCGCTCTTCCTCTCCTGCCGCTTCTCGGCGGCCCGGATCGGGCAGTACAACGAGTTCGTCTACGCCTTCTTCAAGTGCCTCTCCGAGGAGCGGCTCCAGTACGCCGAGGGCTGGTACGACGAGCACGAGCGGGCCGTCGACGCGGAGGACATCACCCTCGGAGACTGGGTGGTGCAGCGGCGGTGCCCGCACCTGAAGGCGGACCTGAGCCGGTTCGGGATCGTCGAGGGGGACCAGTTGACCTGCCAGCTGCACGGCTGGCGGTTCGACCTGGCCAGCGGCCGTTGCCTGACCAGCGTGGGCCACAAGATCCGTGCGCACCGCGCCGACGCCGTACCGGCCACCGAGGCCGCGAGCTGATTCCGGTCCCGTCCCGCCCCGCTGGGGCCGATCATGAGTCTGTGGTGACTCAGGGGAGCGCCTAGCGGGCGCCACCACTACGTGATCGGCGGGAGCGGGTTCGCGATCGTCGGTCAGGTCTGGCTCACCCACCACAACATGTGGCGGTACGTGGTCCGGGTGGACCAGGTGCTGCTCGTGTTCAACCTGGCCCTGCTGCTCTTCGTGGCGGCCATCCCGTTCGCCGCGGACCTGCTCGCGGACCATCTGCGCGGAAGCCCCGCCGACCAGCGGCTGAGCGCCGGGCTCTACGTCAGCGCAGTGCTCGGTGAGGCCCTCTTCTTCAACCTGAGCTGGTGGTGGGCACGCCGGCACGCGTTGCTCCACCCCGACCTGGATCCCCGGCTGGCCCGGCTGGTGGCCCGCCGATTCCTGCTCGGGCCGTTGCTTTACGTGATCGCGTTCGCCTTCGTCTTCGTCAATCCGATCCTCAGCCTCAGCCTCTACCTGGTGCTGGTGGGCGTCTACCTGCTCCGCGGGCCCGGCGATCTTCCCTCCTCCGCCCGCTGACCAGCCGGTGGCGGATCACGGGGTCAGGTCCTGCAGGATGCGGTTGGCGGCGTTGTGGCCGGCCGCGCCGATCACGCTGCCGGCCGGGTGGCAGCCGGCGCTTCCCGCGTACACCCCGTCGACGCCGGTGGCGTGCGGCATGCGGTCGGTGAAGGAGACCGTGTTGTCCACGTGGTGGATGTGCCCACCGGTGATGCCGAAGTGCGCCTCGATGCCCGGCGGGGGCAGCGGCACCGCGTCCGCGATGAGGTCACCCGTGCCGGGCGCGTACCGTTCGCAGATCGCGACCAGTCGGTCGACGTAGCCGGGCAGCGCCGCCTCCCAGGTGGTGCCGGTCAGCTCGTAGGGGACCGACTGCACGAAGAGCGCGGACGAGTGGTGCCCCTGGCCGTCGGAGAGCGACGGGTCGACTGTGGTGTGCAGGTACCACTCGATGGTCGGCTCCGCCGGCAGCCGGCCCGCCCGCACGTCCGCCCACATGGCGCGCAGGGCGGTCATCGGTGACTCTCCGCCCCCACCCACCAGCGACGCCGAGCCGGGCAGCAGGTGGATGGTGGAGCCGAACGGGCTCGGGGCGTCCGCCGGCAGGCACGAGAAGCGGGGCAGCCCGGTAAGCGCCAGGTTGAGCTTGAGGGTGGTGCCGGGTCGCCTGACCGCCGCCATGCGCGCGCTCAGCGGGGCCGGGAGCGCGCCGTCGGGCAGCAGCTCCATCAGCCGGTACGGGTCGCAGGCGCCGAGCACCACCCGGGCGGCGACCTCCCGGCCGTCGGCGAGCACCACGCCGCTCGCCGCGCCGCCGTCCAGGGTGATCGCGTCGACCCGCGCACCGGCGACGATCCGCGCCCCGGCGGCTCGGGCGGCCTCGGCGAAGGTACGGGAGACGGTGCCCATGCCCCCTTCGGCGATCATCCAGGTGCCGCCCGAGCCGGGGAGGCGGCACATGTTGTGCACCAGGAAGTTGTGGCCGGTGCCCGGGTCGTCCGGTCCGGCGTTCAGCCCGGAGAGTCCGTCGGTGACGGCGTACATGCTGACCAGCAGCTCGGACCGGAAGTCGAACCGGGCCAGGTAGTCGGCGACCGAGCCGCGGACCAGGTCGACGAAGACCTGTCGCAGCGCCGGCCGGACGTAACGCTCGGCGGTCTCCTCGACGGGCAGCGGCTCGGTGAGCCAGGCGGGCGCCAGGTCCTCCCGCAGCGCGGCCAGCTCGGCCTGGAGGGCGTCGTCGGCGGCGGCGTCGGCGGGGGAGAAGAACTCGGCGAGCTGCGCCCGGCTCGCGGCCGCGTCACTGCCGAAGAGCAAGTACGGCGAGCCCAGGCCGCCCGGCGTGGGCAGGAAGTAGTGCGGGTCGCGGCGCAGCACCGGGATCTTCACGTCGAGTGTGGCGAGCAGCTCCGGCGGCATCAGCCCGAGCAGGTACGAGCCGGTGGAATGGCGCAGCCCCGGCACCTTCGGGAACGGGTTCTCGGTGCGGGTGGCCCCGCCGATCACGTCGGCGGCCTCCAGTACCAGTACGTCGAGCCCGGCGCGGGCCAACAGGATGGCGGAAACCAGGCCGTTGTGCCCGGCGCCGACGATCACCACGTCGGCGCGAGCCGGGATCTCACTCCTCATGCCCTCGCACCCTAGCCCGAATCCACCCCCACCGAGCCCCATGATCATGGAGTTATTGCCTCCTGGGAGCGCTCCGCCGGGCACGGCGGCTTGATCCACCCGACGTCATTGATGTCGCGGTATCCCGGGCGGGGGACGCCGCGACATCACTGGTCTCGTGTCGATCATCGCCGCGCAGGTCCGTGCCGGAGGCGGGGACGGCCCTTCGGTGCTCGCACCCACAGCGAAGGGCCGTCCGGACCGCGGTCGATCAGGCTCCGGCGAAGTGCCGGCGGTGATCGCGAGCGAACTCCGCGATGCTCCGGGGCGACCGGCCGGTGACGCTGCTGACATGGTCGTTGGTGAAGTCACCGAATCCGGAGCCGTACGCGGCCCGGTACTCGGCGAGAGCCTCCGCCATCCACTCGTCGAGCCCGGCCCGGAGCAGCCCGTCGCGGGTCTCCTCCGGGCTCTGCGGCACGTACCGCACCGGTCGTCCGGCGGCTCGGCTGATCTCCTCGGCCGCCTCGTGCAGGGTGATGCTCTCCGGGCCGGTGAGCGTGTAGATCTTCCCGTCGTGCCGCTCCGGCGCGATGAGGATCTCGGCTGCGACCTCGGCGATGTCCCGAACGTCGATGCCGCCGACCCGACCCTCCCCGAAGACCCCGTACAGCTCGTCGCCGTTCACGGTGAAGAGCAGGTTCTGCATGAAGTTCGAGGGACGCAGGATCGTCCAGCCCAGGCCCGAGTTCTGCAGCTCGGCGTCGGAGAGCGCGTGCAGCCGCCCGTTGCGAGTGGGGGCGTCGTGCGCGGCGCCGATCGCGGAGAGCCGCACGACGTGCCGTACCCCGGCCTGCCTGGCGGCCCACACCGCGTTCGCGCTCTGGGCCGGCGCGAGCGGGCCCATCGGCGTCAGCAGCCAGAGCGTCGTCACGCCGTCGAACGCCGCCGGCAACGTGGCGGGACGGTCGAGGTCACCCTCGACGTACTCGACGCCGTCGATCTGGGGTGCGCGTGACTTGTCCCGCACCAGGGCGCGTACCGGTGCCTTGCCGGCGAGCGCCCGGAGGACCTCGCTCGACACCATGCCGGTCGCGCCGGTCACCAGAATGGTCATGACTCTCCTCCACGGTCTACCCGTGTCGTCATCCTGCTGCGGCCGCTCCGCGGCAGGTTGCGCTACGACGCCGCCCCGCGCCGCCCGGACGGGACCTGGGCGAGTGGGTGGGCGTCGCGGCGTACGCCGGCCCGCCTACTGTCAAGCGGGTCCGGGCGGTGATGCCGTCGACGACGATATAGTCCAAATATTAGACCGTCCAATGATTGGACTAAAGATGAGGCGCAGCACACGTAAGGAGCAGGATCCGGATCTCGGCATCCTGGCCGTCCAGCTGTCCGCACGGGTCCAGCGCGCGATCTTCGCCCGCGCCGCGGAGCAGGGGTTCGAGGACGTCCGCCCCCGGCACGGCGCGGTCATGGCGTACCTGGACGCCGAGGGCACCCGCCCCGGCGAACTGGCCCGGCTGGCCGGCCGCAACAAGCAGACGATGGGGGCGATCCTCGACGAGCTGGAGCGCCTGGGGTACGTCCGGCGCGCCCCCGACCCGGCCGACCGCCGGGCGAGGCTGATCATGCCGACGGAGCGGGGACTCCGGTTCATGGAGGTCTCCGACGCCCTCGTGAACCAGATCGAGCAGGACCTCTCCGACATGCTCGGTGCGGACCGCTACCGGGCGTTCAGGGAGGCGTTGCAGCAGGGCATGGCCAGCCTCCCGGCGGGCGGCCGGGACACCGAGGGCTGAAGAGCGGTCCACCTGGTTTCAGCGATGTCGCGGTGTCCCGGTGGGCCGGACACCGCGACATCCCAGCGGCCACTGTCGTCGGCGGCGCCGCGATGACAGTGTCGGCGACGGCGGACGGCAGGTGAGCGGCCCGGTTCACGCGAAGCGGGAAGCGCCCCGGCCGGGCAGCGTGTGCGACCTGCTGTCACGGCGACGGCGGCACTAGTCTGGGCTCACCACGATGGTCCGCCAAGGGGGTGAGCCGGATGGCCCAGGCCGCTTTCGCGCCCGAGCCGGCGCCACAAGCTCCCGAGCCGACGTCGGAGTCCACCGAGCCGTCGTTCGACGTGCTGCGGTGGCACGACGAACCGTGGACCGCTCAGCTCGCCCTCGACCTGTTGCCGGAGACCAGCGGCCCCAAGGTTGAGGTCCTGAGCGGAAGCGTGATCGTGACCCCACGCGCCGGATACGACCATCAGAACGTCGAGCTGGACCTCGCCTACCTGCTGAAACGAGCTGCTCGGCGGGCCGGGCTCTGGCTCTATCACGAGGTCAACATCGTTGCGGGTGACGACCTCTTCATTCCGGACATCGCGGTGCTCGACGCGCCAGGTGGCGGCCGGACGACGATGACGATCGACCATGCCGTTCTGCTCGGCGAGATCGTCTCACCCGGCAACCGGCGCAAGGATGTGATCGACCGCGCGCGCGAGTACGCCGCCGCCGGAGTGCCCTTCTTCCTCCGCGTCGACCTGCGCAACCGGGTCCCCTCGATGGCGCTCTTCGAGCTGGCCGAGGGGGAATACCGCCCGGTGGCCGCCGCCGCGGCCGGTAGCACCTTCCAGATGCGGCAGCCCTTCGCGTTCTCGGTCGACCCGGCCGACCTGCTCGACGAGGAGGCCCCCGAACAGGACGACGGGCTTCCCGAAAGAGACGAGCCCGGCGAGCGGGTCCGCGAGCAGGGGGCTCCCGAAGGGGAAGCTCCGCACCAGGTCAACGGCGAAGTTTGAGGCTCTCAGCGGACGTACAGCGCGGCTGGGGAAGAATGGCCGGGTGACTTCCGTGCGAGAGCTCGTCCTGCTCGGTTCCACCGGCTCCGTCGGCACGCAGGCCATCGACATCGTCCGGCGCAACCCGGAGCGGTTCCGGGTGGTGGCGCTCGGCGCGGGCGGCGGCAACGTCGAGCTGCTCGCGGCCCAGGCCCTCGAGCTGGGCGTCGAGGCGGTCGGTGTGGCGAAGGCCTCCGCCGCCCAGGATCTCCAGCTCGCTTTCTACTCCGAGGCCGGCCGGCGTGGCTGGGCCAGTGGCGACTTCAAGCTTCCCAAGATCATTGCCGGGCCGGACGCGATGGCCGAGCTGGCGCAGTGGCCCTGTGACGTGGTGCTCAACGGGGTGGTCGGCTCGCTCGGGCTGGCGCCGACCCTCGCGGCGCTGCGCGCCGGGCGTACGCTCGCGCTCGCCAACAAGGAGTCGCTGGTGGCCGGCGGCCCCCTGGTCAAGGCCGCGGTGACCCGGGCGGGGCAGATCGTGCCTGTCGACTCGGAGCACTCGGCGCTCGCCCAGTGCCTGCGCGGCGGCACCCGGGGCGAGGTGCGGCGGCTGGTCGTCACCGCGAGCGGCGGCCCGTTCCGGGGTAAGCGGCGCGACGAGTTGACGCAGGTCACGCCCGAGCAGGCGCTGGCGCACCCGACCTGGAACATGGGGCCGGTCGTCACGATCAACTCCGCGACGATGGTCAACAAGGCGCTCGAGGTGATCGAGGCGCACGAGCTCTTCGACGTTCCGTACGCCGACATCACGGTGATGGTGCACCCGCAGTCGGTGATCCATTCGATGGTCGAGTTCGCCGACGGCTCCACCCTCGCCCAGGCCAGCCCGCCGGACATGCGGCTGCCGATCGCCCTCGGCCTCGGCTGGCCGGACCGGGTGCCCGAGGCCGCCGCCGCTGTCGACTGGACGGCCGGCCACACCTGGGAGTTCGCCCCGCTGGACGACGAGGCGTTCCCGGCGGTGGCGCTGGCCAAGGCGGCCGGCGAGGCCGGGTGCTGCCGCCCGGCCCTCTACAACGCCGCGAACGAGGAGTGCGTGGCCGCGTTCGTGGCCGGCCGGCTGCCCTTCCTCGGCATCGTGGACACCCTCGCCAGGGTGCTGGACGACGCTCCGGACTTCGGCGAACCAGGTACCGTCGAGGACGTGCTGACGGCCGAGTCGTGGGCGCGTACGCATGCGCAGGAGATCATCGCCGAGGCGGTGGAAGGAGCTTGATGGCATACCTGATCGGGGTGGTCCTCTTCGCCCTGGCGATCCTCATCTCGGTGAGCCTGCACGAGGCGGGGCACATGATCACCGCCAAGGCGTTCGGGATGAAGGTCACCAAGTACTTCGTCGGCTTCGGCCCCACCCTCTGGTCCTTCCGGCGGGGCGAGACCGAGTACGGCGTCAAGGGCGTCCCGCTCGGTGGCTTCTGCAAGATCGTGGGCATGACCCCGCAGGACGATGACGTCGAGCCGGGCGACGAGAAGCGGGTGATGTGGCGCTACCCCGTCTGGAAGCGGACGGTCGTGATGTCCGCGGGCTCGATCACCCACTTCGCGATCGCGCTGATCACGCTCTGGATCCTGGCCATCTCCGCCGGCCTGCCCAACCCGAACTTCCCCAGCACCGAGGAGCAGGTCCGCCAGGAGCCGGCGGTCGTCGCGCTCAGCGACTGCGTGGTGCCGGAGAACGCCGCCCGGGCCTGCGCGCCCGGCGACGCGGCCAGCCCGGCCGCCCAGGCCCAGCTCCGCGACGGTGACCGGATCACCTCGCTGAACGGTCAGCCGATCGAGAACTACGGCCAGCTGCTCGTCGCGCTCCGTGGCCTCCAGCCGGGTAGCACCGCGACCATCGGCTACGTCCGCGACGGGCAGCCGGCCGAGACTCGGGCGACGCTCGCCCGGACCGAGCGGCCGCCGCTGGACGACCCGGACGGCGCGGTCGGCCCGGTCGCCGCGCTCGGCGTCGGGCTCATCCCGAGCACGCCCACCCGGGTGACGTACGGGCCGGTCGGGGCGTTCGGCGCCACCGCCGACTTCACCGGCGAGATGGCGGTCGGCACCGTGCAGGCCCTCCAGCGGATCCCGCAGAAGATCCCGGCGCTCTGGCACGCGATCACGGGTGGCGAGCGGGACGTGGACACCCCGATCAGCGTGGTCGGCGCCAGCCGGCTCGGCGGTGAGGCGGTGGAGAACAACGCCTGGCTGGTCTTCTTCATGCTCTTCGTCTCGCTGAACTTCTTCATCGGCGTGTTCAACCTGCTGCCGCTGCTCCCGCTCGACGGCGGCCACATCGCCATCGCCTGGTTCGAACGGGCCCGCTCCTGGATCTTCGCGCGGCTGCGCCGCCCGGACCCGGGCCGCGTGGACTACCTCAAGCTCATGCCCTTCACGTACGCGGTGATCCTGATCGGTGGCGTGTTCACGCTGCTGACCATCACCGCGGACGTGGTCAACCCGATCACGCTCTTCTCAAGGTGAGTGTTTGAAGTGACCGCAGTCAGCCTCGGTATGCCTCCCGTGCCGCCTCCGCCGCTCGCGCCGCGCCGGGCCAGCCGCCAGATCATGGTCGGCTCCGTGCCGGTCGGTGGTGGCGCGCCGGTGTCGGTGCAGTCGATGACCACCACCCTCACCGCCGACGTCAACGCCACGCTGCAGCAGATCGCCGAGCTCACCGCCAGCGGGTGCCAGATCGTCCGGGTCGCGGTGCCATCCCAGGACGACGTCGAGGCGCTGCCCGCGATCGCCAAGAAGTCGAAGATCCCGGTGATCGCCGACATCCACTTCCAGCCGAAGTACGTCTTCGCCGCGATCGACGCGGGCTGCGCGGCGGTCCGGGTGAACCCGGGCAACATCCGCCAGTTCGACGACAAGGTCAAGGAGATCGCGAAGGCGGCCGGCGACGCCGGGGTGCCGATCCGCATCGGCGTCAACGCGGGCTCGCTCGACAAGCGGCTGCTGAGCAAGTACGGCAAGGCCACTGCCGAGGCGCTCGTCGAGTCGGCGCTCTGGGAGTGCTCGCTCTTCGAGGAGCACGGCTTCCGGGACATCAAGATCTCGGTGAAGCACAACGACCCGGTGGTCATGATCCGGGCGTACCGGCAGCTCGCCGAGCAGTGCGACTACCCGCTGCACCTCGGCGTCACCGAGGCCGGCCCCGCCTTCCAGGGCACCATCAAGTCGGCTGTCGCGTTCGGCGCGCTGCTCGCCGAGGGCATCGGTGACACCATCCGGGTCTCCCTCTCCGCGCCGCCGGTGGAGGAGGTGAAAGTCGGCAGCCAGATCCTGGAGTCGCTCGGCCTGCGGGAGCGTGGCCTGGAGATTGTCTCCTGCCCGTCCTGCGGACGCGCCCAGGTGGACGTCTACAAGCTCGCCGAGGAGGTCACCGCCGGCCTGGAGGGGCTTCCGGTGCCGCTGCGGGTCGCCGTCATGGGCTGCGTCGTCAACGGTCCGGGTGAGGCCCGGGAGGCCGACCTCGGCGTCGCCTCCGGTAACGGCAAGGGCCAGATCTTCGTGAAGGGGCAGGTCATCAAGACCGTGCCCGAGGCGCAGATCGTGGAGACCTTGATCGAGGAGGCGCTCCGGCTGGCCGAGGAGATGGGCGCCGAGCTGCCCGAGGAGCTGCGCGGTCTCGTCACCAGCCCCACCGTCACCGTCCACTGACCCCGCGCCCCGCTTCAGGCGGGGCACGCGAACACGGAAAGAGTGGTCATTCCCGCGGGGATGACCACTCTTTCCGTGTATTCGGCCCCTCGCTTGGGCCGCCGGGGCGTTACTCGGACTCGGCGAGGATGGCGTAGAGCTTGCGCCGGGTCTCGTCGAGCACCTGGGCGGCCCGCTCGCGCTGGTCGTCGGTGCCGGTCATCATCACCTGCCGCAGCGCCTGCATCGCCTGCGCGCCGGCGTCCCGGATGTCGTGCCAGCTGTTGACGGTGTCCTGGGCGAGCTCCGACCACGGCGGGTTCTCGGCGGCCTCGGTCGCCTCGGCGCGGCCGGCCTCCGTGACGGTGAACCGCTTCCGCCCGCCGCCGGAGTCCTCGGCCGCGGCGACGACGCCCTCGTCCTCCAGCAGTTGGAGGGTCGGGTAGATCGAGCCCGGGCTGGGCCGCCAGGCGCCCCCGGTGCGGGAGTCGATCTCCTGGATCATCTCGTAGCCGTGCATCGGGCGTTCGGTGAGCAGCGCCAGCACGGCCGCCCGCACGTTCGGTCGACGTCGCCGGCCACGGCCCCGGCCACCCCAGCCGTGACCGCCGCCGTGCCCGTGCGGCATGGGCGGGACG
>NZ_SMKG01000369.1 GCF_004348525.1 Micromonospora sp. 15K316 | reverse complement strand
GGGCTGGATTAGCCACGGTCAGGACGGGGAGGGACTGGTCCCGGGAACGGCCACGCCTGGCACACCGCGACGGCGGCGGGAGGGGATGCGGACGCCCGGGAGCGCACGGACCGCGCGCACGGGCGGCGGGCCGGCTCGGAACGGGGCGTCATCAGCGCATGCGGTGAGGCTACTCACCGGCCCGGGGTACGCGCACCCGAATTACGATCAGCCCATGCTGATCGCGTTCTCGATCACCCCGCTCGGTGTCGGCGACTCCGTGGGCGACCTCGTCGCCGAGGCCGTCCGGGTGGTCCGCGAGTCCGGCCTGCCCAACCGGACCGACGCCATGTTCACCACTGTCGAGGGCGAGTGGGACGAGGTGATGGCGGTGGTGAAGCGGGCCGTCGACGCGGTGGCGCAGCAGGCGCCACGGGTCAGTGTGGTGCTCAAGGCCGACGTCCGTCCCGGGGTGACCGACGCGCTGACCGGAAAGGTCGACCGGATCGAGGCCCGGCTCGCCGAGGGCTGACCCGCGAGCATCCCGCTACCCAGCGCAACGGGATCACGATCACTGGTACCCGTCACCGCCCGTCGCGATAGGTTCGAAACGCGAAGAGCGACAGTGAGAGGTGGCGGCGCATGGCCGAGCAGGCGAAGGCGCAGATCGGGGTTACCGGACTCGCGGTGATGGGCCGCAACCTGGCCCGCAATCTGGCGCGCAACGGATTCCGGGTGGCGGTGCACAACCGCACGCCGGAGCGCACCCGGAGCCTGATCGCCGAGCACGGCGACGAGGGCACGTTCGTGGCGGCCGAGTCGATGGCCGATTTCGTCGCCGCGCTGGAGCGGCCCCGCGCGGTGATCGTGATGGTCAAGGCCGGTGGGCCGACCGACGCGGTGATCGACGAACTGGCCACCCTGCTGGAGCCGGGCGACATCGTGGTGGACTGCGGCAACGCGCACTTCGCCGACACCCAGCGCCGGGAGGCGGCGCTGCGCGAGCACGGCCTGCACTTCGTCGGCACCGGTGTGTCGGGCGGCGAGGAGGGTGCCCTGCACGGGCCGAGCATCATGCCCGGCGGTTCGGTGGAGTCGTACCAGAAGCTGGGACCGATCTTCGAGAAGATCGCCGCGCAGGTCGACGGGGTGCCGTGTTGCCGGCACATCGGCCCGGACGGCGCCGGCCACTTCGTGAAGATGGTGCACAACGGCATCGAGTACGCCGACATGCAGCTCATCGCCGAGGCGTACGACCTGCTGCGGGCCGGTCTGGGCGCGGAGCCGGCGGAGCTCGCGGAGATCTTCCGGGAGTGGAACCGCGGGGAGCTGGAGTCCTTCCTCATCGAGATCACCGGCGACGTGCTGGCGCACACCGACGCCGCCACCGGCCGCCCGTTCGTCGACGTCGTGCGCGACCAGGCGGAGCAGAAGGGCACCGGTCGGTGGACCGTGCAGAGCGCGCTCGACCTGGGCATCCCGATCACCGGCATCGCCGAGGCGACGTTCGCGCGCTCCCTCTCCGGGCACGCCGACCAGCGCGAGGCGGCCCGCCGGGCGTTCCCCGGCGGCGGCGCGCGGCTGACCGTCGACGACCGTGACGCCTTCATCGAGGACGTACGCCGGGCGCTGCTGGCCTCGAAGATCGTCGCCTACGCGCAGGGCTTCGACCACATCAGCGCGGGCAGCCGCGAGTACGACTGGAACATCGACCTCGGCGGCACCGCCACCATCTGGCGGGGCGGCTGCATCATCCGGGCCCGGTTCCTGGACCGGATCCGTGAGGCGTACGACGAGCAGCCCGACCTGCCCACGTTGCTGGTGGCGCCGTACTTCGCCGAGGCGGTCAGCGCGGGGGTGCCCGGTTGGCGCCGGATCGTGGCCGAGGCCGCCCGAGCCGGGGTGCCCATTCCGGCGTTCGCCTCGTCGCTGGCGTACTTCGACGCGCTGCGCGCGGAGCGGCTGCCCGCCGCGCTGATCCAGGGCCTGCGGGACAACTTCGGCGCGCACACGTACCACCGGGTCGACCGGGCCGGGACCTTCCACACCCTCTGGGCGGGCGACCGGTCCGAAGTGGAGGCCTGAGCCACCCGACCCCGGCTGGCCGCCAGGCCTGGGGAGGTCCGGCGAGCGCTGGACCACAGGCATGGGAAGGTCCGGCGCGCGCCCGGCCGCCAGGCGCGCGAGGGCCCGGCGAGGCGAGACGGAGAACGCCGAACGAGCCTGATACCTCAGTGGCATATATATGCCTCTGAGGTATCAGGCTCACAGCGACACTTGCCTCCGGGCCGCACGGCGGTGAGCGCAGGCCGAGGCCGATGAGCAGGTCACGGTGAGCAGGAGGCCGGGGCCGTTGGGCAGGCCGAGCCGGTAGCCGGGCCCGGGGCGGCGGAGCTGTCACCAGGCGCGCTGCGTCTCCTCCGCCGGCGTCGGGGCCCACCCGGCGGCCGGTTCGCCCTGGGCCAGCTCGCCGATCTCGCCGGACCGGATGGCGGCGGTGTGGCCGAGTTCGGCGCAGTAGCGCTCGGCCACGCCGGCGCAGACGTCCGCGACCCGTTCCCGCTGCGCGGCGTCGACCAGGTTCGCGCCAGCCAGCGCGGCCGTCATCTCGAACCGGAGATCCCGCATGACCACCCCCGCGTCAGGGACGCGCCCCCGCGACACGCCCCGCGCCTCTCGATCCTAGGCGGGCCCGGGCCGCGCCACCCCGGCAACGGCGCAGCCCGGCAACGGCGCCCGGCGGGCCGGCCGGGCTCACCAGAAGGCGCGGCGCTTGGCCTTCTGCGGCCGGAGACGGTCCGCGCCCTTGGCGAGCAGGCGGCTGACGCCGGAGGGGCCGCGACGGGCCTCGATCGTGCGGCTGAGCCGGCGCGCGCCGGCAGCCGCCACCGGAACGGCGATCGCCATCAGCGCCCACTGGGCGATGCGCTTCTGGATCATGTGGGTTCACCTCCGTCAGTGGCTCCTGGGAGAACAGATACCCAGCGTCACGGCGAGGTAAGCCTTGCGGTGGCCCGCCCCGCGACCGGCGCGGACCACCGCAGGAAGCGGCTTCAGCCCTGGGCGGGCGG
>NZ_SMKG01000368.1 GCF_004348525.1 Micromonospora sp. 15K316 | reverse complement strand
CCGTGGCAGGGCCGGTAACGCCCTGCCACGGCCACCGGTGACGCCGGGATCAGCGCATCTTCTGCTGCGCGTCGCTCAGCTTCTTCTTCACCGACTCCTCGGTGACCGGGCGGCCGCTGGCCGCGTCGGCGAACAGCTCCTTGATGGCGGTGCCGACCAGCGTCTCGAAGGTGCTCTCGTCGGGCACCTGCGGCAGCGGGGCGGCGGTGGTGGAGAGCGTCTCCTGGAGCACCTTCTGCTCCGGGGCGCTGAACGCCGGGTCGGTGCCGACGGTCTTCACCGCGGGCAGCGAGCCGTACGTCTTGTTGAGCAGCGTCTGCTCCTCGTCGCTGGTCATGAACTTCACGAAGCTCAGCGACGCGTCCTTGTTCTTGGTGTGTTTGAAGATCGCCATGTTGATGCCGGCGACCATGCTGTTGACCTTCTTCCCACCGGCGGGCGGGCTGGCCAGGAAGGGCACCGGCGCGATTCCGTACGCGTCGGCTGCCATGTTCTGGGTCTTCAGGTTCGACCCGGCGGCCTGCCAGAGCAGCATCGCGGCCTTGCCGTTGGCGAAGTCGGAGACCGACTGGTTCTGCGCGTACTCGGCGTTGCTCGGGTTGGTGATCTTGTCGGTGGCCATGAAGTCGACGTACCGCTTCACGGCCGAGACGTTCTGCGGGGTGTCGAAGGTCGGCTTTCCGGACGAGTCGAACCACTCACCGCCGTACTGCTGGCCGAAGGCGAAGGCGTGGTGGGCGTTCTCGTTGGGGTTGGCGCCCTCGATCGCGAGCCCCCACTTGCCGCCGGTGGTGAGCTTCTTGCCGTACTCGGCGAGCTGCTCCCAGGTGGTCGGCGGGGCGGTGATCCCGGCGTCCGCGAACGCCTTCTTGTTGTAGTACAGCGCGTACGCCAGGCTGTAGAGCGGCACGGCGGCCGGCGGCTTGCCGGGCGCTCCGGCGGCGGCCAGCGCGGCGGGGACGAAACGGTCCTTGCCGCCGACTGCCTGTAGCGTGGCGTCGTCGAACTCGACGAGCGCGCCGGTGGCCTGCAACGACGCCGACCAGGTGTTGCCGATGTTCACCACGTCCGGGCCCTGGCCGGAGGTGGCGGCGGCGAGCAGCCGGTTGAGCAGGTCCGACCAGGGCACGACCTCAAGGTTGACCTTGATGCCGGTCTGCTTCTCGAACTTGTCCAGCTCCGGCTGAAGAATGGACTTGTCGGCCTCAAGGCTGGCGCCCTGGTTGCTCGCCCAGTAGGTGAGGGTCTTGCCGGAACCGCCGGCGTCGTCGCCGGAGCCGCCGCAGGCGGTCAGCGAGGCGGCCGCCAGGACTGCGGCGGTGAGTATCCCGAGGTGACGTCTCGTGGACACGATCAGCCCTTCCGATGCAGTGGTGGGGGTGGTTGGGGGTTACATCAAGGCTTAAATTATGTCGTCATTAAAGTGTCTGCTGGTGGGGTGGTCAAGCATGGGGAGTCGTACAGTCGCTCCGGACGACCGACGGGATCGAGGTGCCGAGTGGAGCTGGCGCGAGCCACCAACCGGAGCGTGCGGCTGCGCAACCGGGGGGCCCTGCTGACGAGGCTCTTTCTCAACGGGCCGCTGACCCGGCAGGATCTGGTGCGCAGCACCGGCCTGAGTCAGCCGTCGGTGAGCAACGTGGTCAGCGACCTCATCGAGGAGGGGCTCGTGGCCGAGGCGGGCGCCGCCGAGTCCGACGGCGGCCGGCCCAGCATGATGCTCCGGATCGCGCCCCGGTTCGCGTTCCTCGTCGGGGTGGACGTCGGCGAGACCCGGGTCCGGGTCGAGTTGTTCGACTTCGCCATGACCCTGCTGTCCAGCGCCGAATACCCGCTCGACCCGGCCCGGACCGAGCCCGCCGAGGTAGCCGGCCACGTGCTCGCCGGGATCGACGCGGTGGCCGGCGCCGCCGGAGTGCGCCCGGCCGACGTGCTCGGCGTCGGCATCGGCGTCTCCGGTGTGGTCTCGCAGGGCGAGCACGCCGTGGTGCACGCCCAGGCGCTCGGCTGGGACCGGGTGCCGCTCGAACAGTTGATCGCCGCCGGCACCGACCTGCCGCTGCACATCGACAACGGGGCGAAGACGCTCGGCCAGGCCGAGATGTGGTTCGGCGCCGGCAAGGGCGCCCGGCACGCCGTCTTCGCCCTGGTCGGCTCCGGGGTCGGCGCGGCGGTGGTGGCCGGCGGCGCGACCTACCGCGGGGCGTCCAGCAGCGCGGGGGAGTGGGGCCACACCACCCTGGTCTACGGCGGGCGGCTCTGCCGCTGCGGCGCCCGCGGCTGTCTGGAAGCGTACGTGGGCGCGGAGGCGATCATCGACCGCTACCGGGAGGCGCGCGGCGGCCGGCCGGTGCCGGGCGAGGACGAGGAGTCCCAGCTCAACGCGCTGATCGTCGACGCGGCGGCCGGCTCCGCCACCGCGCGCCGGGTGCTCGACGAGACCGCCGCCTTCCTCGGCGCCGGGGTGGCCAACCTGATCAACCTGTTCAATCCGGAGCGGGTCGTGCTGGGCGGCTGGGCGGCGATGGCGCTCGGCGACCTGCTGCCGGCCGTACGCGAGGCCGCCGGGCGGCAGGCGCTGCGCGAGCCGTACGAGCAGGCCTCGATCGAGCTGTGCCGGCTGGGCGTGGACGCGGTCGCCCTCGGCGCCGCGACGCTCCCGGTCGCCCGCTTCCTCGCCGACGGTGGCGTGCGCCGCTGACCCCGCCCGCGCCACCGTCGGCGGTCGGTTGCGGGCCGGCGCTGTTTCTCCTGTTCGCACCGCTGCCGGCCGCCCGTCACGGGTGAGGTCGTGCCGACGCTTCAGGGCTGAGTTGGTGGGGACATGAGTCGTTCACGACATCAGCTCTAAAGCCTCCGAGCGGCCCTACCCGCTGCCGGCGGCCCATCCCCGGGGACGACATTCCGTCCATGAGCGACCTTCGGGATAAATAACAGTGTTATAGATCGATGTCTTGACGGCGTCGCAACGCCCCCGTAACACTCCATCGAGAGCGCTCTCTCGACCTCGGCATCGCCCCCCGCCGGCACCACTGCGGCGCCGGCGGTCGTGCCCGTTC
>NZ_SMKG01000367.1 GCF_004348525.1 Micromonospora sp. 15K316 | reverse complement strand
ACGCCGCGCTGCGTCCCGGGCCGGCACCCGCCCGCCCCGACGAGGAGCGGGACGGCGACCGGGCCGTACGCCCCGAGCGGGATCGCCCGGTCGACGCGGACGTACGGCCGGACGAGCTGGCGCGGACGGTGACGCCCGGCCCCCGGCCCCGCGCCAGCCTGCTCGCCACCCTCGGCCTGGTGGTCGGGGTCGCCGGGGCGCTCTTCGTGCTGACCGGCACCCTCGCCGGCTACGGGATCGGGCTGGGCGCGATCGGCGCGGTCCTCTCGGTGCTGGGCCTGATCGCCACCCGGCGTCGGCACGTCGCGGGCAAGACCGACGCACTGCTCGGCGTCGCTCTCGGCCTGACCGCGGTGGTCGTCGGGGTGCTGGCGATGACGGGGCTCTTCGACTGGCCGACCACGGACGGGGACTGGGTGCAGCGGTTCCGGGAGTGGCTTGACTCACAGTTTGTGGATCGGTTCTAGCGGGCACTGTCCGGCTCGCCGGCGGTGCGCCGGAGATCAGGTCCGGTGGTTCACCGGCCGAGCCCGACCAGCCTGGTGGTTCACCAGCCGGGCGACACAGTTTCAGGGGCGGCGGTTCGCCGCCCCTGATGTGTGTCCGGCCGGGGGCGGCTCCGGCCGCGCCGGCCACACCCGACGCGCGACCCCGTCGATGCCCCGGCCACCGGCGTCCCGACCGGGCCCCGCCCGTCGTTGAACGAGGGTGACCGTGCCCGGCTCCGGAGGGGCCGCCCATCCGCGCGCTCCGTGCAACGAATCGTCGTGGACGTCGGCTCAGACGCAATGAACAGCCGTCCTGCGCAATCCTCTGCGGTGGATCCCGCCGGCCCGCGCCGAATAACGTTGAACATCGGCGCCAGCCCGTGGGCCGACGGTGGCCGGGCGCGCCCGACCCCTGGGAGCAGGACAATGACGATGGACGCGACGCGCCAGCGCTTCCTGATGTGCCGGCCGACGTACTTCGCCGTGGACTACGCGATCAACCCGTGGATGGACCCGACCGCGCCCGTCGACGCCGACCTGGCGATCCGGCAGTGGGAGCAGCTGCGGCAGGTCTACCGCGACCTGGGCCACACCGTCGAGGAGATCACTCCGGTGCCCGGCCTGCCCGACATGGTCTTCGCCGCGAACGGCGGCACCGTGATCGACGACAAGGCGATGGCGGTGCAGTTCCGCGACCCGCAGCGCGCCGACGAGGCCCCGGCCTACCGGGCCTGGTTCGAGGCCGCCGGCTTCGAGATGTACGACCCGAAGCACGTCAACGAGGGCGAGGGCGACATCCTCCTCGCCGGTGACCTGCTGCTCGCCGGCACCGGCTTCCGCACCGCGCACGCCTCGCACGCCCAGCTGCAGGAGGTCTTCGGCTACCCGGTGATCACCATGCAGCTGGTCGACCCGCGCTTCTACCACCTCGACACCGCGCTGACCGTGCTCGACGAGCGCACGGTGGCGTACCTGCCGGAGGCGTTCACCCCCGGCAGCCGGGCCGTCCTGCGCCGGCTCTTCCCGGACGCGGTGCACGCCACGATGGCCGACGCCGAGGTGCTCGGCCTGAACGCGGTCAGCGACGGGCGGCACGTGGTGCTGCCGGCGCAGGCCACCGACCTGGCCGCGAAGCTTCGCGACCGGGGCTACGAAACCATCGGTGTCGACCTGTCCGAGCTGCGTAAGGCGGGCGGCGGACCGAAGTGCTGCACGTTGCGACTCCGACAGGGAAAGGCAAGCAAGTGATCGTCGACGACATGCTGCGGACGCCGGGCGCGGTCCGCGACGCGGAGCGCTGGACCGCGCACAACTACCACCCGCTGCCGGTGGTGATCTCGTCCGCCGAGGGCGCCTGGCTGACCGATGTGGACGACCGCCGCTACCTCGACTTCCTGGCCGGCTACTCGGCGCTGAACTTCGGCCACCGCCACCCGCAGTTGGTCGCCGCGGCGCACGCGCAGCTCGACCGGCTCACCCTCACCAGCCGGGCGTTCATCCACGACCAGTTCGCGGCCTTCTGCCGGGAACTCGCCGAGCTCTGCGGCAAGGACCTGGTGCTGCCGATGAACACCGGCGCCGAGGCGGTGGAGACCGGGATCAAGGTGGCCCGCAAGTGGGGCTACCAGGTCAAGGGCGTCCCGGCAGGCCAGGCCAACATCGTGGTCGCCGAGGGCAACTTCCACGGGCGTACGACCACCATCGTCAGCTTCTCCACCGACGAGGACGCGCGGGCCGACTTCGGGCCGTACACGCCCGGGTTCACCGTGGTCCCCTACGGCGACCTGGACGCGCTGACCGCCGCCATCGACGAGAACACCGTCGCCGTGCTGATCGAGCCCATCCAGGGTGAGCAGGGCGTCGTCGTACCGCCGGAGGGCTACCTGCCGGGCGTCCGCCGGGTCTGCACCGAGCGGAACGTGCTCTTCATCGCCGACGAGATCCAGTCCGGCCTGGGCCGCACCGGGGCGACGTTCGCCTGCGACCACGAGGGCGTCGTCCCGGACATGTACCTGCTCGGCAAGGCGCTCGGCGGCGGCATCGTGCCGGTCTCCGCGGTGGTCGCGAACACCGACGTGCTCGGTGTGCTCAAGCCCGGCCAGCACGGTTCGACCTTCGGCGGCAACCCGCTGGCCTGTGCCGTGGCCGTCGAGGTGGTCCGGATGTTGGCGACCGGCGAGTTCCAGCGCCGCTCGGCCGAGCTGGGCGAGCGGCTGCACGCCGGGCTTCGGGAGCTGGTCGGCAAGGGGCTGGTCGCCGTACGGGGCCGGGGCCTCTGGGCCGGGCTGGACATCGACCCGGCGTTGATGACCGGCCGCGAGGCCTGCGAGCGGCTGATGGAGCGGGGCCTCCTGGTCAAGGACACCCACGGTTCCACGATCCGCCTCGCCCCGCCCCTGGTCGTCACCGAGGAGGAGATCGACCACGCCGTGGCCCAGCTGGCCGCCATCCTCACCTCCTGACCCCCCACCCCGGTGCCGTCCCGGCCGGGCTGAGCCCGTTGATCATGAAGTTATTGCCCGGCCCAACGGCGTGTCGCGGCAATAACTTCATGATCAACGCTTGTCCGGCGGGGGCCGGGGCCGGGG
>NZ_SMKG01000366.1 GCF_004348525.1 Micromonospora sp. 15K316 | reverse complement strand
CGCTCATGTACGCACAAAGGTATTCGATTTGCACGTTGTTCTGCAGTTGCTGGTTACTATTTTTTTTAGAGGTGTATAAGAGACAGGCGCTATGGCGAAATGACGCTTTTAGTCGGCATCCGGGCGTAGCTCCCCCGGACGACTCTCAGGTAACCTCGCTGCCGGTTACCGCCGAAGGCGCGCAGCGGCGCCTGCGGTACCACCGCCCAATCGCCGTGGGGCGAGCCGGGAACCCAGGTACCTGGGGTGAATCCGCGTCAGCGGTAGGGGCCACTTCCGCCCCGAACCCGTCAGCTAACCCGGTCGGCGGTCGACGGAAGGGAAGACTGTGACGGCACCCCTACGCCGCTGGTTGACACCCGTGGTGGCCGTGATCGCCGCGCTCACCGTGCTCGCCGGGCCCCTCCCGGTGTCCGCCGCGCCCAAGCCGGCCACCCCGTCCGGGCACGAGGACGACGACCCACCACTGCTCACCGACGTCGTCGAGACGACGAACCGCAACTACGCCTCGGCCAAGACCAAGCTGGAGAAGTCCAAGAAGCGCCAGCTGGAACTGGGGCTGGAGGTCAAGCGGGCCCAGGCCGAGCTGGACGCGCTGGCGCCGCAGGTCGGCCAGGTCGCGGCCCAGTCGTACCGCACCGGGCGGATGGGCGCGGTCGGCATGTTGCTGTCGAGCAACGACCCCGACTCCTTCGTGGAGCGGGTCATGGGCCTCGACGAACTCAACATGGTCAACTCGCAGAAGCTCTCCCGGATCAACGAGGTGAAGCACCGCGCCGAGCTCGCCAAGCTGGCGATCGACACCGAGGTACGCGAGCAGCAGAAGCAGGCCGCCATCATGGCCAAGCAGAAGCGCGAGGCGGAGAAGGCCCTGGCTCTGGTCGGCGGTAAGGGCTTCACCGGCGGCCTCGTCTCGGCCACCTCGCCGGTGGCCAAGATCGGCCCTGGTCGCACGGCCGACGGCGACTGGAAGCCGGAGTCGTGCAGCGAGAACGACCCGACCACCTCGGGCTGCGTCACGCCCCGGACGCTGCACGCGTACAAGGAGGTCAAGCGGGCCGGCTTCAACCGGTTCGTCGGCTGTTACCGACCAGGGGGGCCGTGGGAGCACCCGAAGGGCCGGGCCTGCGACTGGTCACTGCAGAAGAGCGGCTTCTCCCCCTGGCACAACGACGACACCCGGATGTACGGCAACAACGTCGCCGCGTTCCTCATCCGCAACGCCGACCGGCTCGGCATCTACTACGTGATCTGGAACCGGCAGATCTGGTTCCCGGCCACCGGATGGAAGTCCTACAGCGGCCCGTCGAACCACACGGACCACGTGCACATGTCGCTCCTGTAGCGACCGCCTAGAACAGAAGGGCCGCCCCGCAGTCGCGGGGCGGCCCGTTCGCTTCCCGGGGCGTTGCGGGGCGGGTCAGCCCGCCGTGGTGGCCGGCGCGGGATCGGGGCCCGGCTGGGCGGGAAGCACCCCGGCGACCTGGCGGACCTCGCCGGCCGCGAGCTGGTAGGACATCCCGACCACCGCGCACCGCCCCTGCGCGACCTCGGCGGCGAGCACCGCCGAGTTGTCGAGCAGGGCCTCGACGGTCTGCGCGATGTGGATGTCGATGATCCGGCCGAGGTCGTCCACCCCCTCGGCGGTGGCGCGGCGGAGGCTGGGCAGCACGGCGTCCACCACCGCGCCCAGGTGACCGGTGGGCGGCGTGCCGTTGTCGAGCGACTCCCGGGCCGCCTTCACGGCGCCGCACGAGTCGTGCCCGAGCACCACGACCAGCGGTGCGCGCAGCACCGTGACCGCGTACTCGACGCTGCCCAGCACCTCCGGCCCGGTGGTGTGACCGGCCGTACGCACCACGAAGAGGTCGCCGAGCCCACGGTCGAAGATGATCTCCGCAGCGAGGCGGGAGTCGGAGCAGCCGACGATCACCGCGAACGGATGCTGCTCGTCGGCGACCGCGGCGCGATGGCCGGCGTCCTGGTTGGGATGGCTCGGGGTGCCGGTGACGAATCGGTGGTTGCCCTCGATCAGCTCAACGAGCGCCCGCTCCGGACGCGGTACCGCCGCTTCGGCTCCACTCATCCCCGCACCTCGACTTCCCTACGCGATCGACCTGGCCACCCACGGTCACCACCGCGGGTTCCGGTCCACGGTCACACCCACCCGGAGACACGTCAAGGTATACGTGATTTGCGTTTCAGGTATTCGCGGACGGGTCACGGTCGACGGCATGGGGTGGACGAGCCCGGGCCCTACGATGACGGCCATGGCGACGACCGAGAGCGGCTACGGCAGCCCCCGGAACTGGACGTTCCTCACCAATCACGGACACGTGCTGCTGGCCATCGCCCGCAACTCCACCGCCCGGCTGCGGGACGTCGCTCACGAGGTGGGGGTCACCGAGCGTGCCGCCCAGGCGATCGTCGCCGACCTGGAGGCCGGCGGTTATCTCAGCCGGACACGGGTGGGACGCCGCAACGAGTACACCCTCAACCCGGCCGGTCGGTTCCGCCATCCGGCGGAGGCCGATCAAGAGGTCGGCGCCCTGCTCGCCCTCTTCACCGAGTTGCCCGAGGCCGCCATCGCCGGCGACGACACCGGGAACGGTGACCTGGACGCCTGATCGACGCGAACTCCTTGATGTCGGGGCGCCCGAGCGGCGGATGCCCCGACGTCAAGGAACCCGAGTCGACCCACCGGCGAACGTCCGTCCGATGGGGACGGGTGGGCACTGTCACGCCGCCCGGCGCTCCGTCGTGCTGCGCCCGGCGGCCCGGGACGATAGGTTGGTCACGTGTTGTCCGTAGCGTCCGCTCGCCCCACCTGGCGGGTCGCGCTGCGTTCGTTGGGCGAGATGACCCGCCTTGCCGTGGCCGCGCTCGCGCTCGCCGTCGGCCTCGGCGTTGCCGCCCCGGCACCGGCCGGCCCGCCGGCCACCGCCGCCCAGCTCCAGCCCACCGCGGTCAGCAGCCAGGTCGAGGTGCTGCGACCCGAGATCGCACCGGTCGCCGAGCGACTGGCCCCGGCCGACGCCCCCGCGCACCGCCCGGCCCGCCGGCCGAGCCTCGC
>NZ_SMKG01000365.1 GCF_004348525.1 Micromonospora sp. 15K316 | reverse complement strand
CGTTGCGCCGCGCACGGCGCGCCACCCACCCCCGGCACCGCCACGCCGACCGGCCACACCGGACGGTCCGTCGGCGCCTCCGGCCGCGCCGGTTGACCCGTACGCCACGTCGACCGTGAACGGCCGGCTACGCCCGGCCGGCCGCGGCCGCTGAACCACGCGCCACCCACCCCTCAGCCCGACCGCCTCTCCGGCGACCCGGGCGTCACTCTCCGGAGCCATCCGTGCGTACCCTGCTGCTCTCCACCTCCGACACCGACCTGCTCGCCGCCCGGGCCAGCGGCGCCGACTACCGGTTGGCCAATCCGGTCCGCGTCGACGCCGACTCCGTTCCCGCGCTGCTCGACGGCGTGGACGTCGCCGTCGTACGGCTGCTCGGTGGCCGCCCCGCGTGGCCGGACGGCCTGGCCGCGGTGCTCGCCTCCGGCGTGCCGACGGTCGTGCTGAGCGGCGAATCGGCGCCCGACGCGGAGCTGATGGCGGCCTCCACCCTGCCTGCCGGAGTGGTGACGCAGGCCCTGGCGTACCTGGTCGAGGGGGGTCCGGAGAACCTCGCCCAGCTGACCCGCTTCCTCTCCGACACGGTGCTGCTCACCGGCGAGGGCTTCGCGCCGCCCGCACCCACCCCGGCCTACGGAGTTCACGGTGACCGGGCGACCGATCCGGACCGGCCGACCGTCGGCATCGTCTTCTACCGGGCGCACGCGCTCGCCGGCAACACCGCCTTCGTGGACACGCTCGCCGACGCGGTGGAGGCGGCCGGCGGGAACGCCCTGCCCGTCTACTGCGGATCGCTGCGCGGCCTGACCGCCGGCGCCGGTCCGCTGGAGCTGCTGGCCCGCTGCGACACGCTGCTGGTGACGGTGCTCGCGGCCGGCGGCGCGGTGGCCGCGGACGCCTCCGCCGGCGGCGACGAGGACGCCTGGGACGTGGGGGCGCTCGCCGCGCTCGACGTGCCGGTGGTCCAGGCGCTGCTGCTGACCAGCACCCGCGAGCAGTGGGCCGGCTCCGACGCCGGGCTGACCCCGCTGGACGCCGCCATGCAGGTCGCCGTCCCGGAATTCGACGGCCGGATCATCACCGTGCCGTTCTCGTTCAAGCAGATCGACGCCGACGGGCTCTCCGGCTACGCCGCCGACCCGGAACGCGCCGCCCGGGTCGCGGGCATCGCGGTCCGGCAGGCCCGGCTGCGTGGGCTCCCGAACGCCGAGAAGCGCCTCGCGATCGTGCTCAGCTCGTACCCGACGAAGCACTCCCGGGTCGGCAACGCCGTCGGCCTGGACACCCCCGCCTCGGCGGTGCGGCTCTTCGCCGAGCTGGCCGACGCCGGGTACGACCTCGGCGACACGCCACCGCCCGACGACGGGGACGCCCTGATCCACGCCCTGATCGCCGCCGGCGGGCACGACGTCGAGTGGCTCACCCCCGAGCAGCTCGCCGCCGCCGGGGCCCGGGTGCCCGGCGAGGTCTACCAGCGCTGGTTCGACGAGGTGCCGACGCCGCTGCGCGAGCGGATGCGCGCGCACTGGGGCGAGCCACCCGGCGAGCTCTACACCGACGGCGGCGACATCGTCCTGGCCGGGCTGCGCTTCGGCAACGTGGTGCTGCTCATCCAGCCGCCGCGCGGCTTCGGCGAGAACCCCATCGCCATCTACCACGATCCGGACCTGCCGCCCAGCCACCACTACCTGGCCGCGTACCGGTGGCTCGCCGCCCGGCCCGAGGAGGGCGGCTTCGGCGCCGACGCGGTGGTGCACCTCGGCAAGCACGGCACCCTCGAATGGTTGCCCGGCAAGGGCCTCGGGCTGGCCGCCGACTGCGCTCCGGACGCCGTCCTCGGCGACCTGCCGCTGGTCTACCCGTTCATCGTCAACGACCCCGGGGAGGGCACGCAGGCCAAGCGCCGCGCCCACGCGGTGGTCGTCGACCACCTGGTGCCGCCGATGGCGCGCGCCGAGACGTACGGCGACCTGGCGAAGCTGGAGCAGCTGCTCGACGAGTACGCCACCGTGCAGGCCCTCGACCCGGCCAAGGTTCCGACAGTGCAGGCGCAGATCTGGGCGCTCGTGCGCACCGCCGAGCTGCACCACGACCTGCACACCGAGCAGATGCCCGCAGCCGAGGACTTCGACGACTTCGTGCTCCACCTCGACGGGTACCTCTGCGAGGTCAAGGACGTGCAGATCCGCGACGGCCTGCACGTGCTGGCCGACGCGCCGGCCGGCGACGCCCGCGTCAACCTGGTCCTCGCCGTGCTGCGTGCCCCGCAGGTGTGGGGCGGCAGCCACGCCCTGCCCGGCCTGCGGCAGGCGCTGGCCGCCGCCCACGGGCTGGACGAGGCGGCGCTGCTCGCCGCGCCGGGTGAGCGGCTGGAGATCCCCGCCGAGCTGACCGAGATCGTGGACGGGCCGGCGGTCACCGCCGCCGACGCGGTCGACCTCGTCGAGGCCCTCGCGCGCCGGCTCGTCGTCGGCATGGAGACGCTCGGCTGGGACGCCGGGAAGGTCGACGCGGTGGTCGCCGAGGTCACCGGCCGCGACCTGCCGGACGCGAGCGCGCTGCTGCGCTTCGCCGCCACCGAGCTGGTTCCCCGGCTCGACCGGACCACCGACGAGCTGGCACACACGCTGGCCGCCCTGGCGGGCCGGTTCGTGCCACCCGGGCCGTCCGGCTCGCCGACCCGGGGCCTGGTCAACGTGCTGCCGACCGGCCGCAACTTCTACTCCGTCGACCCGAAGGCCATCCCCAGCCGCAACGCCTGGGACGTCGGGACGGCGCTCGCGGACTCGCTGCTGGCGCGGCACCTCGCCGACACGGGGGAGTACCCGCGCTCGGTCGGGCTCACCGTCTGGGGCACCAGCGCCATGCGCACCCAGGGTGACGACATCGCCGAGATCCTCGCGTTGATCGGCTGCCGCCCCACCTGGGACGACCGTTCCCGCCGGGTCACCGGCGTCGAGGTGGTGCCGCCGGCCGAACTGGGCCGCCCACGGATCGACGTCACCGTGCGGATCTCCGGCTTCTTCCGGGACGCCTTCCCGCACGTGGTGGCCCTGCTCGACGACGCGTTCCGACAGGTCGCCGCCCTCGACGAGCCGCACGAGGAGAACTTCGTCCGGGCCCACGTCGCCGCCGACCTGGCCGAGCACGGCGACGAACGCCGGGCCACCGCCCGGATCTTCGGCTCGAAGCCCGGGGCGTACGGCGCGGGACTGCTGCCGCTCATCGACGCCCGGAACTGGCGCAGCGACGCCGACCTGGCCGAGGTGTACGCGGTCTGGGGCGGCTACGCGTACGGGCGGGGGCTGGACGGGCG
>NZ_SMKG01000364.1 GCF_004348525.1 Micromonospora sp. 15K316 | reverse complement strand
TCCTTGAGGTCGGGGCATCCGCCGGTCCGGACACCCCGACGTCAAGGAGGTCGTGTCGATCAACCGGCCGGCGGGGGTCGGCGGGCGGCCGGCGGACCGGACCGTCCGGACATCCGGCGCTCCGGGTACGGACGGGGGGTGAACTCCCCGCGCGGAGGCTGTCGCCGGTCAGCTGGTCGCCCGTCCGCCGGTTGCGGCCCTCGATGTACGGGTAGGCGGGGGCCGTGAACGCCCGCGTCGTCGCACGTCCGGCCAGGGATTCGGGTCGGTCGTCGCGCCGGTTCGGCTGTTCGCTCAAGTTAAGTGATCGTTTACCGGTCTTTCGCGCACGCGCGATGAGCGAAACTGGGTTAGGCTGCGGACCATGTGTGGAATCGTGGGTTACGCCGGCGCGCGGCCGGCGCTCGGCATCGTGCTCGACGGGTTGCGGCGGCTCGAGTACCGCGGCTACGACTCGGCGGGCGTCGCCGTCGTCTGTGACGGGGAGCTGCTGACCGAGAAGAAGGCCGGCAAGCTGGCCAACCTGGAGAAGGTGCTCTCCGAGCGCGCCGCCGAGGATCCCACGTCCTGCGCGGCCAGCCCGATCGGCATCGGCGACGGCACCACCGGCATCGGGCACACCCGCTGGGCCACCCACGGCGGTCCCACCGACCGCAACGCCCACCCGCACGTCGCCCCGGACGGCCGGGTCGCCGTGATCCACAACGGCATCATCGAGAACTTCGCGAAGCTCCGCGCCGAACTGGAGGCCGACGGCGTCCAGTTCAGCAGTGACACGGACACCGAGTGCGCGGCCCACCTGCTCTCCGCCGCGCTCGCCGAGCTGCGTGCCGCCGGCCAGCCGGACGCTCCGCAGCTGCTCGCCGCCGCCATGCGGGTCGTCTGCCAGCGGCTGGAGGGCGCGTTCACCCTGCTCGCCGTCGACGCCGGCGTACCCGGCGCCGTGGTCGGCGCGCGCCGCAACTCCCCGCTCGTCGTGGGCCGGGGCCAGGGCGAGAACTACCTCGCCTCCGACGTCGCCGCGTTCATCGAGCACACCCGGGACGCGGTGGAGCTGGGGCAGGACCAGATCGTCCTGATCACCGGCGACACCATCGAGATCACCGACTTCGACGGCCGGCCCGCCAACGGCAAGGACTTCCACATCGACTGGGACTCGTCGGCCGCCGAGAAGGGTGGCTACGACTGGTTCATGCTCAAGGAGATCGAGGAGCAGCCGCAGGCGATCGCCGACACCCTGCTCGGCAGGCTCACCGAGTCGGGCGAGATCGCGCTCGACGAGGTCCGCCTCAGCGACCAGGACCTGCGGGACGTCGACAAGATCTTCATCGTGGCCTGCGGCACCTCCTACCACGCCGGTCTCGTCGCCAAGTACGCCATCGAGCACTGGACGCGGATCCCCTGCGAGGTGGAGCTGGCCAGCGAGTTCCGCTACCGCGACCCGGTGCTCGACCGGTCCACCCTGATCGTGGTCATCTCGCAGTCCGGCGAGACGATGGACACCCTGATGGCGCTCCGGCACGCCAAGGAGCAGAAGGCGCGGGTGCTCGCCATCTGCAACACCAACGGCTCCACCATCCCGCGCGAGTCCGACGCGGTGCTCTACACCCACGGCGGCCCGGAGATCGCCGTCGCCTCCACCAAGGCCTTCCTCACGCAGGTCGTCGCCTGCTACCTGATCGGCCTGCACCTGGCTCAGGTGCGCGGCATCAAGTACGCCGACGAGGTCGCCGAGGTGGTCGCCCAGCTCCAGGAGATGCCGGCGAAGCTGCGGGAGCTGCTCAGCCGCATCGAGCCGGTGCGCGAGCTGGCGCGCGAGCTGAAGACCGAGCCGACCATCCTCTTCATCGGCCGGCACGTCGGCTACCCGGTCGCCCTGGAGGGCGCGCTCAAGCTCAAGGAGCTGGCGTACATGCACGCCGAGGGCTTCGCCGCCGGTGAGCTGAAGCACGGCCCGATCTCGCTCATCGACAAGGGCACCCCGGTGGTCTGCGTGGTGCCCTCACCGGCCGGCCGGGGCCTGCTCCACGACAAGGTCGTCTCCAACATCCAGGAGGTCCGCGCCCGGGGCGCGCGGACCATCGTGATCGCGGAGGAGGGGGACGAGGCGGTCGTCCGCTACGCCGACCACCTGATCTACGTGCCGCGTACGCCCACGCTGCTCTCGCCACTGGTCACCACCGTGCCGTTGCAGGTGCTCGCCGCCGAGATCGCCGCCGCTCGCGGGCACGACGTCGACCAGCCGCGCAACCTCGCGAAGTCGGTCACCGTCGAGTAGCCGCGGCGGCCGGCTCGGCCGCTCCGGCAGGGTCGTGGCGGGCTCTGGCCGTCCGACGATCGACCCGAGTTCTGCGCATGTCGGGGTGTCCCCGTGATGGGACACCCCGACATCAAGGAGACCGAGTCGATCAACCGCCCCCCGGAGCTGCCAGCCCGGTGTCGCCCCGGCCTGGCCGGTCTGTGCGTGCCCGGGCCTGGCGGGTCTGTGCGTGCCCGGGCCTGGCGGGTCTGTGCGTGCCGGGGCCTGGCGGGTCTGTGCGTGCCGGGGCCTGGCGGGTCGGTGCGTGCCTCGGCCTGGGCGGGTGCCGGCGGTCAGCGGCCGAGGACGATGCGGGCCATGCCATCCAGAGCCGGGTTGCCCGCGTCCCAGTAGCCGGTGTGACCGCCTGTCCCGCTGGCGAAGACCCGCCCGCCGAAGCCCGCCGTGGCCGGATCCCGCCCGAACCACAGCTCGTGCCCGCTCTGCCCCGGCCAGCCGAGCGCCGCGGCCAACGGCGAGGCGTTGAACAAGGCCCGCCGGGCCAGGTCGTCGGGGGAGCGGGCCAGCCGGATCACGTCGTCCGGCGCGCTGCTCGCCCAGACCTCGCCGGCGGGTACGCGCAGCTCGGCGGCGTGCCCCACACCGACCCCGGGTGAGCCCACGAAGACGAGGGCGTCGGCGGCCAGACCGAGCTCCCGGGCGGCCGTGCCCACCACCAGCGATCCGTAGCTGTGCCCGAGCACGGTCTGCCGAGCGGGCGGGCCCTCGTGGGTGGCGCGCAACCCCTCCTGGAAGTGGTGCAGCGCCGGGCCCGCGTCCCGCGCCTGGCCGGCCGTGACCGCCTCGTGCAGGAAGTCCGGGGCGTCGTAGTCCAGCCAGAGCACAGCCGCGCTCCGCTCGCCCGGAGCCAGCTCGGCGCAGCGGGACAGCACCCGTCCCGCCCGGCCGAGCTCGCCGGGCGCGTCGTCGAGGCCGGCGGTCATCCCCGGCACGTAGGTCAGCACCCGGTCGGAGTGGTCCGGGTCGCCGAGCGCGCAGAGGTTGCCGTCCGGCGGGCTGAGCAG
>NZ_SMKG01000363.1 GCF_004348525.1 Micromonospora sp. 15K316 | reverse complement strand
GCCCCAGGGGGCAGGGGCACGCACCCCGGATTGGGGGGAGGAAAGTCTCAGATCTCGCCGAAGGTGTCGTACCGGATGTGCGGCGGCGGTACGTCGTCCGCCGCGAGTACCCGCAGCGTCGACCGGACCATGGGCGCCGAGCCGGAGACGTAGCAGTCGTGCCCCGTCCACGGGCCGTACCGGCCGAGCACGTCCGCGATCTCCCCCAGCTCACCGTCGAAGTCCGGGTCCTCGCTGCACGCCGGGGTGACCGATAGCCAGGGGTGCGCGGCGACCAGCTCGCGGAGCCCGGCCAGCCCGTAGAGGTCCGCCTCCCGGCGAGCGCCGTAGAAGACGTGCACCCAGCGGGTGCGGTTGTAGCTGACCAACTCCTCCACGAGCGCCTTGATCGGGGCGAGCCCGACGCCGCCGGCCACGCAGAGGAGGTCCCGCTCCGAGGTTCGATCCAGGATCATCGAGCCCATCGGGGCGGCCAGCCGGAGCAGGTCTCCCGGCTTCACCCGGCGAACCAGCGCCCCGGAGACCCAGCCGGCGCCGGTGGAGCGGACGTGGAACTCCAGCACGTTCTCGTCGTTCGGCGCGTTCGCCACCGAGTACGTCCGCCACACCCTCGGGTGGTAGCGCGGCACCTCCAGGCTCAGATACTGCCCGGCCTTCCAGGCAAGCGGGTGCTGGAGCGCGCGTACGGTCAGCACCGCCGTGTCCGCCCCGTGCCGCTCGTGGGTCAGCACCTCCGCGTGCCAGAACGGCGGGTTCTCGTCGGCCGCCGCCCCGGCCAGCATCTTCTCCGAGATGGCCGCGTACGCGTCCCGCCACGCCTGGTCGTACTCCAGGTTCCAGCCGTCGCCCGCGGTGCTGCGGAGCGCGTCCATGAGGGCGACGCCCATCGTGGCGTAGTTCTCCGCCTCGACGTGGTACTTGCGGTGGTCGCGGCCGAGCGCGCGGAGGAACTCGTCGAAACTCTCCGGATCGCCGACCGTGTGGATAGCCGTGATGATCGCTTCCAGCAGCCGGTCGCCCTGCCCGCTCATCTGCACCGGGAAGAGCTGCCGCAGCTCCGGGTCGAGCAGGAACAGGCGGGCGTAGAAGTGCTCGCTGAGCCGCTCCCGGTGCTCCTCGACCAGGGCCCAGCTCTCCTTCAGCAACCGCTCGAAGTTCTCCATGCCGGCTCGCTCCCTCTCCTGACGGCGAATGGGGCGAACACAGAATCTCCACGGAGCGTGTTGACCGGTCGCACAGAATGTGCGATCAGCTCACAAGGGCTCTCCGGGCGGCCGACGAACGCTCGCGTCGGGCAAAGTGGTGCGGTGACCCTTGAGCTCACCCGCCCGGTGTCCCGCCGGCTGCTGGGGACCGAGACGCTGCTGGTCCTCGGCCTCTCCCTCGGCCAGTCCGCCGTCTACGCGGTCGTCTCGATCATCGCGAAGCTGACCGCGCAGGGTGGTCTCGCCAAGCAGACCGCCTCGTTGAACACCTCGGCATCCTCCCGGCCGTACCTCGACCTGGCGTACCAGCTGCTCGGAATCGTCTTCGCGCTGCTGCCGGTGCTGCTCGCCGTACACCTGCTGAGCCGGGACCCCGGTGACCCGGCACGGACCCTCGGCCTGGACGCCCGACGGCCCGGTTCGGACCTGGCGCGCGGCGCCGGACTGGCCGCGCTGATCGGGCTGCCGGGCCTGGCCCTGTTCTGGGTGGCGGCAGAGCTCGGCATCAACGCGACCCTCGTGCCGGCGGCGCTGCCCGACGTCTGGTGGGCCGTGCCGGTGCTCGTCCTCGCCGCCGCGCAGAACGCCGTGCTGGAGGAGGTGATCGTCGTCGGCTACCTGGTGACCCGCCTGCGCCAGCTCCAGTGGCGGATCGGCGCGGTCATCGCGGCGAGCGCCGTGCTGCGCGGCAGCTACCACCTCTACCAGGGCTTCGGCGCGTTCCTCGGCAACGCCGTGATGGGCGTCGTGTTCAGCCTCTTCTACCTGCGTACCCGCCGGGTGATGCCGCTGGTCGTCGCGCACACGCTGCTCGACGTGGTCGCCTTCGTGGGGTACGCGCTGCTGCCCAAGTCGTGGTTCGACTGGCTGTAGGCCGCGCCTTCGCCGCTGGTCGCTGCGCGCTCGCCACTGGTGGCCGCCTTCGCCGATTGGATCTTGGACGGTAGCGGCCCCTCCAGGGGCATTACCGTGCCAAGATCCGTCCCGGGGTGCCCTCCGACTGCCTGGTCAATCGCGCCGGGGCGGTCGGTAGGTGGTGACGGCGCGGGCGGCGAGGCGCTCGGCGGCCGCCGCGTCCCCGGCCGCGGCCGCGAGCACCGACGCCCCCGGAAGCAGCCGGGACGCCAGCCGAAGCGCCAGCCAGCCGGCGGCCTGGGCGGCGAGCGGCATCGCCAGCCGCCACGCCGCCTCCAGGGCGCGGGGCCAGGGCGCGTCTCCCGGGCCGTGCAACGCCCGCGCCGCCTCCAGAGCGGTACGGGCGCTCTCCGCGTCCGGGTGCACCTGGGTCAGCACCAGCAGCTCGACCGCCCGATCCGGGTGGCCCGGATCACGGCCGTACGCCGCCGCGAGGTGCAGCACCAGGTTGGCCTGGGTCCAGAGCACCGAGGCGAGCTCGGCCACCGGGGCGAGGGCACCGGCGAGCGCCGAGGTCGCCCCGCCCGCGCCCGCCAACCGGACGAACCGCCGGGTGGCGAGCCGGGCCAGCCCGTCCGGCGACGCCTCGGGGTACGCCGACCGCAGCCGCTCGGCCCAGTCCCGCGCGCTCGGGCCGAGCACCTCCACCGCCGCCAGCGCCAGCAGCTCCGGGGCGAAACCGGGGTGGTCGAGCACCCGGGTGGCAGCCGAGCGCAGGTCTGACAGCTCGGCCGCCGGTGCCGGTACGACCGCCTGCCGCTGGCCTCGCCCGGCGGCGGTCGCGGCCCGCGCCGGTGTCGGGGCCGCCTTCTTCGACGCGCTCTTCCGCGGCGCGGGCACCTTCTCGGCGGCGGCCTTCTTCGCCGGGGCGCGCTTCCCCGCGGTCGTCTTCTTCGCGGCCGCCGCCTTCTTCGCGGTGCCCGTTGCGTTCGCCGCCTCCGTGGCCGCCGCGGTGTCCGTTGCCGGCTGTTCGGCTGTCGCGGTGTCCGCTGCCGGCCCTACGGCTGTCGCGGCGTCCGCCGCCGGCTCTCCGGCCTCCGCCGGCGTCGCCGGCGCGGGTGCCGCCTCCGGCCGCCGCGCGGTCGCCGTGGTCTCGGCCGGCTGGTCCGCATTCGTCGCCGGTCCGGCTGCGGCCGCCGGTCCGGCTGTTTCCGTCGGTGGCCGGTGCTTCCGGGTTTCCGTGGTCGCCGACGGGGCGGGCTTCCGGGCTGCCGTGGTCGCCGACGGGGCGGGCTTCCGGGCGGCCGTGCGCCGGGGAGCTGGGGGCGGCCGCGGCTCGTCGGGCTCGGGCGGCTGGAACAGCACGGCCGGCGCGGCCTTCGCG
>NZ_SMKG01000362.1 GCF_004348525.1 Micromonospora sp. 15K316 | reverse complement strand
GCGCCGACGAGCGACGCGGAGGGGCCCTCCTCTATGTGAACCAGCCCCCTCGCCGGTCAGGCGAAGCAGCGGGGAACGTTGAAGCAGTTGGTCGGGCGGTTGCCCGTCACGGCCGACTTGTCGTCGAGCTCCACCTCGCTGCTCGGCGAGTTGAAGATGCCGCCGACCGCCAGTCGCGCGATGTTGTCCTTCACCTTGGTCTCGTCCAGCCGGACCTCGCTGCCGAAGATGGTGAAGATGCCACCGCCGACGCCGAGCGGCCCGACGGCGCGGTTGCCGACGACCTCGCTCTTGCGCAGCGTCACGATGCTGTCCTCGACGAAGAGGCCGCCGCCGAAGAACCCGGCGACGTTCTCCTTGATCGAGCTCTCCTCGATCGTCGCCACGCTGTCGAACGCGATGGCCAGGCCGCCACCGACGCCCACCGTGCTGTTCTTCGCCACGGTCACGTGCTTCAGCGTGAGCTGGCTGTCCGCCGTCGCGATACCACCACCGGCGAGCACCGCCGTGTTGTCGGTGATCTTCGCGTACTCCAGCTTGGTGTCACCCTCGACGTCGAGGATGCCGCCACCGAAGCCGATGGTGTTGTTGCTCGTGACCTCGGTCTTGTAGAGCCAGAGCGCGCCACCGTCGACGTCGTCCTGGAGGATGCCCGGGGCGCCGTTGGCGATGCCGCCGCCACCGATCCCGGCCTCGTTGTTCTTGACCGACGACTCGTCCACCTGGAGTACGCCGGCGTTGAAGAGCCCACCGCCGTAGAGGAACGCCGTGTTCTCCGTGACGGTGCTCTTGCTGATCCGGGTGTGGCCGAAGTTGGCCAGCCCGCCGCCCTTGCCGCCGGTCTGGTTCTGCACGATCTCGCTGTACTCGATATCCGCCCTGCCGCCCGGCTGCACCAGGATGCCGGCGCCGTCGTTGAACTCCGGCTCCTCGACCAGCACGCTGACGTCGGTGCCGGCCGCTGCGGCCGGTGCCGGGTCGGCCACGGCCGTCACGGCTTTCGCCGGCTTGGCGGCCGGCTTGGCGTCGGTGGCCGGCTTGGCGGCCGGCTTGGCCTCGGCTGCCGGCTTCGCAGCCGCCTTCGCCTTCAGCGTGTCCGCCTCCACCGTGGCCGGCGTGCCCGCCTTGATCGCCTCGGTCGCCTGGACCGAGTTCGAGTAGCGGGACCAGACCTGCATCGGCTGCGGCACCAGGCCCGTACCGAGTGTCTGACCGCCCTTGATGGTCAGGCCCTTCACCGTCAGGTGCCCGCCGGCGCCGACGTTGAGGATCCGGAACCAGGTCGCGTTGGCGTTCCGGACGAGCTTGGTCTTGTCGCCCTTGAGGGTGATCTTCTCGGTGATGACCGGCAGGCCGTTGCCGAACTCGTCGTACCGGGTCAGGTTGTAGGTGCAGTCCTTGGCCAGTTCGAGCGTCGCGCCGTGGTTGTCGTTGGCGAAGACGATCGCCTGGATCAGCTTGTCGGTGTCGCAGGGCACCTTCTTGACCTGGTCCTTGTGCTCCTGGTCCTTGTGCTCCTGCTCCTTCTGCTCCCGACCGCTGCTCCCACCGGTGCGGTCACCCTGCCCGCTCCAGTCCCCGCCGCTCCAGTCGTCGCCGCCCCAGTCGTCGCCGGACCGGCTCTCGTCACCCTTGCCGCTCTCGTCGTCGCCCGCGTCCACCTTGCCGGAGTCGCTGACGTTCTGCTTCGGGGTCGACGACTGCGCGTCGGAGAGTCGGTCCGTGCCGCCGGACTTGTCGTCCCGCGCGGCCACGCCGCCCAGGACCGCCAGGCCGACCACGCCGGTCAGGCCCGCGACGCCGGCGGCCACCCACAGTTTCCGTCGTCCTGATCTCGGCGGTGGGGCCGGTGCCCC
Organism: Micromonospora sp. 15K316; assembly: GCF_004348525.1. Lineage (GTDB taxonomy): Bacteria > Actinomycetota > Actinomycetes > Mycobacteriales > Micromonosporaceae > Micromonospora. Next base: position 1,591 of record NZ_SMKG01000362.1, on the reverse strand, counting down.
GCCGTCGGGAGTGGTTACGTCATTGGACATCAGAGCCTTCCGCCCTTTCCTGCTACCAGACGGGGTCGCCCCGGCTTAAGTCGGTGCGACCAGCTACAAATCGGTTGCAGCCTCTGATGGCCACCGTATGAGAAGGATCCTCGCGACGGGGACGTATCCGAAAAAAGCCCGCATTGACCTCACATCGGTCATTGATCGGGTCATCAGGGTCGGTGCGGACAGGAAACCTCCGACCGTTACGAAGGTGGACGGGCCCGGCAGCCGACGCGGGACGTTCGAAACGCCACCAGCCGGGATGTCGGGAATGCCCGCCTGCGCTCGCGAACCGGACGATATCGCCCAACGACCCCAGGCGCGGCCGATCGACTCGACTTCCATGAAGTCGGGGCATCGCGCGGACCGGATGGCCCGACATGCAGGTAACCCGAGTCGATCACCGTTCCAGGCCGTCAATGCGCACCCCCCGGCCCCGATTCGGCGTGGCGACGGCCGGGACGCTCCGCGTCGGGGGGTCCGAGTCGATCCCGAAGCCTCGACGAGTCGGGGGTGCCCCGGAGCGGGACACCCCCTCGGGCCATGGTTGACCGGACCCAGCCGAGACCACTCGCCCACGGGTCGGTGACCGGGACCCGGGCTTGTGGGTTCCGGGCCGGTGGCCGGACTGGGGCTTGCGCCGTCCCGGCCGATGGCCCGGAACTGATGATCGAATCGGGTTACGTGCGTGTCGGGGTGTCCCGTCCGCACATGCCCCGACTTCGTGGAACCCCGAGTCGACCACCGCCGCGCCCTGGGGCGATTGGCCAAGGCCGTCCGGTTTGCGAGGGGAGTCGGGCATTCCTCGGGCCACGGTTGACCGGATTCAGCCCCGACCATCGCCCACGGGGCGGTCACCGGGCTTGGGCTTGTGAGTTCTTCGGGGCGGTGACCGGGCTGGGGTTCCGGGGCCCGCGCCAGCGGCCCGGAGCGGTGATCGACTCGGGTTACCTGCATGTCGGGGTGTCCGGTCCGTGCGATGCCCCGACTTCATGGAAGTCGAGTCGATCATCGGGCATCCCCGAGACGGACCACGCGAGATGTCCGGTTTATGCGGCGGGTGGATGCGGCCCGCGGCCACCGGCGCCGGCGCAGGCGCAGGCGAGGAGCCACGGCGCCGACGCCGGTTGGGTGGTTTCGACGGTTTCGGGGTGTGACCGGTGGCATCCCCGGGCCGGAATCGTGGCCGGGCCGCCGGCGTTGAACAATCCCTGACGGCCGAGGTAGCAGCCCGCCCCGCCGGGCAGTCACCCGCGGGCCCGGCCCTGGCCGGGAACCCGGCCGATCCGGGGTGATACCCGGACAGGGCACCCGCCTGTCGACCCGCCGGTCGGCACGGCCCCGGGAATGACGGTGGCCCGCCGGTCGTTGAACCCGGTCCGACCGCACGAACCGTTGAACCCGGTCCCCGCCGCACGACCCCCCAAGGTTGCCGCGGACCACGGTCGGCAAGCCCCCGGAACCCCGGGCAGGCCGCCGGGAATGATGGTGGCCGGTCGGTCGTTGCACACCGTCCCGGCGCGGTGAAGCCCCCCGCCTCACCCCGGGACTTTCGGGC
>NZ_SMKG01000361.1 GCF_004348525.1 Micromonospora sp. 15K316 | reverse complement strand
GGTGGGGGCAGACGGCGGCGGCGACCAGTGGCACCCGTTCACGGTAGCGGGACGCGCCGGTGCGTCTGTGCGCCGATCCGGTCATCCGGGCGCTAGGACACCGTATGGTCACGGTCGGCGATAGGCGCTCGACGGGGACGGGGTCGTACCTGTGACAATGCCGGGGAGAAACTTGGCTGCGCTGTGGCGGCGATCGGGACACTGCTCTCCCGACGCCGGGAGAACGAGGATGGGCACATGAGCGACTGGACTGCCTTCGGACGGGTGGACGCGGACGGCACCGTGTACGTCAAGACCGCCGAGGGCGAGCGGGTGGTCGGATCCTGGCAGGCAGGGGCCCCGGAGGAGGGGTTGGCGCACTTCGCCCGCCGCTTCGCGGACCTGGTGACCGAGGTGGATCTGACCGAGGCCCGGCTCAACTCGGGTGCGGCGGACGCCGGCCACTCGTTGAGCACGATCCGCCGGATCCGGGCTTCGCTCGCCGAGGCGCACGTGGTCGGCGACATCGACGCGCTGGCCGCGCGACTGGACCGGCTCGCCACGGTGGCCGAGGAGAAGGCGGGCGAGGCCCGCGCGGCGCGGGACGCGGCGCGCGGCGAGGCGTTGGCCCGCAAGACGGCGCTGGTCGAGGAGGCGGAGAAGCTGGCCGCCGAGTCGACCGGGTGGAAGACCGCCGGGGACCGGCTCAAGGAGATCCTCGACGAGTGGAAGACCATCCGCGGCGTCGACAAGAAGACCGACGGGGAGCTGTGGAAGCGGTTCGCCGCGGCCCGCGACGGCTTCACCCGCCGCCGGGGCGCGCACTTCGCGTCCCTGGACGCGCAGCGCAAGCAGGCGCAGGCGGAGAAGGAGGAGCTGGTCACCGAGGCCGAGAAGCTCAAGGACTCCACCGACTGGGCGGCCACCGCCAACCAGCTCAAGGACCTGATGACGCGGTGGAAGGCGGCGCCGCGCGCGTCCAAGGAGGCCGAGCAGCGGCTCTGGGAACGGTTCCGCGCGGCGCAGGACGACTTCTTCACCCGGCGCAGCGAGGTCTTCTCCGCGCGGGACAACGAGCTGCGGGGCAACCTGGAGCGCAAGCAGGCGCTGCTCGCCGAGGCGGAGGCGCTGGACGTCGAGGGCGACCCGAAGGGCGCCCAGGCGAAGCTGCGGGACATCCAGGCGCAGTGGCACGAGGCCGGCCGGGTGCCGCGCGAGGCGGCTGCCGGGCTGGAGCGTCGGCTCCGGGTCGTCGACGAGAAGGTCCGCGAGGTGATGGACTCGGCCTGGCGGCGGACCTCCAAGGAGGACAGCCCGCTGCTCGCCCAGATGCGGGCGCAGGTCGCCGAGGCGGAGGAGCGGCTGGCCCGGGCCCAGGCCGCCGGTGACGCCCGCCGGGTCCGCGAGGCCGAACAGGCTCTCGCCTCCAAGCGGCAGTTCCTCCAGCTCGCCGAGCAGTCCAGCTGAGCTGAGCCGTCCCGGAAAGCCCCGGTCCCCTCGCGGGACCGGGGCTTTCCGCGTCACGATCACCCGTCGACACGGGCGGCCGGCCCCGCTCGGCAGCGGAATCGAGCCGGGCCCGCCGGCGCACCACCGCGGAGCCGGGGCGGGGACCCCTTCTCGACACCGTGACGTCGACGGTGGCCCCCCGCTCCGGGTCAGTGCGTGGCGCAGCCGGAGGTGGCGGCGGGCGTCGCCGCCGGCGCTCCGATCGTGGGCAGTCCGAGCAGCACGCCGGGCGTACGTGGTGAGCGCCCCGCCTCGAACGCGTCCCCGGCGCGGGTACGGCGGTGGGACAGCGGCTCACCGTCGGCGTTGAGGTGGTGCGGGGCGGCGTACGTGACGGTGGTGTGCACGATGTCACCCGGGCGGAGCTGCCCGGCGAGGGAACCCGCGTCGAAGTGCACGAGCCGGCCGTCGCGCGCCCGGCCGGACATCCGCCCGGTGCGCTCGTCCTTACGGCCCTCGCCGACGGCGACCAGCACCTCGACGGTCTCACCGACCAGCTTCTTGTTCTCCGCCCAGGTGATCTCCTCGACGCAGGCGATCAGCCGGTCGTAGCGCTCCTGCACCACCTGCTTGGGCAGCTGGCCCTCCATGGTCGCCGCGGGGGTGCCGGGGCGCTTGGAGTACTGGAAGGTGAAGGCCGAGGAGAACCGGGACTCGCGCACCACGTCGAGGGTGCGCTCGAAGTCGGCATCGGTCTCGCCGGGGAAGCCCACGATGATGTCGGTGGTGATCGCCGCGTCCGGCATCGCCGTGCGGACCTTCTCGATGATCCCGAGGTAACGCTCGGCCCGGTAGGAGCGGCGCATGGCGCGCAGCACCGTGTCGGAGCCGGACTGCAGGGGCATGTGCAGCGAGTGGCAGACGTTCGGCGTCTCGGCCATGGCCGCGATCACGTCGTCGGTGAAGTCCTTCGGGTGCGGGCTGGTGAAACGCACCCGCTCCAGGCCCTCGATCTCGCCGCAGGCGCGCAGGAGCTTGCCGAAGGCGAGTCGGTCCCCGAACTCGACGCCGTAGGAGTTGACGTTCTGCCCGAGCAGGGTCACCTCCAGCACGCCCTCGTCGACCAGCGCCCGGACCTCGGACAGGATGTCGCCGGGACGGCGGTCCTTCTCCTTGCCGCGCAGCGACGGCACGATGCAGAAGGTGCAGGTGTTGTTGCAGCCGACCGAGATCGACACCCAGCCGGCGTACGTCGACTCGCGGCGGGTGGGCAGCGTCGACGGGAAGACGTCGAGGGACTCCAGGATCTCCACCTCGGCGGCGGCGTTGTGCCGGGCCCGCTCCAGCAGCACCGGCAGCGACCCGATGTTGTGCGTGCCGAAGACCACGTCCACCCAGGGGGCCTTGCGGACGATGTCGCCGCGATCCTTCTGGGCCAGGCAGCCGCCGACGGCGATCTGCATCTCGGGGTGCTTGTCCTTGACCGGACGCAGCCGGCCGAGATTGCCGTAGAGCCGGTTGTCGGCGTTCTCCCGGACCGCGCAGGTGTTGAAGACGACGATGTCCGGGGTCTCGTCGCCCCCGGCGGCGCGCACGTAGCCCGCCTGCTCCAGCAGGCCGGAGATGCGTTCCGAGTCGTGCACGTTCATCTGGCAGCCGTACGTCACGACGTTGTAGGTCCTAGCCACCTGCTCGGCGCCCCTTTCTTCGGGGTACCAGGGTAGCGGCAGGCTCGGCCGGCCCGATCGCCCGGCATTGGCCCGGTGGCCCATGGCGGGGTCACTCGGCGGGCAGTACGCTGCACACCAGGACTATGTTCTGGGTGGTTTCGGGGGCTTTGCACTCAAGACCCACCGGTGTGCGTTCGGGGAAGCACATGACGAAGCCGCGGGAGGCCACCGTGACGCTAGAAAACGCGGCACAGCACACCGTCGTCACCCGCGACGGGCGGCGCCTCGCGGTGGAGACCTCCGGCGCTCCGGACGGCCCCGCGGTCTTCCTGCTGCACGGCACCCCCGGCAACCGCAGCGGCCC
>NZ_SMKG01000360.1 GCF_004348525.1 Micromonospora sp. 15K316 | reverse complement strand
CCGCCGAAGTCACCCCCGCCGAAGTCGCCGCCCTGGTCCGCGCCGCCCTGGTCACCGAAGTCGTTGCCGTCGGCGAAGCCCTCCTGGTAGCCGGCCTCGTAGCCGTAGCCCGGGTCGGCGAAGGCGGGCGAGAAGAGGGCGTCGGCGATGAGCACGCCGCCGAGCACACCCGCCCCGGCCCCGAGCGCGGTCTTCCACCACGGCGTCGAGTACCAGCCGGCCGGCACCGGCCGCCCCTGGAACCGGCCGCCCGGGTAGTAGTACGGGGTCTCCCGCCCCGGCTGGGGGCCCGCCTTGAACGTCTGCCCCTGCACCTCGACCTGCCGTTCCCGGGTCAGCTCCCCGGCGCCCGCGGCAGCGGTCAGCGGCGGCAGCTCGGGGCCGGGATCGATGCCGAGCGCGATCCGGGCCGCACGGGCGTAGGCGAGCCCCTCCAGCGCCGTCTCCCGGGCCAGCCGGTACTGGTGCACCGTGCCGGCCTGCTCCAGCTGGCTCCCGGCGGCGTTGTACCGCTCGGAGGCGTCCACCAGCGCCTGCCGCACCGCCGGCTCGTCCCCGTGCAGGTTCATCACCTGGCCGCCGAGGCGCTCGTACCAGCGGTGCGCGTCGGCCCGCACGTCGGCCAGCTCGCGGGCCGCCCGCGCCGCGGCTTCGCGCCGCAACCAGATCAACGCGCCCACGACCAGCGCCACGATGACGACCACGAGCAGAATTTTCATGGCCACGACGGTACCCAAGCCGGCAACGTCGTACGCGTTTGGCAAGCTTCGGTGATGGACTTCCCGACGCTCGCCGTGGTGGTGGTCTGTCTCGGCGCTGGTGGCGCGCTCGGGTGGCTCGCCGCCCGGTCCCGCGCCTCGGCCGAGATCGCCCGGTTGGACGCCACCCTGCGCGCCACGCGGGAGGGCGAGGGGCGGCTGGAGCAGTCCCTCCGGGCGCTGAGCTACGAGGCGACCGCCCAGTCCCAGGAGGCGGTGTCCCGGGCCGTCGCACCGCTGCACGAGACCCTGCGCCGCTACGAGCAGCGCGTCGGCGACCTGGAACGTCAGCGGGTCGACGCCTACGCCGAGCTGCGCGAGCAGGTGCGCTCGATGAGCGTGGTCTCGGGGGAGCTGCGCACCGAGACGAAGCAGCTCGTGGCGGCGCTGCGCGCCCCGCAGGTCCGCGGTCGATGGGGCGAACACCAGCTGCGCCGGATCGTCGAGGCGGCCGGCATGCTGGAGCACTGCGACTTCGCCGAGCAGGTCACGGCCGCCACCGATCAGCAGGGGGTCCGCCCCGACCTGGTCGTACGGCTGCACGGCGGCCGCTCGGTGGTGGTCGACGCCAAGGCCCCGTTCGACGCGTACCTCACCGCGATGGAGGCACGTGACGAGCGCGGCCGGGACACCCACCTCGACGCGCACGCCCGGCACCTGCGGGCACACGTCGACGCCCTGGCCGCCAAGACCTACTGGGCCGCGTTCGACAGCACCCCGGAGTTCGTGGTGCTCTTCGTCCCGGCCGACCCCTTCCTCGACGTGGCCCTCCAGCGTGACCCGACGCTGCTGGAGCACGCCTTCGCCCGGAACGTGGTGCTGGCCACCCCGGCCACCCTGGTCGCGTTGCTGCGGACCGTCGCCTACTCCTGGCGGCAGGAGGCGCTGGCCCGCAACGCGGCGGCGGTGCACTCGTTGGCCCGGGAGCTGCACGGCCGGCTGGCCACGCTCGGCGACCACGTCGGCAAGCTCGGCTCGGCGCTGGGCAGCGCGGTGACCGCGTACAACCGGGCGGTCGGGTCGTTGGAGGCGCGGGTACTGGTCAGCGCGCGCAAGCTCGCCGAGCTGGGCGTCTCGGACCGGGAGCTGGAAGCCCCGGCACAGGTCGAGCTGGCGCCCCGGCAGCCGCAGGCGCCGGAGTTGCTCGACGCGGCCGACGACGACCTTCCGACCCGCTGACCCCTGGGCGGAGGCCGTCCGGGCGGGTGCCTCAGGAGCGCCGCGCGGCCTCGACGACGAACGGGGTGCCCTGCTGGCAGGTGGTCATCATGCCGGGCTGAACCCGCCCGGTGACGGTCACCTCGGCGCCCACGGCGAGGACGTCGCGCGGGCCACCGATCAGCAGGTAGCCGTCGAGCAGCAGGCAGTTCGGCTCGACGCCGGCCACGACCGTGCCGGTCAGCTCGGTGGCGCCGACCGGCGGCGGCAGCGTCGGCCCGCCCGGCTTGGTCGTCCCGCGCGGCGGGGTGCTCGGCGACGTCGGGCCGGTCGGTGCGGTCGACGGGGTCGGGGGCTGGTCGGTCACCGCGGATGCTCCCGTCGAGGTGGGCGTGGTGGTCGGAGTGCCGGTGCCGTCCTGGCCACCGCAGGCGCTCAGCGCGGCGACGGCGACCAGGGCGACGGCGGCGAGCCGAAGGGTCCTCATACCGGTATCGGACGTGTCAGGACGGCCGGGCGTTCCCGGATCAGCCGCGCGCCGCGGCGGCGGCCCGCATGTCCCGCTTGAGCTCCTGCGGCAACGAGAAGGTGAGCCGCTCGTTGGCCGTGGTGATCTCCTCGACGTCGCCGAAGCCCCGCGCGGCGAGGTGCGCGAGCACCTCCTGCACCAGCTCCTCCGGAACGCTCGCGCCGGAGGTCACGCCGACCGTACGGGCATCGGCGAGCCAGGCGTCGTCGATCTCGTGCGCGAAGTCGATCAGGTGTCCGGCGCGGGCGCCGGCGTCCAGCGCGACCTCGACGAGCCGGACCGAGTTGGACGAGTTCCGCGAGCCCACCACGATCACCACGTCGCAGTCGGGCGCGATCTGCTTGACCACGTGCTGCCGGTTCGACGTGGCGTAGCAGATGTCGTCACTGGGCGGCGACTGGAGCAGCGGCAGCCGCTTCTTGAGCCGGGCGACAGTCTCCAGCGTCTCGTCCACGGAGAGGGTGGTCTGGGAGAGCCAGACGACCTTGTTCGGGTCGCGAACGGTGATCCGGTCGGCGGCGTCCGGGCCGTCGACGAGCTGGATGTGTTCGGGGGCCTCGCCGGAGGTGCCGATGACCTCCTCGTGCCCCTCGTGCCCGATCAGCAGGATGTCGTAGTCCTCGGCGGCGAACCGCTTCGCCTCGTGGTGCACCTTGGTGACCAGTGGGCAGGTCGCGTCGATCGCCTTCAGCGAGCGCGACTTCGCCTGCTCGTACACCTCGGGCGCGACGCCGTGCGCGGAGAAGACGACGGTGGCGCCCTCCGGCACCTCCTCGTTCTCCTCCACGAAGATCGCGCCCTGCGCCTCGAGCGTCCGCACCACGTGCTTGTTGTGCACGATCTGCTTGCGGACGTAGATCGGGGCGCCGTAGAGCTTCAGCGCCTCCTGCACGGTCTGCACCGCGCGGTCGACTCCCGCGCAGTAGCCGCGGGGCTTGGCCAGGAGCACGCGCTTACCGGTCCGGGGAGTCGCTTCATCCTGAGTCACCCGCCCATCGTACGTGCCCGCCCGGAGGCGGACATCGGCTGCGACCGCCACCCCGC
>NZ_SMKG01000035.1 GCF_004348525.1 Micromonospora sp. 15K316 | reverse complement strand
ACGGTGGGTCGGTCAGTACGCCTCGCCGACCGGCTCCTCCGGGGCGCCCTCGGCGCCGGCGGCGGCCCGGTTCCAGCGGGACCAGAGCACCCGCTCGCCGTAACCGGCGGCCATCAGGTGGGCGGTGGCGAGGTAGACCAGTACGCCGACGGCGAGCACCACGAAGCCGACCCAGTAGGGCAGGCCGAGCGAGTGCTCGGCGAGCTTGCCGGAGATGATCGGCGCGGGCGCGGCGGCACCCCAGCGGACCAGGTTGAACGCCCCGGTGGCCACCCGGCGATCGGGCGAGCCGAGGCCGAGGGCCAGGTCGGTGAGGTTGGCGTTGGCCAGCCCCATGCAGAGTCCGGAGAGGACCAGCACGACCAGGGACTCGGCGGTGCCGGTCGAGGTGGCGAAGAGCGCCATGCAGGCGAGCAGCCCGACGATGGCGACGCCGATGGTCTGCACCGCGCCGATCCGGTGGGCGAGCCGGTGCCCGATCACCAGGATGCCGGCGGCCAGGCCGAGGCCCCAGCCGGTGAAGGCCAGCCCGAGTGGTACGACGTCGAGGCCGAGGAAGAGCGGCGTGTAGCCGAGGACCACGAAGAAGACGAAGTTGTACGCCGCGGTGATCAGGCAGAGCGCGATGAACGCGGGCCGCCGGTAGGTGCCGAAGATCTGCCCGACCCGGACGGGCGCCTGCCGGTTGGCCGGCTCGCGCAGCTTGCGGGCGGCCACCGCGAGGGCGAGCACCATGAAGACGCCGCAGACGAAGAAGGGCAGCCGCCAGCTGATCTTGCCGAGCAGGCCACCGATCAGGGGCCCGACCGCGAAGCCGAGGCCGAGGGCGGTCTCGAAGAGCCCGACGACCCACTCCCGGTCGACGGCCAGGTTGACCAGCACCACCATGGCGGTGGCGAAGAACATCGCGTTGCCCAGGCCCCAGGCGCCGCGCAGCACGCTCAGCTGGACGATGTTGTCGCTGACCGAGGCGAGGATCGCGGCGATCCCGACGACGGAGACACCGGCGATCAGCACCGGTTTGAAGCCGAAGCGACCGCTGGCCAGGGTCGCCGGGATCATGCCCACCGCCATGACCGCGATGTACGCGGTGAAGAGCAGTTCGACCTGCCAGGCGGTGACCCCGATCGCCTCTCCGATGGCCGGCAGGATCGGGTCCACCACGGCGATGCCGGCGATCGCGAGGAAGGCCACCAGTGTGGTGGCGTAGATGGCACTGCGGTTCGGTTCGGCGCGCCGATCCACTCCGCCCTCCCAGATAGCTGTATCTTACAGTTACTTATCCTGTATCATACAGCTATGAATGCGGACCACTCCACGGGCGTCGACGGCGACGAGGTCACCCTCGGCCGGATCGAGACCGAGGTGGCGATGTTGATGCGACTCGGCGAGGCCACCCGGCGGCGCACCGGCGCGGAGCACCGGGTGCTCGACCGCGCGGCGTACGTCATCCTGCGGCACCTGGCCGACGCCGGGCCGCAGAACGTCTCGGCGCTCGCCGCCCGGCTCAACCTGGACGGCTCGACGGTGACCCGGCAGGTCTCGGCCATGCAGCGCGACGGCCTGATCGTCCGGGAGCCCGACCCGCGTGACGGGCGGGGCATGGTGGTCTCAGCCACCCCCACCGGACTGCAGCGGATGGCGGCGGTGCAGGCGGCCCGCACCCGGCTCTACGGCGACATCCTGGCCGGCTGGGCGCCGGAGGACCGGGACACCCTCGCCGACATGCTGCACCGGCTCAACGGGGCCCTGGAACGCCGCCCCCACCGCTGACCCGGGCCCAGGCCGCCGCAGCGAACGCAGTCGGGGCTCCTGCCGACGTCGAGCGCCGGCAGGAGCCCCGCCTTCATGCGACCGGTTCGGGGGCGGCGTCCGCGTCGGCGCGGGGTCCGGGAGTGACCCGGGGGTCGCCCTCGTCGGCGAAGTAGTCGTCCTGCGCGGTGCCGTCGACGCCCTCGGCCACCTTGGCCGCCCGCAGCGCCAGCGTCACCAGGGCCGCGACCAGCAGGTTGACCAGCACGGCGACGATCCCGACGTAGATGGTCTTCTGCGTGTCGAAGCCGAACTTCTCCAGCGGGAACGCCGAGCCCGCGAAGTGCTTCCGGGTCGGGCTGGAGATCTGGTAGAGCATCCACATGCCGAGGCCCATGCCGGCCACCCAGCCCGCGACCAGCCCGGCGCGGTGGAACCAGCGGGTGTAGATGCCCAGCGCCACCGCCGGCAGCGTCTGCAGGATGATCACGCCGCCGATGAGCTGGAGGTCGATGGAGAACTGCGGGTCGAGGAAGACGATGCAGGCCACCGCGCCGATCTTGACCACCAGCGAGGTGATCTTCGAGACGTTCGCCTCCTGCGCGGCGGTCGCGTCCCGCCGCAGGTACTCCTTGTAGATGTTGCGGGTGAAGAGGTTCGCCGCCGCGATCGACATGATCGCGGCCGGCACCAGCGCGCCGATGCCGATGGCCGCGTACGCGATGCCGGTGAACCAGCTCGGGAACTGCTGGTCGAAGAGGAGCGGCACGATCGTGTTGTTGTCCACCGTGCCCTCCGACGCCCCGGGCAGCGGCTTCACGTCGGCCGCGATGGCCATGTAGCCGAGCAGCGCGATCAGACCGAGCAGCAGGCTGTACGCGGGCAACGCGGACATGTTCCGCTTGATGACGTCCCGGTTCCGGCTGGCCAGCACGCCGGTGAGGCTGTGCGGGTAGAGGAAGAGCGCGAGCGCCGAACCGAACGCCAACGTCACGTACTGGAGCTGGTTGTTGGCGTTGAGCAGCACGCCGTCACCGGGAGCGGGTGACGCGTCGAACTTCGCGTCCGCGGCGGCGAAGATGTCGCCCCAACCGCCGAGCTTGTACGGCAGGTAGAAGATCGCGACCAGGATCACGATGTAGATCAGCGAGTCCTTGACGAACGCGATCAGCGCCGGCGCGCGCAGCCCCGACTGGTAGGTGTAGGCGGCCAGGATGGCGAAGGCCACGATGATCGGCAGGTGCCGGGCGATGGTGCTCTCCCCCGTCACGCCCATGGCCTTGAGCACCGCCTCGATGCCGACCAGCTGCAACGCGATGTACGGCATGGTGGCCACGATGCCGGTGATCGCGATGACCAGCGCCAGCACCGGCGAGTCGAACCGGCTGCGGACGAAGTCGGCCGGGGTGACGAAGCCGTGCCGGTGCGAGACCGACCAGAGGCGGACCAGCACCAGGAACACCAACGGGTAGATCACGATGGTGTACGGCACGGCGAAGAAGCCCATCGCGCCGGCCCCGAAGACCAGCGCGGGCACCGCGACGAAGGTGTACGCGGTGTAGAGGTCACCACCGACGAGGAACCAGGTGATCCAGCCGCCGAAGTTCCGTCCGCCCAGCCCCCACTCGTCGAGGTGGGCCATGTCCTTCGGCGCGCGCCACCGGGCGGCCACGAAACCCATGCCGCTGACCAGCAGGAAGAGCAGGGTGAAGATGATGATCTCGGTGAGGTGGTCGCGCCACATCAGCGATCACCCCGCTTCTTGGTGAGCTGGTAGACCAGTGTGGTGGTGGTCACGCCGAGGATGATGTAGGCGAGCTGGAGCCAGTAGAAGCGCGGGAAGCCGAAGAGGCGCGGCGAGTCCCCGTTGAAGAACGCCGGGACCAGCGGCACCACGATCGGGATGAAGAGCAACCAGTTCCAGGGGCTTTTGTCCTTCGCCCTGGCCGACGCCGTCGGTGGCGCCTCCGGGTCCGGTGCAGCCATGTGACAGACCTCCGGGAAGTCGTAGCACGCGTTGTAACGGCCGGAGGCTACGGCGGTGTGACTGCCGTCACGTGACCCGCCCGGGCGGTGCTGCGCCGAACGGCGGGCGGGCTGCGCCGAACGGTTCGCCGCCGTTCCCGGTGGACTGTCGCGCGGAGACGGACGGGCCCGGGCGCCTTCCGGCACCCGGGCCCGTCCCCCGGCTCACCTTGTGACGGTCACCGCCGCGCGGCCCAGAGCAGGGCACGACCGAGCTGCGCCTGAAGACCCTTGGGGTGCAGGCGGAACGTCGGATCGGTGCCGAAGAGCACCACCGGGTTGCCGCCGGAGGAGACCCCCCGGACGATGCTGGCCCGGTCGGCCGCCGCGAACTGGCCGCCGGCGCCCCCGGTCGCCCACCAACCGGAGAGCAGCGGGTCCGCGGCGTACGACTGCTCGACCGTCACGCCGGCACCCAGGTCGGTGAACCAGACCGGCTGGCTGATGAACGAGTGGTCGGCCGCACCGGAGCTGACCGGGCCACCGGCGTTGACCACGTTCGCCACGCCGCTGGCCAGGCTCGGGCCGGCGGTCGCGGTCACCGTGAGCAGACCGGCCGCGTTGCTGAAGCCCGCCCCGGGCGTACCCACGCCGACGACGCCGCCGCCCCGGGCGAGGAAGGCGTCCAGCGCCGCCCGGTTCTCCGCCGACAGGTTCGCCAGGTTGACGTTGCTCGCCACGACCAGGACGTCGACATCCGCGGTGAGGGTCGTGCCCAGCGTGCTCGCGGTCAGCGTGCGGGCCGCGAAACCGAGCTCGGCCAGGGTGTCCCGCTCCTCGACCGTGCCGAGGTAGCCGACCACGACCTCGTCCAGCCGGGTGCCCTGCCAGCGCTTCGGCGCCGGCTGGAAGGTCACGCCGTGAGCGCGGACCTCGGCCCGGGCCAGCCTCCGGTTCGCCGGCGTGCCGGGTACGACCACCGACCCGTCGGCGAGGCGGTGCACCGCGACCCCCCTGCCCAGCAGCGAGTTGACCACGAGCAGGTCGGCCGCGTCGCGCAGGTCGAGGCGCAGGTCCCCGTTGCCGGGCGGGAGGTACCCCTCGGCCACCCCGTCGTACGTCCGCTCCAACCGCACGTCGGGCAGCTCGTCCCAGAGGGTGTCCACCGTGGCGCCCCAGGTCAGCCCCTGACTCCAGGCGGCCGGACCGGCGTAGAGGTCGTCCACCCGATCGGTGATGTCGGCGCCCGGCTCCAGCAGCGAGTTGACCAGGCCCCGCTTGGGCTGGTGCAGGTCGATCACGTACGAGCCCGCCGCGTAGCGCCGGCCGTCCGCGGTGAACGACTTCTTCGCCCGCCACACCTGGCCGCCGCTGCCGATCAGCAGGTCGACGAGGCGGGCCGCGGCCGGCTCGGAGCGCTGGCCGGTACCGCTGGGGATGACGTACGCGCGGGGGAAGGTGGTGCGGTAGTCGTCCTCGGGGCCCCAGCCGGGCACGTACCCGTCCGGGATGTCGCGCAGCGGCTCACCGGCCCAGCCACGCCGGTAGACCTCCGCCTGGTCGTGCAGCACCTCCGCCCGGTGCTCCTGGATGTAGCGCAGCGACGTCCGGATCGCCACCTCGTGGACGTCCGTGTTGATGCGCGAGCGGCGTACCCGCTCCTCCGGGGTGAGGTCGCTGCCGCGCGGGTTCAGCGGCGCCTCGATGGTGTACGGGATGCTGCTCTGCAACATCGCGAACGACGGCACGTAGATCGGCGGGAAGTCGTCCCACACGCCCGGCTCGTCGTCGCGGAACGGGATACGGGCCCGCTGGGTCTCGGCGTACCCGAGGTCACGCAGGCCCTGCTCGATCGCGAGCGCGTTCGGCAGGCCGTGCTTGATGTACAGGTCGTACTCGTTGTTCACGTTGTGCGGCGGGGTGCTGGGGTGCAGCAGCGTGGGGTTGACGTAGCCGTGCAGGTCGAGCGTGATGATCGGCTTGGTGTCGACGATCAGCTCGCGGATCAGGTTCGTCTCCGGCTGCGACACGATCGTGAGATCGCGGTTCAGGTCGTACCCGGCGGAGTTGGCCCGGGTGCCGGCCACCCGGCCGTCCGGATTGGAGGTGATGTTGAAGACCAGCCGGTTGCGCTCCAGCAGCCGCGTCACCTCGGGGCTGGTCGCGGTGGCCAGCTCCTCGATCACCCGCAGCGCCGCGTCGGTGCCCTCCCACTCGTTGCCGTGGATGTTGGCGTTGACGAAGAGCGGGGTCTTGTAGCCGGCGAGCAGTGCCCGGTCCCGCTGGGCGCGGGCCGGCTCGTCCTCGATGCGACGCTTCCAGATCTCCTGCTGCCGGGCCTCGGCTCGGCTCTCCGGCGCGGTCACCGTGACCGCGTAGAGGTCGTAGCCGCCGGCGGAGCGCCCGGCCACCCGGGCGGAGACCCGGCGGCTGGTGGACTGGAGGGCGTTGAGCTTCGGCGCGATGTCGTCGTACGCGATGACGCCGATCGGGATGGAGGCGTCCGCCGGGTTGTCGGGCCAGACCGGCAGGACGTTCTGCTGGGGATAGCCCCGGATGTCGGAGAGGTCGGGGGCGACCGGTGGCACCGCCGGCAGCGCCGACGCGGCGGCCGGGGCGGTCAACGCCGCCGTCGAGAGGAGCGCGGTGGTCACCGCGGTGACGGCGAGCCGGGGAAGGAGTCTACGGACCGACAAGGACAGATCTCCTGTCGTGCGGAGGGGGTGCGCGCAGGCGGACGCAGCGCAGGGCCGGAGACCTGCGGAGTCGGGATGTCGCCAGCAGCGTGCGAGGAAGGGTGGAACCCGGCGTCAGAGGGAGCGTCGACAGGCGGCGCTGGCGACGCGCAGGAGGTCGATGTGACCCCGCTTCGTCAGGTGAACGCTTCGCACGTAAGAGATCTTCGATGGCTCACGCCGCGCTGTCAACAGGTGCACGGAACGTGCGCTGTGGCGCGGGACACCACCCGTCGCGTTCAGGCGATCGCGCTCAGGTGGGCGGTCTCGTTGACCGACCGGACCGCGACGCCGCCGTCCGGCCACAGGTCCACCACGGAGATGCCGGCCGCGTCGAGGTAGAGCCGGTGCAGGAAGGCGTCGCCGGCCGCGAGGGCGTCGCGCAGCATCAGCTTGATCGGCGAGACGTGCGAGACCACCACCACGGTCTCCCGGGGGTACGCCTCGCGCAGCGCGGCCACCGCCCGGCCGGCCCGCTCGGCGACCTGGACGAAGGACTCCCCGTCCGGCGGCGCGACGGCGGTCGAGGCGAGCCAGGCGTCCAGCTCCCCCGGCCAACCCGCGCGCACCTCGGCGAAGGTCCGCCCCTCCCAGGCGCCGAAGTCACACTCGATGAGGTCGTCCTCGCGGCGCACAGGCACGCCGCCGAGCGCCTCGGCGATGGCCCCGGCCGTCGCCGTGCACCGGGACAGCGGTGAGCTGACCACGGCCACCGCGCCCGGGGCCAGCGCGGCCACCCGGGCCGCCGTGGCCCGGATCTGCTCGCGCCCCCGCGCCGAGAGCGCGACGTCGCCGCGACCGGAGTAGCGGCCCTGCTCGGTGTACTCGGTCTCGCCGTGCCGCACCAGCACCAGCCGGGTCGCGGTGAAGCTCGGTCGCGGCTCCCACGAGGCGGGCGCGGTGCTCGCGTCGCCGCCGGTGGCCCGCGCGTCGGCGGCGCTGGCGGCCACCTCGGCCGCCCGCTCCCGCAGCGCCGGATCGGGGCCCGCCACCTCGCGCGGCGGCTCGACGATCCGGGGCGGCTCGACCGCCGGCCGGGCCGGTAGACCGGCGGCGGCGTCCATCGCCGCGTTGGCCAGGGCGTCGGCGTGCCGGTTACGCTCCCGCGGCACCCAGCTGAACCGGACCGCGGCGAACCGGGCCACCAGCTCGGCGGCCTGCGCGGCGAGCGGGCGCAGCCCCGGATTCTTGATCTGCCAGCGGCCGCACATCTGCTCGACCACGAGCTTCGAGTCCATCCGGGCGTCGACCTCGGTGGCACCCAGCTCGGCGGCGGCCTCCAGTCCGGCGATCAGACCGCGGTACTCGGCCACGTTGTTGGTGGCCACCCCGATCGACTCGGACCGCTCGGCGAGCACCTCACCGCTCTGCGGGTCGCGGACCACCGCGCCGTAGCCGGCCGGGCCGGGGTTGCCCCGGGACCCGCCGTCGGCCTCGATCAGTACCACCCGTCCGGTCATGGCCGTTACAGCCCCGACTCGTTGGTACGCACCATGATCCGCCGGCACTCCTCGCAGCGGACCACGTCGTCCGGGGCCGCCTTGCGGATGCGCGCCAGGTCGGCGCCGGAGAGCTCCAGCCGGCAGCCGCCGCAGCGCCCGGCGGTGAGCAGCGCGGCGCCGAGGCCGGTGTCCTCGCGGATGCGGTCGTAGAGCGTGACCAGGTCGTTCGGGAGGTCGTCCGCGAGCGGCTGGCGGGCGCCGCGCTTGAACTCCTCCTCCTTGGCGATCTCGGCGAGGCTCTCGTCGCGGCGCTGCTCGGTCGCCGCCCGCTTCTCCCGGGCTCCGGCCAGCCGCTGCTCGACACCGTCGAGGACGCCCTGGGCGGTCTCCCGCTGCTCCATCAGCTCGAGCTCGGAGTCCTCCAGGTCGCTCTGGCGCCGGTTCAACGACACCAGCTCGTGCTGGAGCGCCTCCAGTTCCCGGGCCGGTCCGCTGCCGGCGGCGAGCCGCGCCTCGTCCTTCTCCTTGCGGGCCCGGACCTGCTCGACGTCCTTCTCCACCCGGGCGATGTCCCGGTCCAGGTCGTCGACGGCCACCTGGGCACGTACCCGCTCGTCCTCCAGCGCGGAGAGCTCCCGGGCCAGCGCCTCCAACTCGGCCCGCTCGGGCAGCGCGCGGCGGCGGTGGGCGAGCTGGGCGAGGGCGGTGTCGATCGCCTGGAGATCGAGCAGGCGGCGTTGGACCTTCGGGTCAGCCTTCACGGTCGGGGCTCCTATCGTCCACGGCGGGGGTGGAAGCATGCACGGTCCACGGGTCGGTGTCCAGGTCGGACACCAGCGTCTCGACGCCCGTCGTCTCCCGCAGGAGCGTCGCCAGGTCGTCGAGCCAGGGTCGCTCGGTCGCCCAGTGGGCGGCGTCGAGCAGGGCGGCCCCGTCGGCGGCGAGGTGCTCGCCGGCCGGGTGGTGTCGCAGGTCGGCGGTGAGGAGGGCGTCCGCCCCGGCCGCGGTCGCGTCGCCGAGGAAGGCGTCACCGGACCCACCGCTGACCGCGAGCGTACGCACCGTCCGGCCCGGGTCGCCAGCCGCGCGTACGCCCCAGGCGGTGGCGGGGAGCACGGCGGCGGCGTGCCGGGTCAGCTCGGCGAGGGTCATCGGGCTGGGCAGCTCACCCACCCGGCCGAACCCCCGGCCCGGCCCGTACGCGGGCGAGCCGGGCGCGGCCGGGCGGAGCGGACGCAGATCGGTGAGCCCGAACCGGGCGGCGAGGGCGTCGGAGACCCCGGGGGCGGCCACGTCGGCGTTCGTGTGCGCCACGTAGAGCGCCACCCCGGCCCGGATCAGCTGGTGGACGATCCGCCCCTTGTACGTCGTCGGCGCTACCGACGAGACTCCGCGCAGCAGCAACGGATGGTGCGCGACGATCATGTCGACGTCCGCGTCGAGCGCCTCGGCGACCGTCTCCGGGACCACGTCCACCACGCAGAGCACCCGACGAACGGGGGCGGACGGCTCACCGAGCACCAGACCGACCCGGTCCCACTCCTCGGCCCAGACCGGCGGGTAGCGCCGCTCGAGCTCGGCGACCACGTCGGTCACCGTCGGCCCTGTTCCGGTTGTGCTCACGGCGGGCCAGCTTACCGGCGCGGGCCGTGCCCGGACGCCTCCCCCGCCGGACCGGGTCGGCAGCGCTACCTCACCGTCGGCTCAGACCACCGGGCAGAGCCGGCCGCGCAGCGCGGTGAGCCCGACCTCCCACGGGAAGGCGTGCAGGTGCCGCTCCCCCGTGCCGGGCGCGTGCAGCGGGAAGACGTCGTCGCCGAAGAGCACTGTCACGCCCCACTCGTCCAGCCGGGCGAGACCGGCCCGGAACGCCGGGTGGGCGGCCATCGCCGCGTTGGTGAACGGTACGGCCACGATCGGCTTGCCGAGGCCCTGCGCCTCCACCAGCAGCCCCAGCGCGAGGGTGTCGGTGATCCCGGCCGCCCACTTGTTGACCGTGTTGACCGTCGCCGGGCAGACGATCATGGCGTCGGCGGGCGGCAGCAGGTCCGGGTCGCTGGGCTGCTTGTAGTGGGTACGGACCGGATGTCCGGTCTGCCGGGCCAGGGCGGGCCGGTCGATGAACTTCGCGCCGTCCGGCGTGGTGATCACACAGACGTCCCAGCCGTCCTGCTGGGCGAGGCTCACCAGCCGGCCGACGTTCCGGGCGAGCGGCGAACCGCAGACGATGACGTAGAGCACCTCACGGCGCTCGTTGGCGAGTTGGGGGCCGGTCATCAGGCCGACTCCGCGCTCATACTCCTACTCCCATGTGCTCAGCCAACTCCGCAATCGGAGAAGGCGGCGCACCACGTGTGCGACGGAGGATGTCGGACATCACCTCGTGCGCGATCGGCCGGCAGCGGATCTCCGACGGCGCGAGCCGATCCCCGCACAGCAGCATCTCGCCGGCGTTGGCGACGTCGCCCATCTGGGCGTAGCCGCGGGCGATGTCGAGCAGGTGGTGTGCCCGCCGCTCGGGCAGCAGCGCGTTGAACGGCGGCTCCTTGATGCGCAGCTGGTGCACCTCCACGGCCCGGCCCCCGTCGCCCAACTCGACGGCGGCGGCGGCCCGGTGCAGCTCGAGGTTGGTCGGGCCGAACGACGTCCAGTAGTGGTTCTGGTCGCTGCCGAGCAGGAGCGCCGCCTCCTCGGCGCCGCTGATCAGGTCGCCGACGGTGGCCGAGTCGCCGATCCGGGCGGCCGCCATCGCCCCCTGGAGCAGGAGCAGGCCGTAGACGCTGAGCCGCTCCGGGGAGGCGTCGTTGGCGCCGCCCGGCGCGAGCCGGTTGGCGATGGTGACGTTCAGCTCCAGCGCCGGGCGGGGGCGCCCCATGGCGACCAGGGCGTTGCAGACCCGGGTGGTGGCGATGCCGGCCAGCAGCTGGTCGTCGGCCCGTTGGGCGACCGCCATCGAGCGGTCGGCGGCGAGCCAGGCCAGGTCGCACTCGCCGAGCTTGCGCAGCACCGAGGAGGCGATCTGGTAGACCTGCCCGAGCAGGTGGGCCGCCTCGCGCCCGTCGTCGCCGCTGAAGCCGGCGTCCGCCGCCTGGGCGTCGCGCAGCAGCTTCGGCAGGGCGCGGGTGAGCATCCCGTAGCGGCCGTACTGGTAGGTGAGCCAGGCGTGGTTGACGGCCTTGCGCATGTCGGCCAGCGGCGGCGGGTACGGCGCGGCGTCGAAGTAGGCGCTCATCGAGTCGTACCGTTCGAGGGCCGCCCGGATCTCCTCGACCTCGACCTGGTCGATGCAGTTGAGCGCGTCGGTGCGCCGCTCCGGATCCTTGCCGAGCAGCAGCTGCACGTCGACCTGGAGGATGTCGGCGATCTCGTACAGGACGGAGAACTTGTCGAGCCGGCGGACGCCGCGTTCGACCTTGTCCACCCAGCTCTTCGACTTGCCCAACCGGTCGGCGAAGACCTGCTGGGACATCTTGCGCCGCCCTCGCCAGTAGGCCACCCGACGACCTATGGGTAGTTCCTCCATCTCCCATCCCTCCCCTGTCCGGCGTGCTCGCCGCTTGGTGCCGGGCGGCGGAGGCGCGGGGGGCGTTCCGCCTTTTTCAGGTTTTCCCTGGTCGCACAACCTGTGCGTCAGCCGTACAGCCAGTCCTCGTAGTTTTCGTGCAAGTTGCATCAGCCGTTCGTCAACTCAACGATCGCGGGTTACGACAGTGACGGCGCTCGACGTAACAAGCGAAGCCCGTCGGGCCCGACGAGAGGAGTGGCACAGATGTGGGGGAACGTCGGCCCGCGGGTCGCGCAACTGTCGCCTCTGGAGCGGGTCCGGCTGCGCCGGGTCGCGGTGCGCTACGCCGTCCACGGCTGGGAGGTGACGCCCGGGGCGTGCCTGGCCCGCAGTCGCTTCGTCTGTGGACGCGCCGGCTGCCCCACGGTCGGCTGCCACCCCGCGCTGGAGAACTGGGAGCACGCGGCGAGCGCGGACCCGGCCCGGGTGGCGACCTGGTGGCGTACCCGGCCGCACGGCGTCCTGCTGCCCACCGGCCGCGCGTTCGACGTGCTCGAGGTCCCCGCCCACCTCGGCCGGCTGGTGCTGGACACGCTCGAGACCCACCCGGCGGGCACCGGCGTCCGCGGGCCGGTGCTGGTCACCCCGACCGGACGCTGGATGTTCCTGGTACGCCCGGGCGACCCGCTCCGGCCGGAACTCGAACACTGCTTCCACGTGGTGCGGCACGGGACGGGCTCGTGGATCCCGGCGCCGCCGACCCGGCTGCCCGAGGGCGCCGTACGCTGGGCCGTCGCGCCCGAGCAGGTCCGCTGGCAGCTGCCCGACTCCTACCTCGTGCAGAACACCCTGATCGACGCCCTCCGGGCGACCGGCATCACGCTCACCTCCGACCTGATCCCCGGCCACCTGCCCCTTCCCCGACGCGGCATGTGACCCGCCGGGGCGAGACGGCGATCGGGGCGAGACGGCAGGAGCGGGAAGGTCTTCGACCGGCTCGGGACGGCGCCGTGCGTGAGGTCGTACCGGTCCCGGGTCGGAAAGAGGGCAGCGTCGTGGGGCACCCGGCCTCGTTGAGCAGGGCGACGGCGCGGACCCGCGCCGGGAGCGGGGGAATGATGTCCACCGACAACACCGCGCCGCACACCGGCGGCAGCGAGCCGCCGCACCGCAGCCGCCCGCGACGCCGCTGGGCCGGCACCCGACCGGCGGGTTCCCGTCCCGGTCGTCCCCGGCCGATGGGCTCCCGCCCGGCCGGCACCCACCGCCCCCTCCGCTGACCCGGGCGGCGTTCCGACCCGCCGCCGGGTTCACCTCGTCGCGGCGGCGACCCGGTACGGACCGGCGGGGCGGCGCGGCCGCGCCGAGCCGCACCACCTCCACTGTGGAGTGACGGGCCAGCACGTCGGCGGTGACCGTCCGCTGCGACTGCGTCCCACCGGATCGGACCGATCAGTCGGGCGTGCCGCCACAGGGGCGCGCACGACCCGGAGGTGTCAGCGCGCCGTCCCCGGCCGTGCCCGCTCGCCCCGAACCGTCCGGCCCCGCCCGTTGATGCCGGATCGTCCGCATCCGCCCCTGCGGGGCGCGCTGCCGCCAGCGCACCGAACGTCGCCGGAAGCCGCCGCTCGCCCGCGTGAGCGCGCCCGTCGCCTCATGTCGCAGCCGCCCCGCCCGGCACGCCCCACTTCCGGCTCCCCGGAGGTGCGGCGAGGGGTGACCGGCGCGCGTGTGGCACGTCCGAGCGGGGCGCGTACCACGAGCGAGCGGTGAAGGCGGGCCGGCGGCAAAAGGACCGGCAGGGGGCGGCGTGAGCCGTCGCCGCAGCGGGTATGCCGCCGAACCGCTGAACCGTGAGGGGAAGGCACCGCCATGCTCAGCAAAGAGGATCAGCGCAGGTTCGAACAGATCACCCGGCAGCTCCGCGAGAGCGACCCGGCGTTCTTCGCCCGGCTCGACAACCGGGCACGCGGTCGTCGCGGTCGCTACCTGCTGCTGTTGACCATCGTGCTGTGGGCCGCGCTGCCGGCGATGACCGTACTCGCCGGGCGGATGGCCGGCGCCATCTGCGCAGTGGTACTGGTGGCCAACGCGGTGCTCATGTGGCGCTTCCGCCGCCGCTGGCTATGACCGTCCGCGCCGGCCGGCCCGGGTTCCGGACGAGACCGGGACCACGGGCAGGCCGGCGCGGACGGTCCATGCCTGTCGTCCACTCCCGACTCCGTCCGGGCAGGTCAGCCGCCGAAGGCGCGGTAGGCCCGCCGGAGACGCTCCAGCAGGCCCGGCCCGCCGATGGCGGGTGCCGGCGGACCCAGCTGCCGCAGCAGCAGGTCCGGTCCGGTGGCGAGGGTCGGCGGGCGGTCGGGTAGGGGCACCGGCGGTGACCAGAAGCGGTCGACCGCCTCGGCCAGGGGCGACGGCGGCAGGGTGGCCAGTGCCCGCGCGGCCCCGGCCGGCGGGGCGTCCACAGGCTCCCCGTCGACGATCTCGTCCACTACGGACAGGGTCGGCGCCGCCGCACCGGTGGTGGACGCCCGCAGCGCCCGGAGCCGGTCGAGCAACTCGCTGCGGCCGCGGCCACGCCAGTGCAGCAGCTCGAACGGGTCCGCGTCGAACGCCTCGGCGAGCAGGTAGAACGTGGCCGCGAGGTGCTTGCACGGCACGGCGAAGTCCGGGCAGGTGCAGCTCTGGTCCAGCTCGTCGATCCCGGCCGGGAAGAGTGGGGCGCCCGCCGTGGCGAAGAGCTCCTCCAACTCGGACGGCAGGTCGCCGGCGAGCAGCCGGGCGCTGAAGAACGCCTGGGCGGCCAGCTCCGCCGCCAGCCGGTCCCAGAGCTCGGCCGGGAACGCCGACAGCCCGATGTGGACGTCGTACGGGCGGGGGCGGGAGCCCTGCACCACGGCGCGCACCACGCCGGGGGCGATGTCCAGGCGGACCACCTGCCCGGCCCGCGCGTACGACCGGCCACGGGTGAGCCGGGTGCCGAGGGCGAAGGACTCCAGCACCTCCAGGAACCGGCGCGACCACCAGGAGCGGCCGATCGCGCCACGGGTGCTCCGCGCCCGCAGGCCGCCCTCCACCCGACGGGGGCGGCCGTAGTCGGCGAAGCGCGAACTGCTCTCGCTCACTCCACCACCGCCCCGGCCTCCAGCGCGAAGAGCTCCCGCAGCTGCGTCGTCGACAGCTCGGTGACCCACTGCTCGCCGGCACCGACGACCCGGGCCGCGAGGCTGCGCTTGTCGGCGATCAGCGCCGCGACCTTCTCCTCCACCGTGCCGGCGCAGACGAACTTGCGTACCTGCACCCGGCGTCGCTGACCGATCCGGAACGCCCGGTCGGTGGCCTGGTCCTCGACCGCCGGATTCCACCAGCGGTCGACGTGCACGACGTGGTTCGCCGCGGTCAGGGTGAGCCCGGTGCCGCCCGCCTTCAGCGACAGCACGAAGATCGCCGGGCCGTCCGGGGACTGGAACCGGGTGACCATGGCGTCGCGGTCGGCCTTGCCGACGCCGCCGTGCAGGAAGAGCACCTCCCGGCCGAAGCGGGCGGAGAGGTGGCCGCGCAGCATGCCGCCGAACTCGGCGTACTGGGTGAAGAGGAGCGCCTTCTCGCCGGCCGCGAGCACCTCGTCGAGGATCTCCTCCAGCCGGGCCAGCTTGCCGGAGCGGCCGTCCAGCGGCGAACCGTCGCGCAGCAGCTGGGCGGGGTGGTTGCAGACCTGCTTGAGCCGGGTCATGGTGGCGAGCACCAGTCCGCGCCGCTCGATGCCCTCACTGGACTCGATCTTGGCGAGCATGTCGTCGACCACCGCCCGGTAGAGCGAGGCCTGCTCGGCCGTGAGGTTGCAGACCACCTCCATCTCCAGCTTCTCCGGCAGGTCCGAGATGATCGACGAGTCGGTCTTGAGCCGGCGCAGCACGAACGGGCCGGTGATCCGGCGCAACCGCTCGGCGGCCTCGGCGTCGCCGTGCCGTTCGATCGGCTCGGCGTACCGCTTCTTGAACGTGGCCGCCGGCCCGAGCAGCCCGGGGTTGACGAACTGCATGATCGACCAGAGGTCGGCGAGGCGGTTCTCCACAGGCGTACCCGTGACGGCCACCCGTTGCCGCGCGGGCAGCGCACGGACCGCCTCGGCCTGCCGGGTGGCCGCGTTCTTGATGGCCTGCGCCTCGTCCACCACCACCCGGTGCCAGTCGATGCCGGCGAGCGCCACCGCGTCGCGGGCCGCCACCGAGTAGGTGGTCAGCACGAGGTCCGCGCGCTGCACGGCCTCGGTGAACTCCGCGCCCCGCGCTCGCTCGGCGCCGTGGTGCACGTGTACGCGCAGCTCCGGCGCGAACCGGGCCGCCTCCCGCTGCCAGTTGCCGACCAGCGACATCGGGCAGACGAGCAGCGTCGGCCCGGCCTCCGGCGGGTCGCCGGCGAGCAGTGCGAGCAGCTGCACCGTCTTGCCCAGCCCCATGTCGTCGGCGAGCACGCCGCCCAGGCCGAGCG
This sequence comes from Micromonospora sp. 15K316, assembly GCF_004348525.1. Classification (GTDB taxonomy): domain Bacteria; phylum Actinomycetota; class Actinomycetes; order Mycobacteriales; family Micromonosporaceae; genus Micromonospora. The sequence goes on along the minus strand of NZ_SMKG01000035.1, from coordinate 22,253 downwards.
ACTGGAGGAAGGCCAGCCAGGCGAGGCCACGGCGCTGGTACGGGCGCAGCACGCCGCGGAACGAGGCGGGCGGATCCAGCGGGGTGAGCCGCCGCTCCACGGAGCCGGCTAGCAGGTCGCCGAGGGCACCGTCGGCGGTCACCTCCAGCACCGGCAACGCCGCCTCGTCGTCCCCGGCGGTGAGGCCGAGACGCAGCAGGTCCGCGACGGTCAGTTCACCGGACGAGCGGAGCAGGCGCAGCCCGGCGGCGAGCCGCTTCGGGTCCAGCTCGACCCAGCGGCCACGCAGCCGCACGAGTGGGGTCTTCAGCGACGCCAGCGCCGCCAGCTCGTCGGCGGTGAGCGGCTGGTCGCCGAGGGCCACCTCCCACCGGTAGTCGACCAGGGCGTCCAGCCCGACCCCGCCGCCGGTGCTGGCGACCGTGCCCGGGGCGGCGCGGCCCCGGGCGCGCAGGCGGGCGCCGAGCCGCGCCGAGGGGCGCCGCCACCAGGAGGGCAGCAGCACCCCGAACCCGGCGGCGTGCAGCACCGGGGCACCCTCGCGCAGAAACCGGTGCGCGCCCTCGACGTCCAGCTCCAGCACCTCCGGCGCGGCCGTACGCAGCGCCCCGTCCAGCTCGGGCCAGAGCCGGCCGGCCCGACCCAGCTCGGCGAGGAGCGTCTCCTGCACGTTGCCGGTCCGGCCGGCGAGGGCGGCCACCGCGGCCGGGTCCCGCCACACCTGGCCGGCGTCGACGTGCAGGCTCGGCTCGTCCGCGGCCTGGAGCCCGAACTCCAGCCGCCACCGGCCGTCGGCGACGGGACCGGTCACGTCGGCGGTGTCCGGGCCGGGAACGGTCACCAGCACCGGCTCGGTGACCTCGTCCGGGGCGGGCTCGACCAGCCGGAAGCTGGCCCGGACCCGGCCGCCCGCCGCGTCCCGCTGCCACGCGGCCAGCTCGGCCCGGAGGGTGGCCAGCGCGGCCGGGTCGGCGGTGAACTCCCGCTGCGGGCCGGCGAGCGCGGCCAGCCAGGCCGGCAGCGGGCCGCCGGGGCGCATCCCGCGCGCCAGCGCGGTCTCCGCGAGCGCGGCCCGGGCGGCGGCGTCGGCGAGCGCGTCCAGGGCGTCCGCGACCAGCTCGCCCGGGGGGCGGTCGGGGTCGCCGGCGCGGGCGGCCGGCGGCAGGGCGAGCGCGAGGGAGCGCGCCCACCCGGCGTCGGCGCCGGTGAGCAGCGGTCGCCACAGCGCCCGCGCCGGGCTCCCGCCGGTCACGCCGGGCAGGACCCGGCCGCGGGCCACCAGGTCGACGGCGAAGTCGGCCAGCTCGGCGAGGTGGCGCAGGGTCGCCCCGGGCACCACCGGCAGCTCGTCCAGGGCGCGCAGCAGGGGCAGCGCGGCGTCCGTGGCGTACCGCAGGACGGGGACCCGCCAGCCGGTGAGGGTGACCCGCCCGCGCGGCGGGTCCACGACGGCGGGCCGGACCAGCTCCGGCGATTCGACGGGTACGCCGCCCCGGGCCGGCAGGGTGAGCAGCGCCGAGCCGAGCCCGGTCGGCTCCGCGACCTCGGCGAGCGCGGCGGCCAGCGCCGGATGGTCGGCGGCGAACGGGTGGGGGCGTTCCCGGGGTGGCCGGCCCGGGCGGCGCGCCGCCTCGGGTGGCAGCCCGCTCTCCTCGCCCCAGACGGCGAGCACCGGCTCGCCGGGTGCACCGGGCAGCCACAACCCGTGGATGACCAGCACGTGCTCCCCCTCGTCGACGCCCGGGCCCAGGATAGGCGGCCCGGGTCGCCGTGGCGTCGCCACCGGGCCCGGCCCGTGGTGGCCGACGCCCTCGGGTCGGCCGCGGGCGGCGTGCCGGGTCACAGCGTGCCGGTGCGCCCGTCGGTGAGTTCCCGGAGGATGTCCGCCTGGCCGGCGTGCCGGGCGGTCTCCTCGATCATGTGGACGAGGATCCAGCGCAGCGAGACCTCGCCGAGTTGGGGGTGCGGCACCACGTGGTCGAGCGCGAAACGGGCGGCGACGTCCCGGGAGCGGGCGCACGCCTGCGCGTAGGCGGCGGTGAGGTGCTCCACCGTGTCACCGGGGGCGAGGGTGAAGCTGGCCAGCGCCTCCTCCTCGCTGGTCAGGTAGACGTCACCGGGCTCCGGGGCGAGCAGGCACGGGAACCAGTTGCGTTCGACAAGCGCGAGGTGTTTGACCATGCCGGCGAGGGTCGTCGCGGACGGCACCAGCCGGCGCGCCGCGTCGGCGTCGGAGAGGCCGCGAAGCTTGTGCAGCACCACGCCGCGGTGGAAGTCGAGGAACGATTCGAGCACCGCCCGCTCGTCGCCCGTGCGGGCGAGCAGTGGACCGAGTGTGGGATCGATCGAGATCTCCGCCATTCCCGCACCCTAGTCGGGCGACCGGCTGCTCGCCGCCCGCTATCCGCTGCGCGGTCCCGCCTGGGAGGGCAGGATGGGCCCATGGCCGCAACGGTAGAGATTCCCCTCGTGGACGGCCCGGCCGGCGGGCAGCGCGTGACCGTCGAGCTGGACAGCAACGGCCGTCCGCCGCTGACCCATCATCATCTCGGCCCGGGCGGGCTGGCCGCTGCGGAGATCTACGAGCTGGAGTCCACCGGCGACGAGGCCCGCGACTGGCGCTACTGCTGGCGGGGCCCGGCCGCCTGAGCGGCTGCCGGGAGGTCCCGAGGCGAGCGAGGCGGAGCCGCTGCGGGGGTAGCCCGTCGGTCGCCGAGCGCGCTCAGGCGCGGGTGAGCGTGTGCGCGCGCAGGCTGTCGAGCACGGCCCGGGTGACCTGCGAGGTGCCCCTGGCCTCGTCGCAGACCTGCGCGACCCGGCGGGCGGTGGCCTCCGCACGGCGCTCCCGCTCGTCCCAGAGCCGGTCGACCTCGGCGAGCAGCGGGCCCTCCACCTCACGCTCCACCCCGCGCAGCGCCGGCACGCCGAGCCGCTGGGCCAGGTCGAAGACCTTTCCGGCGTACGGCAGCGGGAGGAACGGCGTACCCACCATCGCGGCGAAGATCAGGAAGTGCAGCCGCATGCCGACGGCCAGGTCGAAGTGGCGCATCAGGCCGAGCACCTGCTGAGGCGAGTACTTGCCGTGCAGGATCCGGCCCCGCTCGGCGGCGATCATGTGCGAGAGCACCCCGTGGGAGTGCCGGATGTCGTCGCGCTCCATCGGCACGAAGAGGACGTACGCGTCGATCCGGTGCACCAGGAAGTCCCCGATCTGGGCCAGCAGGCGGTGGTAGCCGTCGACGTCCAGCCGCTCGGCGGCCCGCCCCGGCTCCCGTACGCTCATCCCGACCAGCCGCCGGCCGGCCGGCACCCCCTCCTCCCGCAGCAACTCGGCGGGGAAGTCCTCCGGCTCGAGCAGGAACGCCGGGTCGGCGGTGACCGTGATCGGGTTGACCAGCCCGGCCTCCTCCAGCACCATCCGGGACTCCTGGTCGCGGACGGTCACCTGGGTCGCGCCGGCCAGGGTCTCCCGGACCATGCCGGTGTCCACCCCGTCGCTCAGCGGCCCGACCCCCACCGCGTACGTGATCAGTGGCAGGCCGCGCTCCTGGGCGACCCGGACCACCCGCAGGTAGCGGCGGGCCTCCTTGTCGTAGAGGATGCCGCCGCCGCCGAGGATCAGCAGGTCGAGCTGGGCCAGCACCAGCGCCGAGTCGGTGCGGCTGACCCCTTCCCAGGGCACCGCCTCGACATCCGGGTGGGCCACCCGGGTGTGTTCCGGGTTCCGGGAGAACACGATGATCCGGGCATTCGGCTCCTGCGCCCGCAAATCGGCCAGGAGGCCGGTGAGGATCGCCTCGTCACCGAGGTTCCGGCCGCCGTACGAGCCGAGCACACCGATGGTCAGTCCGGCGCCATGCCTCATCCGTCGCTCCTCCCCGGGTGCGTCGGCGCGGCTTTCCCGTTGGGCCGGTGAACACTCCTGCGCCCCAGCTCAGTCGGGGGACGGCTACCGCGCTCCCGGGTCGAGCCGCTTCGTCATCTGCTGGGCGGTGACCTGGAAACCGAGGCTCTCGTAGAGGCCGATGGCCACGGTGTTCGAACCGAACACGTTCAACCCCAGGTCGGTCACCCCGAGTCCGGCGAGTTCGGCCTCGACGAGCTGGATCATCCGCCGTGCGTACCCGCGTCCCCGCTGTTCCGGATGCACCTCGATGTTGTGGATCCAGGCCCGCCCCGACCCGGCGAGCGCGTCGGAGGCCCCGGCCGCGCCGGGCAGGGTCACCCAGATCCAGCCGACCTCCACGTCGCCGACCCGGGCGACCCGCAGCAGCACCTTCTCGGTCGCCGCGCCGGCGGGCAGCAGGTCGCGGGTCTGCACGACGGCCCGGTCCAGCGCCACGTCCGCGGGCACCGCCCGGTGCCGGGTCAGCTCCTCGGCGTACGACCGTTGCAGCGCGCCGAGCCGCGGCGCGAGCTCCGCGTCGGTCATCGGGGCGAGGGTCAGGGTCATGGGGTGGGAATCCTTCCTGGCTGGGCCCGGCCGGGCCGCGGGGTCACCCCGGCGGCCAGGCGGGACACGAATGCGGACAGCACCTCGTCGGCGTCGAAACCGGCGTCGACGGAGGTGGTCAGCAGGTCGAGCAGCAGCCCGTCCATCGCGTAGTGCAGCAGAGCCACCTCGAAAGCGCCACCCGGCAGCCCGGCGTTCACGTGGAAGGCCACGTCGTCGCGGTAGCCGCGGCGCAGCGTGTCGCCGAGGATCCGGGCCAGGGCGGGACGGCGGACCGCCTCCAACCGCAGCTCGAAGAGCGCCCGGGTCAGCTCCGGCTGGCGGGTGGTGCGCTCGACGACGTAGCGGACGTAGTCGGCGAGGAGCTCCAGGGACGGCTCCCGGGCGGCGAGCGCGGTGAGCACCTCCTCGTCCGGCGTGAACCGTTCCATGATCCGCTCACCGAGCGCGCCGAGCAGGGCGTCGCGTGAGCGGAAGTAGTTGGAGGCGGTGCCGACGGGCACGCCCGCCTCGGCGTCCACCGCGCGGTGCGTCAGCCCCCGCGCACCGGTCGCCGCCAGCACCCGCAGACCCGCGTCCGCCAGGGCCGCCCGCCGTTGCACGTTCCGCGCCATGACCGGACCCTAGCAAAACCACTACACCTGTTGTACCGTCAACCACGACATCAGTAGTGATTGCAGGGAGATCGCGCTTGCGCAAGCTCGTGTACTACGTCGCCGGCACCCTCGACGGCTTCATCGCCGCACCCGACGGGTCGTACGACTTCTTCCCCCTCGTGCCTGAGCCCGACGTGCTCGCCCACACGATGGCCACCTACCCCCAGACGCTGCCGACGTTCGCCCACGCGCAGTTCGGCATCGACCGGCCCGAGGGCCGGTTCGACACCGTCGTGATGGGCCGGGGCACCTACGAGCCCGGTCTCGCCATGGGCGTCACCAGCCCCTACGCCCACCTCCAGCAGTACGTCTTCTCCCGCACGCTGCCGCCCGCCGCGGAGCCCGAGGTCGAGATCGTCGCCGACGACCCGGTCGCGTTCGTCCGCGCGCTCAAGGCTCGCGACGGCAAGGACATCTGGCTGGCCGGCGGCGGGCAGCTCGCCGGTCAACTGCTGCCCGAGATCGACGAATTGATCCTCAAGCTCAACCCGATCGTGGCCGGCAGCGGCGTTCCGCTCGTCACCCGGGACTTCGACCCACGCCGCTTCACCCTGGTCGAGGCGCGCCCGTTCGACAGTGGACTGCTGATCCTGCGCTACACCCGATCGGAGGGCGGCCAGGATAGCGACGACTGACGATGATGGCGAGGTGAGGATCGCGCACGTCAGCGACAGCCACCTCGCCAACATCGAGGGCGTGGCCACCTCGGTGGGCGCCACGGTGGCGCTGCTGCGGGCCGCCGGGCACCAGGTCACGCTGCACTCCCCCGGGCCGCTGTTCGGGTGCCGGCGGCCCGGGGAACTGGCCTCGCTGCCGGTGCCGACCCGGCCGTACCGGCTGGCGTTGCCCCGGCTGCCCGACGCGCCGGTGGACCTGCTGCACGTGCACACCACCGGCCCGGTCGGCATCGCCGGCCTCCGCTACGCGGCCGCCCGATCCCTGCCCGTCGTCTTCACCTGGCACACCGACCTGATCGCGTACGCCCCGTACTACCCGGAGGTACCGCTCGGGGCCGCGTACGCGGGATGGCGCCTCGGCCTGCCCTGGCGCGCCCGCGCGCTGGGAGAGTTGTTCCGTCCCGGCCCGGGCCGGGACGAGCGGCTGTTCGAACTCGGCCGGTGCCTGCTCGCGCACATGAGCCTGCTGCTCGCCCCGTCCGCCAAGACCGCCGAGGCGATGGCGCCGATGGCCGGCCGGACCCCCATCGTGGTGCTGCCGACGCCGGTCCCCGCCCCGGCCCCCGACGCCGACGACCGCCGGCGGGTCCGTACCGACCTGGGCATCCCGCCGGACGCCCCGCTGCTGCTCGCGGTGGGGCGGGCGTCCCCGGAGAAGGATCCCGAGCTGCTGCTCGCCGCGTTCGCCCGGGTACGCCGCGCGCTGCCCGCCGCCCGGCTGGCGCTGCTCGGCGTACGCCGCAACCGGATCGCGATACGCCGGGCGGCCCGCCGGCTCGCCGTCGGCGACGCGCTGCACCTGCTCGACCCGGTGCCCCGGGCGCGGGTCGGCGCGTACTACCGGGCGGCCGACGTGCTCGCCTTCGCCTCGACGACCGACACCCAGGGGCTGGTGCTCGCCGAGGCCGAGGCGCACGGGCTTCCAGTGGCCATGGTGGACGCCGGGCTCGCCACCCGGCCGGGCACCGGCACCCGCCGGCCGCTCGCCCCCGGCACTCCCACCGAGTTCGGGGCGTTGCTCTGCCGGCTGCTCACCGACGAAGCGCTCCGCGAACGGGTGAGCGCCGAGGGCGGCGCGGCGGTCACGGCCTGGACCGGTGAGCACTACCTGGCCGAACTGACCCGGCTCTACACGACGCTCCAGCACATCTCCCCCACGCGCCATCCGGCCCGATGACGGCCGGCCGAACCCTGCGGGTCAGCACCGTCGTGGTGCTCGTGGCCGGGCTGGTGCTCGCCCTCGTGGCGGCCCGCGACGAGCCGCTGGAGCTGCTCTGGTACTTCACCGTCCAGGTGGATCTCGCCTACCTCGCCGCGCTGCGGTTCGGGCGCGACGGCCGGCTGCGAACCGCGCTCACCGTTTATCTCGTCGTCACCGGCCTGGTCTTCGTGCTGGTGCTCGCCAACCCGTGGAGCGGCTACAGCATGGTGGCGACCGCCGACGCCCGGGGCGCCGTCTCGGACGCCGGTAACCTGCTGCTGCACGTGGTGGCGCCACCGCTGGCCGCCGCCGACTGGCTCACCCACCGGCCCCGGCCCGCGCCACCCGGCAGGTACCCGGTGAGCCTGCTCGTCTACCCACTCGCCTGGCTCACCGCGATCCTGCTCCGCGGGGCCGGCTCCGGCCCGACCGAGGAGCGCTACCTCTACCCGTTCCTCGACGTGCCCCGGCTCGGCTACCCGACGGTCGTCGTCAACGCGCTGGCCTTCGCGGCGCTCGTGCTGCTGCTGGGCCTCGCCGCCGCCCGGCTCTCCCGCCCCGCGACCACCCGACCGTCCTGACCCACGGCGACGCCCGCCGGGGCCATTGGGGACCGACCGGCGCCCGGGGCCGCGGAGGGTCGCCGACCGGGACAGGTGGGTGGCGGGAACCGGACCTGGCGGTGGGTTCTGGACGAGGCGTCCGATCGCCGCCAGACCGGAGCCCGCGCCGAGCCGAGGATCGGTGCATGACGAAAACGTTGGAGGGCAAGGTAGCCCTGGTCACCGGCGGCGCGCGAGGCATCGGGGCGGGGATCGCGCTGCGCCTCGCTCAGGACGGCGCGGACGTGGCACTCACCTACCGGCAGAGCGCGGAACAGGCCGCGACGGTGGTGAAGGAGATCCAGTCACTGGGCCGGCGGGCGCTGGCCGTCCACGCGGACAGCGCCGACCCGGTGGCGATCCAGGGTGCGGTCGATCGGACGGCGATCGTGCTCGGCAGGCTGGACATCCTGGTGAACAACGCCGCGGTCTTCCTGGTCGGCGCGGTCGACGAGCTGGGCTCGGACGAGCTGGAGCAGACCATCGCCGTCAACATCCGCGGCTCGTACGTGGCCGCCCGGGCGGCCGCACGGCACCTCGCCGAGGGCGGACGGATCATCAGCATCGGCAGCAACGTGGGCGAACGAGCCGTCTTCCCCGGGCTCGCGCTCTACTCGATGAGCAAGACCGCGCTGGCCGGGCTGACCCGGGGCCTGGCGCGGGAGCTGGGTCCACGCGGTATCACTGTCAACCTGGTCAATCCGGGGCCGACCGACACCGACAGCAACCCGGCCGACGGCCCGAACGCCGCGGCGATCGCCGGCTTCACCGCGCTGGGCCGCTACGCCCGGCCCGCCGACATCGCGGCCACCGTCGCGCACCTGGCCGCGCCCGAGGCGGGTTACGTGACCGGCGCGGTCGTCAACGTGGACGGCGGCTTCACCAGCTGAGCGCGGGGCCGAGCGAGGCGGGAACAGCCGCCGCGCCCGGCCTCCCGGCGTCCGCCGCCGAGCGGGTTCATCCTGTATGGACACTCCCCCACCGGGCGGCCTTGTGGCCGTCGGCCGGTGGCCCTAGCGTGTCAGCGCGACAGTCCGCGGCCGTACCCGGAAGGCAGGTTCATGGCGACCGAGGCACCAGCACGGCGCGACGCCGCCGGGCCCGCGCCGGTGACCTGGTGGGTGCTGGGCGGGCTCGTCGTGGTCCTCGCCGCCGTGGGCGCCGGCATCCTCTGGCGTCTACCGCTGCTGATCGTCGCGGTCGCCGTCGGCGCGCTGCTGCCGGTGCTCGTCGGGATCCTCCGGCGGCGGCGGGTGGCCCTGACGGTGACCGTCGTGCTCGTCGGCCTGGCCGGCGTGCTCTCGGCGGTCGCCGTGCGTCTGGGCGCCGCATCGGACGAAGGGCCCGACCCGGGTGCGGCACCCGAGAAGATCGAGACCGTGGCCTACCGCGCCGAGGCGGTGCTGGACGGCCGCACGCTCCGGCTCGACGAGGAGATCAGCGGTGCGGAACTGGGCCCCGACGCCGGCTGGGTCACCGGATTCGGCTGGCGACTCGACCGGACGGTCGACGGCGTCTCCGTCTACCGGCGCAGCCGGGAGACCCCGGCACGGGCGGCGTCCCCCGCCTTCGCCGAGGTCGAACTGCCGATCACCCTCGGCCGCCGGCCCGACGGCGTACGGCTGATGCCGGGCGACGGCTCGCTGACGATCACCGCGCCGAAGGGCGCACTCGGGGTGATCGCCCCGGCGCCGCAGGGGCTCGTGGACGCCCCGCGTCGCCAGGAGACCGCCACCGTGCCGCTGGACGCGGAGAGCGAGTCGGTGCTGGTCACCGTACGGGCTCCGTGGCTGCGCAACCCGCTCGGACGCAGCCTCGACGACTTCTTCTCCTGGGGGCCGGCCGCCTGGCTCGTCGGCGCCGCCACGACCGTGCTCTCGACGATCGTGGTCACCCGGGTGACCGGGGGCATCGAACGGCTGCTCGGCGGGGTGCTGGGTCGGCTGCGGCCGGGCAGGAGCGTGCCGCCGACCCTGCCCGCACCGGAGCGGACCCCCGCCGTTCCGCCCCGCCGGCCACCCCGGGCCGGTGCCGCGGGGCTGGTCCGCCGGCGCCGGACCCGCCGCTAGGCGACGTACCCTCGGCCGGTGGGAGGAGGCCCGATGAGCAGCAGTTCCGCCGGGATCACCGTCGTCGCGATGGACGACCGGCACGCGGACGCCGTACTCGCCATCTACCGGCTCGGCATCGCCACCGGCGACGCCACCTTCGAGACCGAGCCGCCCACCTGGGACCGGTTCACGGCCACCCGGCTGCCCGGGCACCGGTGGGTCGCCGTCGACCCGACCGGCCGGGTCCTCGGCTGGGTGGCCTGCTCCCCCGTCTCCGACCGGTGCGTCTACGCCGGCGTCGTCGAGCACTCCGTGTACGTACACCCCGACGCCCACGGTCGGGGCGTCGGCCGCACCCTGCTGGAGGCGCTGATCGCCTCCACCGAACGCGCCGGGATCTGGACCATCCAGTCCGGGGTCTTCCCGGAGAACACGGCCAGCCTCGCGCTGCACACGGCCTGCGGGTTCCGCGCCGTCGGCACCCGCCGGCGCATCGGCCGCCACCACGGCACCTGGCGCGACGTGACGCTCATCGAGCGGCGCAGTCCCGTCGTCGGCTGATCGGGCGGGCGAGCCGCCACCCGTGCGCGGGTCAGCGACCCCGCGCGTCGTCCAGGATCTCCGTCAGCCGGGCCAGACACTCGCGTACGAACGCCGGATAGCTGTCCCAGTAGTAGGAGATTCCGCTGACCGCCACGGCGACCGCCCAGGCGCGCGCCCGCAGCCACGTCACCTCGTCGAGCCTCGTGCCGTCCCAGTAGGCCGCCCTGGCCGCGGCGGGAAGATCCCACACGGGGGCGTGCTCGGCGTCGGGGTGGCCGACCGAGAGACCGCCGAAGTCGATGATCGCGTGCAGCCGGCCCTGGTACGCCAGGAGGTTGGCGGGCCGCAGGTCCCCGTGGAGCCACACCTGCCGGCCGGTCGGCTCGGGCAGGCCGAGCGCGTCCCGCCACATCCGTTCCAGCGTCGCGACGTCCAGGTCGAGGTCGCCGATGCCTCGGCAGTCCGCGAAGCTCCGGCTCACCCAGCCGTCGCACGGCTCCAGGGCGCCACCGCGGTACCAGCTGAGTTCGCCCGCGCGGGTCGCGCCCATCAGGTCGGTGGAGTGCAGGCTCCGTACGGCCGCCGCGAGGTCCCGCCCGAAGGTCGCCCAGTCGGTGACGCAGGCCGGGCCGACGACCTCACCGTCGATCCAGCGGTACACCGCCCAGGCGACCGGGAACGTGGCGGCCGGCTCCCCGGCATGGACCGGCTCCGGGACGCGGCAGGGAAGCCGCGGCGCCAGCCGAGGGAGCCAGGCGCGCTCCTTCCGGAGCGCGTCCGCCTTCTCCCGGGTACGCGGCAGCCGTACCAGCAGCTCGTCACCGAGCCGGTACATGGTGTTGTCCGTCCCCGCCCCGGCGAAGGCGACGGGCAGATCGGCCCACTCCGGCCGCTGGTCCTTCAGCAGTGCCCGGACGACGTCCTCGTCGACCCGGATCTCGTTCTCGTGCAGCATCAGGCGACAGCCTCCTGGCCCCGTGCCGGCGCTGCCAGTGATTTTCCGGCCGGCCTCCGGCACGTCGGCCCGCCGGCTACTCGCCGACCGGGCCGCCCGCCAGCTCCGTCACGATGTCCAGGTGCCCGAGATGGCGGGCGTACTCCTGCAGGAGGTGGAAGAGCACCCGCTCCAGCGGTGGCGGCTCGGCGCCCGCCCAGCGCTCGCTCGGCGCCCCGTGCACGTCGAGCCCGGTGCCCGCCACCACCGCGCGGGTGTGTGCGCCCTGTGCACGCAGCGCGGCCAGCAGCTGCTCGCGGGTCTCCTCCGGCGCGACGTACCACCGCTCTTCGCGCCGGTCGCCCCACGGGTCGCCGACGTCGCGCCCCTGGAAGCCCCATTCGATCCAGCGCAGCTCCACGTAGCGCAGGTGCTTGGCCAGCTCCAGCGGCGTCCATCCGGACGGCAGCGAACTGCGGCGCAGCTCGGCCTCCGGCAACGCGGAGAGCTTCGCCACCACACCCTCCCGGAAGTAGTCGAGGTAGCGCAGGAACACCTCGGCGCGGCCGGCGGCCGGCGCGGTGGGTTCGGGGAAGTCCAGTGCCACCCGGTCATTATCGGATGATCTTGCGCGGCCCGCCCGACGCCGGAGCCGGGCGACCGGAATAATTCCGCGGCATGCGGGGGCGGATCGGCGCGGCCGGGCGGTGGCGCAGGGAGCATCGGCGGTTGGTCCGCCGGATGCTCGTGGCGGCGGTCGTCGCCGCGGTACTGCTCGGCGGCGGGACGCTGGCGAGCGTGGTGTGGATCCGCGGCGGAGCGGACGGCCACCTCTACGACGAGGCCGCCGTGCCCGACGCGCCGGTCGCCCTGGTGCTGGGCACCAAGGTGGACGCGACCGGCAGACCGTCACCGTTCCTCGCCGCCCGGCTGGATCTCGCCCGGCGGCTCTTCAAGGCCGGCAAGGTGCGGGCGGTCCTGGTCTCCGGCGACAACATGGACGCCGACTACGACGAACCCGGCGCGATGCGGCGCTGGCTCGTCGACCGGGGTGTGCCGGCGCGGAAGGTGGTGCTGGACCGGGCCGGGTTCGACACGTACGACTCGTGCGCGCGAGCGAAGCGGATCTTCGGAGTGGAGCGCGCGACGGTGGTGACCCAGTCGTTCCACCTGCCCCGGGCCGTGGCGCTGTGCCGGCGCCTCGGCATCGACGCCAACGGCGTGGGCGATGAGACGGCCAGACGGCAGCACGCCCAGCGGTGGCGGGTCAGCTCCCTCCGCGAGTACGGCGCGTGCGTGAAGGCGGCGCTGGACCTGTTCTCCGGCCGGGACCCGGACCGCCTCGGCCCGCGTGATCCGGGCGTCGACGACGCGCTCCGCGACGGCTGACCACCGCCGGCGCCGGATTCGGGCCGGTCAGGCGAGGTCGCCGACCTCGTACGGGTGGACGTCGTCCGGGTCGTACGGCTCGGCGGCGAGCTCGACGGCCTGGGCGGGCCCGTCGGCGTGGTAGACGTGGGCGCAGCGCGGAAGGACGGTGACGAGGTCACCGGCCTCCAGGGTCGCCTGGCTGCGCTCGCCGGACTCCAGGTCCTCGTACCCGGCCCGGAGCCGTCCGCTGATCACGTAGAGGATCTCAATCTTGCGCTCGTGGTAGTGGTTCCCGCGGGGCCTGCCGGTCTCCGGCCGGAACTCCAGATAGGCGAGGTAACGGTAGGTTTCGCCGTTGACGATCCGGGCGAACTCGCCCGCCGGCGACCGGATCCGCCCGCCCTCGTCGGGGAGGGGCGGCGCGGTCACCGGAAGCCGCCGAACCTGCACCTTGTCCACCTGATCATGCTAGGCGCCGGCGGTGCACGGACCGTGAACGGCCGGGGCTGCCGTCTTCAGCGGCGAAGGAAACGACGGAGTCGCTCGTCTACTAGACCTTGACCTCCACCACCCCGTCCCTACCGCCGACGCTAAGGACGACGGCTACCCGGCTTCCATCGAGCGCCGCCGCCACGGCATAGAAATCGCCGGCGGCGATGAGCTGGGCTTTCCCGTCCTCGGAAGACACCAACCAAGCTCCCTTACGCCGCCCCCTCGCACCTGTCACGACCACCGAACCACTCCTCGGCACCACCGCCAGGTCGTACGGGCTCGTCAACTCGGGCCCGACCTTCCGCAACTGACGCGAACGAGAATCGAAGACGAACGGCTGCCACGGCGCATCCGGGTCTTCGGACCGACCCATCGCACTGTCGGACGCCGGCAAATACAACTTCCCGTCGGCGCGACATCCGCGAAACCGGCACGTCCGGACTCGGCGCAGGTCTTCCCTTTCGTGAAAGCCGCCTCCAGATCCATTTCGAGGACGTCGCTGTGGTGGTAGGGAGGAAAGGGCAAAGCCTCTCCGTTCTGGAACAGACCCACTCCTCTGCAGTAGCCAGTCACCGACTCCAGCCAGCCTGTCCGCATGTCGGGGTTCCAATCGATGAGCCGGTTCGCGCCCAGGGAAGCGAGCCTGACGAGCTGCTGGCCGTCGATTCGGACCGCGAGCCTCTCATCCGCCTCGTCACAGGTGACCACCGCACCGAGGCCCCCATCCGGGAGCGTCGTCAAGTCGAAGAAGGCCGGCCGAGCGCAGAATCCGCCGGGAACCAGTTCGAGCGGCCTCAGGTCACCACCATCGGTGAATTCCGCAAGGCCGAAATCAGCGTCGGAGCACTCCAGCCCTTCGCAGACGGTCGACGCAGGGGCTTGGCCGGCCCTGTTCGCAGTCGGCGCTGGAGCTGATCATGATATCGGCGTCGGGCGGGCGGGGCAGCTGTGGAACTGCGCGCAGCGCCGTCACCACGTGGTGGTCGCCGAGAAGTGGCCGTCGTGCGCTTCCACGGAAGAGGGACTGAGCGTGTGCCGGTCGGCAGAGCGGGAAGGCCGTTCGGATGACCGACCCACCGGAGCGGGCCCGACGCGCACTTCGCCGCATTCACGAGGCTGCCGTGCGGCACCGGGACCTCGAGCTGCACCGGGCGGCCGAGGAGATCGCCCGGTCGGCCCAGGCGAGGGAGCTCGATCCGGGGCCCGTCGAGTCGTACCGCCCCTGCCCGGTCTGCGGTGCCGAGCCGGGACAGCTGTGCATCAACATCCCCGGCCGCCCCGTGGCACCCGGGGAGATGCACCCGGAGCGGACGGAGGAGGGGCCGTAGGGACTCCGGCTCGCTGCGTGCGCTGCCTGACCCGAACGGCTGGACGAGAAAGAGGGGCCGACTGCTGACCTTGGCGGGACCCCGGAAAGACCGCACGGAACCCCCTTGCGCAATGGTCAAGAATCGTTGACCATTGCTCGCATGCCTACCGACGAGCTTCCCGAGACGTTCCACGTCACCACGCACGAGCAGCTACGTGCCGTCTCCAACCTCACCCGTCACCGGATCATGGCCGTGCTCCGCTTCGAGCCCGCGACCATCACCCAGATCGCCGAGCGGGTGGGCCTCGCGAAGGGCAGCTCCAGCTATCACGTGCGGCTGCTGGAGCGGGCCGGCCTGGTGAAGGTGGTACGGACGCGGAAGGTGCGCGGTGTCACCGAGCGGTACTACGCGATGGCCGCGCGGTCGATCGTGCTGCCGGATCCGGGCGAGGGCGGGCCGGATGTGCTGATGCGCCATGCGGTGGCGGACCTGGAGGCGTCGCCGGTGGAGGGGCGGCAGGTACGGATGGCGCATCTGCGGCTCACCGAGGAGCAGTTCGCGGAGCTGGGAGCGCGGCTGCAGGCACTGGCGGACGAGTACCGGGAGCTGTCGGATCCGGCGCTGCCGGACGCGTCACTCGTCTTCGCACTGTTCCACCCGGCGCGGGGCCAGCAGGCCGAGGGGGAGGCCAAATGACCTCAGACGCGAGGAAGCTGCCAACCGGGTTCGGACGGTTGTGGACCGCACAGACGGTGTCGTCGCTCGGTGACGGGGTGATGCATGCCGCCCTGCCGCTGCTCGCATTGACGGTGACGCGGGATCCGATGGCGCTCGCCGTCGTCGCGGCCGCCGGGACGCTGCCCTGGCTGCTCTTCGGCGTGCTCGGCGGTGCGCTGGTGGACCGCTGGGACCGCCGACGCACGATGTGGATCGCGGACACCGCGCGTGCGGTGCTGCTCGCGATACCGGCGGCCGCCGCCGCGCTCGACATGCTGAACGTGCCGCTGCTCGCGGCCGTCGCCTTCCTGCTCGGCCTCGGCGGGCTCTTCTTCGACACGGCCGCCACCGCCTATCTGCCGGATCTGCTCCGCCGCGATCCCGCACTCCTGGAGCGCGCCAATTCCCGCTTGCGTGGCGCCCAGACCGCCATGTCCGGCTTCGCGGGGCCGCCTGCGGGCAGTGCGCTGCTCGCGCTCGGGCGGGCGGTTCCGCTGCTCGCCGACGCGGTGTCGTTCGCGCTCTCCGCCCTGCTCGTACGGTCGCTGCCCGCCATGCCCCGGCCCGTGCCGGAGGTCCGAGAGTCGCTGCTTCGGCAGGCGCGAGCCGGTGCCTCGTACGTCTTCCGGGATCGGTTGCTACTCGGGCTCGCGCTCCGCCCGGCGGTCGGGAACATCGCCTTCCTCGCCGTGGAGACCGTCCTCGCCCTCTTCGCGCACGACCGCCTCGGCATCGACACCTACGGCTTCGGCCTGCTCCTCACGGCGGAGGCCACCGGCGGTCTGCTCGGGGCGGGCATCGCCACCTTCCTCGGCCGGCGACTCGGCACCGGCACCGCGCTGACCGTCACGGCCGCGGTCGAGGGACTTGCCATCCTGGGGCTGGCCGCCGCCCCGAATCCGTACGTGGCCGGGCTCGCGCTCGCCGTCTGCGGGGCGGGCATGGGTGCCACGATGGTGCTCGCACCCTCCCTGCGGCAGGCGATCGTCCCGGCAAACCTGATGGGTCGGGTCGCCTCCACCTCCCGGATGCTCGCCATGTGCGCCGCCCCGTTCGGCGCCTTCCTCGGTGGCTGGCTGGCCACCACCTACGACGTGCGCACCCCGCTCTACGCCGCCGCCGGCCTCCTCCTCGCCATGACCGCCGTCACGGCCACCATGACCAGCAACCGCCGGGTCGAGGCCGCGCTACGTGATTCTTCCGACCGTCAACGTTCGGCAGAGAACAGCCGCCCCGCCCGGGTGGCCGATGCAGTCGTCTCTGCCTGATCGGCACCACTGCCCAACTCCGAACTCACGACTGCCGGAAAGGCATCAGATGCTCTACTCGACCGCACGCGTCGTCACCGACCGCCCCCACCGCTACATCAAGCAACTGGTCTCACACATGGGGCGCAAGGTGCCCACCGAACTCGACGAGGAACGCGATTCCATCATGTTCAGCCTCGGCAGCTGCCTGCTCGTGGCCTCGACCGACCACTTCGACATGATCGTCAAAGCCGGCGCGGCGGACGCGATCGCGGCGGTGGAGGACACCATCGCCCGCCACCTGCTGCGATTCGCGACCAGGGACACGCTCACCGTCGACTGGATGCCCCTGGTGCGGCCCGCCACAGCGGAGGACGACGCCGCTCTCCTCGCCCTCGACCGTGCGGCGTGGACCGCCGGGTCCGGGCTTCCCTCCACCCGGGCCGAGGAGCGATCGGCGTACTTCGACGACCGACGGAAGCCCGAAACCCACCTGGTCGCCGCTCTCGGCCGCCAGATCGTCGGCACCGTGAGTACCCACCAAACGACCCGGTTCCCGGAGGGGGCTCACGTCTTCGGCCTGTGGAACCTCATGGTGGCCGAGCAAGCCCGCCGGATGGGTATCGCCTCGGCCCTGCTCTCAGCCGCCGAACGCCTTGCCGGCGCGCAAGGCGCGAAGAAGGTCGGACTGCGTGTCCTGGCAACCAACACCGGTGCCGTACGCCTCTACGAACAGCACGGTTATGCCGTCGAAGGCCGATACGTCGACGAGTTTCTGATCGACGGCGCTTACGTCGACGACCTCAGCATGGGCAAGCGCCTGACGCCGCCCTCGTGAGGGGCTGTCTGAACGAAGATGTCCAGCTGGTCGGCGGGCTCGTCGGCGGCGCCGGGTCGGCAGGTGTTCTGCTCGGGTCGGGCACCCGTCCACCCCAGGCAACAACCCTGGGTTCGGGCGGGTATTGCCTGGTCGTCAAGGGGTGGGCGCGGCAGGTTTCGAACCTGCGACCCCTCGCTTGTAAGGCGAGTGCTCTCCCACTGAGCTACGCGCCCGGAACGCCCCGTGCGGCGGGCCGGTGGCTGGCAAGTTTACCTGCTCGCCGCCGGCCCGGTCGCACGGCGTGGCCGGAACGGTCAGCCGGCGGTCTCGGCCAACGCCTTGCGCCAGGCGTGCTGGTCGCGCGGCTCCCCCGGCATGGTCATCTCGGCGTACCGGACGACACCGGTCTCGTCGATCACGAAGGTGCCCCGGTTGGCGACGCCGGCGACCTCGTTGAAGACGCCGTACGCCTGGGCCACCGCGCCGTGCGGCCAGAAGTCGGCGAGCATCGGGAAGTGGTAGCCCTCGCGGTCGGCCCAGACCTTGTGGCTGTAGACCGAGTCGACGCTGACGGTGAGCACCTGGACATCGTCGTTGACGTACTCGTCGAGGTTGTCGCGGATCTCCGCCAGCTCACCCTGGCAGATGCCGGTGAAGGCGAGCGGGTAGAAGACCAGCAGCACGGTGCGCCGGCCGCGGAAGTCGGAGAGCCGTACCTCCTGGTTGTTCTGGTCCTTCAGCACGAAGTCCGGCGCCTCGGCGCCGACCGCTGTCGGCATGCGTGAACTCCTCGCGTCGGGACGGCACGAGCCACGCCCGGCGGCGGTACCGCCGGGCGACCGGGTGGCCGCCGTCGTCCAAGAGCGCGACGGGCGGCCGGGGCCGCTACTTCTTGTTCTTGGCCCCGCGGCGCAGGACGAGGCGCGCGGCGCTCCAGTCCCGGCCGGCGTTGACCGTCGAGGTCTGCTGGAGGCCGGCGGTGGGGGCGGACTCGGCGATCTCGCTCGGCTCGACGTGTCCCTCGCGCCCCGCCTTCGGCGTGAGCAGCCAGACGACCCCGTTGTCGGCCAGCGGGCCGAGGGCGTCGACGAGAAGTTCGAAGAGATCACCGTCGCCGTCGCGGTACCAGACCAGCACCGCGTCGACCACCTCGTCGGTGTCCTCGTCGACCAGCTCTCCAGAGCGGTCAGTCAGGGCGTCGCGGAGGTCGTGGTCGACGTCGTCGTCGTACCCCATCTCCATGACGACCATGCCCGGTTCGATCCCGAACCGGTCCGCCAGGCTGCGTACCCCGTCGGCGGCCTGACCAGCGGTCGCGCTCACTGTCGCGTGCCTCCTCATCTCGTCCCTGCGCGACGCCGGTTCGGCGCCGTCAGGCAAAGTCCACACAGTTGTGCCTCCCCGCGCAAGTGGCGCACCGGGTGGAACGGAATTTACCGTGCCAGGAGTGTGCGGGCACCCTGGGTAATGGCTTCTTCGGAGACCAGAACCTGACGCGCGGCCGGACCTAATGGTACAAACGAGTCAACTCCGGCCACTCGCCGCACCGCACCGACATATCCGGCATCTACCAGTGCCGCGATCACCCCTTCGCCGACCCCACCGGAACGGCGCGTCTCGTCCACCACCAGCACCCGGCCGGTCACCGAGGCCTCCCGGATGATGTCCGCCACCGGCAGCGGGGCGAGCCAGCGCAGGTCCACCACCCGGGTCCCGACGCCCTCGTCGGCGAGCGCCGCCGCCGCCCGCAACGACAGGCGTACGCCGTTACCGAACGTGATGATCGTGAGATCCTCGGCGGAGCCCACGCCGTACACCCGCGCCCGCCCGATCGGCACGTGCCCGCTCGCCCAGGCGCCCGGCTCCGGGTAGCCGGCGAGCCACTCGCCGTCGCCCTCGGCGTAGAGGTCCCGGGTGTGGTAGAGCGCGATCGGCTCCAGGAAGACGCAGACGCTGCCGTCCACGGCCGCACTGGCCAGGCAGGTGCGCAGCATGGGCGCGGCGTCGTCCGGCCGTGCGGGCACCGCGATCACCAGGCCGGGAACGTCCCGGAGCACGGCCACCGAGTTGTCGTTGTGGAAGTGCCCGCCGAAGCCCTCCTGGTACGCCAGGCCGGCGACGCGCACCACCATCGGATTGCGGTACGCCCCCTGGGAGAAGAACTGCATGGTGGCCGCCTCACCGCGCAGCTGGTCCTCGGCATTGTGCAGGTACGCCAGGTACTGGATCTCGGGCACCGGCAGCATCCCGGCCAGCCCGGCGCCCAACCCGAGCCCGAGCACCGACGTCTCGTCGAGCAGGGTGTCGAAGACCCGGGCAGGCCCGAACCGGTCGCGCAACCCCTTCGTCACCCCGTACACGCCGCCCTTCGCCGCCACGTCCTCGCCGAAGACCGCCATCTCGTCGTGGTCGAGCATCCCGTCGGTGAGCGCCGCGTTGATGCTCTGCGCCAGGGTCAGCGGGCCGGCCAGCTCCGGCAGCCGACCGCCGAACGCCTCGGTCCGCGCCGCCGCGCCCGGACCCACGGCCCGCGTGGCGGCGTCGGCCACCGCCCTGGCCACCCGCGCCGGCCGCCGCGGGGCGAGCGGGGCGACCACGTCGGCCGGGGTCGTCAGCTTCGGCTCGCCGATCACCTCCTCCGCCACGCGGCGCACCTGCCAGCCGATCTCGTCGTACCGGGCCAGCAACTCGTCGCCGCCGGCCACACCCGCCTCGACCAGCAGCCGAGCCGTGGCGGCCACCGGGTCCCGGTCGAGGTCCGCGGCGAGCTCCGCCGGGCTGCGGTACGCCGTCTCGGCGTCCGCGCCCGCGTGCCCCATCAGCCGGACGGTGCGCAGGTGCAGGACGGCCGGCCGCCGGTGCCGGCGCACCCAGGCGGTCGCCTCCTGCGCCGCCGCGTACGCCCGCACGGGGTCGCTGCCGTCGGCGGCGAAGTAGCGGATGCCCGGCTTGGACCGCAGCGCGGACTCCACCCAGCCCTGCGGCGTCCGGACGCTGATGCCGAGGCCGTTGTCCTCGCAGACGAAGAGCACCGGGATGCGCAGGCCGGTGTGGTCGTACCAGCCCGCGGTGTTGAACGCGGCGGTGGCGCTGGCATGGTTGATCGAGGCGTCGCCGAACGAGCAGACGACTATCGAGTCGGGCGGCCAGGGCGGGGTTCCACTCGCCTCGTCGCCCGTGTCCACCTCGCCGGCCCGGCGGGTCTCCAACCGGCGCAGCCGCTCGACGGCGAGCCCCATGCCGACGGCCCGGGGCAGGTGCGAGGCGATGGTGGACGTGGTCGGCACCACCGCCAGGTCGGGGTGGCCGAAGACCTTGTGCCGGCCGCCGGCGATCGGTTCCCGGGCCGAGGCGACCATGCCGCGCAGCACGTCCCCGGCCGCCTCGGCGTACACCCAGGGGCGCTCCGGCCACGCCGGCCCATCCACGGCGTCCGGAGGGCCGTCGGCGGCCTCCCACCCGGCGCCGGCCGCCGGGGTCCCGGTCGGGGCCTCGTCCGTCCCGCGACCCCGACCGGCGGCGGCCGGCGCCTCCCCGCGCGTCGCCGCGTCGTGCTGCTCGTCCGACGAGTCGCGCGTGGCCTCGAACAGTTCCACGCCCACGTCGGGTGCGTCCGCGGCCGGGTCGCGCCCGGTGCCGGACGGGCGGGCGGCGTCGGCGTCGCCGGGTGTGCCGGTGACCGGGCCGGCCGGACCCGCCACGGTGGGACCGGACGCGGCCTGGGCCGCGCGGACGCAGTAGAACGCTCCGGAGCGGTAGTGCAGCAGGGCCGGATCGGTCGGGTGCAGCACGGCGGCGACCACGGCGTTGGCCTCGTGGCCGGCCGAGCCGATGGTGTAGAAGCCCTCGCCGAAGCTGCGTAGCCAACGCCCGGCCAGGTCCAGCTGCCGGCTGGTGACCTGTGCGTCGAAGATGTCGAGGGCCTGGGCGCCGGTCAGCGTCGCGCCGTCGGTGACCGGTTCGGCCGGGTCACGTCGGCGCGCGACCGGGCCCAGCGCGGCCAGGGTCTCCCGGAAGCGGTCGTCGAGATCTTGCGGGGTGGTCACGTCCGACAGCATTACCGACGCACGCCCGTCGCGCCCAGTGGGACACACACCACCCCGGCGCTGACGCTACGTCCCGCAGCCCTGCGGGCGGCCGCCGTCGGAGACCTTCCACACCAGCTCACGCAGCACGGCCAGTTCGGCGGTGGTGAGCCCGTCGAGCAGTCGGGAGTCCGACATCACCTCGTGTACCCGCTGCCGCATCAGCCGGCCGGCGCCGGTGACCACCAGCGTCTTCTGCCGGCGGTCGGTGGGGTCGACGCGGCGCT
Organism: Micromonospora sp. 15K316; assembly: GCF_004348525.1. Classification (GTDB taxonomy): domain Bacteria; phylum Actinomycetota; class Actinomycetes; order Mycobacteriales; family Micromonosporaceae; genus Micromonospora. The sequence goes on along the minus strand of NZ_SMKG01000035.1, from coordinate 867 downwards.
GCACCAGGCCGGCCTGCTCCAGCTTGTCAACGAGGGCGGTCACGTTGGACCTGTCGCACTGCAACTGTTCGGCGAGGTCGCGGGCCGGCAGCGGTCGATCCGGGTCGAGCTCGTAGAGCGCGCGGGCGACCGCCGGAGTGAGGCCCAGCTCGGCGATCTCGACGTCCTGCTGGTGCCGGATCGCGAAGGCGACGTGCACGATCCGGCGCATCGTGTCCCCCGCCAGCGCGGAGCGGTCACTCGGCGCGGGAGCGGCGGTGGGGGCGCCCTGCTGCCTCATGGCCCCCACTCTACGTGCGGGGATCCGCAGTTGATCAGTCACGCCGGCGCTCCCCCGCGGGGGCCGGCGCGGGTGTGACAGAGGGGACGGTCACGGCTGCCGGGACGTGGGCAACGGGTGGGTCACGCGGGCAGGAAGGAGAAGCGGACCTGGCGGGTCGGGTTGTCGCCGTTCGTGTCGACCAGGCAGATCGACTGCCAGGTGCCGAGCGCGAGGCGACCACCGAGCACCGGCACCGAGGCGTACGGCGGCACGAGGGCGGGCAGGACGTGGTCCCGGCCGTGGCCGCGTGACCCGTGCCGGTGCCGCCAGCGGTCGTCGGTCGGCAGGAGTTCGTCCAACGCGGTGAGCAGGTCGTCGTCGGAGCCGGACCCGGTCTCGATCAGCGCCAGCCCGGCCGTGGCGTGCGGCACGAAGACGTGCAGCAGGCCGTCGCCCGCACCGGAGACGAAGTTCTGCGCCTCGGCGGTGATGTCCCGGACGGCGGGCCGGGAACCGGTCTGGACGGTGATCACTTCGCTGCGCATACGTCGCATTCTGCCGGAGCCGCGGGTCAGGAGCCCCCGCCACCGCCGGAGTCACCGCCC
>NZ_SMKG01000359.1 GCF_004348525.1 Micromonospora sp. 15K316 | reverse complement strand
GCCCCCGACTCCCCCACCGACCAGCGCCGGGCCGATCGCGGTCGACGACGCCCGGGACGAGTTGGCCGCGCTCGCGGCGGCGGCGCAGGACCGGCACCTGACCGCCCACTACCGGTTCAGCCGGGGCGGCGAGGCGGACCGGACGATCATCGTCACCAGCGCGAACGACGGCACCTGGCGGGTCGACGTACCCGGCGGCGCGCTCGGCGGCACCGCGGACATCGCGCTGGTCGGCACCGCCGACGGGCTCTTCCAGTGCGCCCTGCCCTCGGCCGCCCGGCCGGAGCCGCCGAGCTGCGTACGCCTCGGTGACCCCGACGACGCGATCCCGCGCCGGCTGGATCCCCGGGTGCAGCACCCCTTCACCGACTGGCTGGACGTGCTCACCGACCGGCGTGCCCCGCTCTCGGTCTCGCCCGCGCAGCCGATCCCGGACGCCCCCGGCGCCTGCTACTCGGTGGAGACCACCTCGGCCTCGCTGAACGCCCCGCTCGACGTGGGCATCTACTGCTACGACCGGGACGGCACGCCGACGGCGGTCCGGACCGAGTACGGCACGCTCACGCTCTCCGGCACGCCCGCGCCGGCTCCGTCCACCGTCCAGCTGGCCGGTCCGGTCGTCGAGGGCGAGCCGCTCGGCACGGCCGCGCCGCCGTCGCCCGACCCGTCCGACAGCCAGAGCCCGGCAACGCAGTGATCTTCATACCGTTACGGGTGCGCTTGCCCACATTCGGCACCCCCGAACAGACGGGGCGAATCGGCTATACGGGACGCTTCATCCCATGCCCGACCTCACCCCGCTGCTCGCCTTCCGCTGGAGCCCTCGGGCGTTCGACCCGAGCACCGCGCTGAACCCGGACGAGGCCGCCTCGCTGCTGGAGGCGGCCCGCTGGGCCCCCTCGGCGGGCAACCGTCAACCCTGGCGGTTCGCGGTCGGCCACCGGGACGACGAGACGTGGAAGCGGATCCTGGTGAACCTGCCGCCCGAGGATCAGCGCTGGGCCCGGCGGGCCGCCGTACTCCTGCTCGCCGCGCACGTGACCGACGCGGCCGGCGCGGGGCCCGCCCGCCAGGCGGGCGCGCAGGCCGCGTACGACCTGGGCCAGGCGGTCGCCCATCTCACCGTGCAGGCCACCGCGCTCGGGCTGCACGTACGCCAACTGCACGACCTGGACCGGGCCGGCCTCGCCGCCGACCTCGACCTGCCGGCCGACGTCCGGCCCGCCGTGGCACTCGCCGTCGGGCAGCTCGGCGACCCGCTGAGCCTCCCCGCCGACCTGCTGACCGCCGAGACCGCGCTCCGTCGCCGGCACCCTCTGGACGCGCTTTTGCTGGCCTGAGCTGCACAGATACGGATCGACCCGGCGACTTCCGTCTCAAATCGCGGACGATCTTCCCAGATTCACCACCTGCCGCGTAGGGTTGTCCTGTCATGCGGCAGGCCCTCCTTCTTGGTCGCCGCGACGAGGCCTGACGGCCGGCACCTCGTCGCGGAGTTGAAGCGCGCCGCCCAGCAGATCCGCACTCTTGCCCGCTCGTCCGGGCTCGGCACCGCCGCCGAACCGCGCTGACCGGCACCGTCGCCGGCTCACCGCGCGCGGCATCTCGCCGACACCCTCCGATCGCTGACGCCACGTGACCACGGGAGCACTCCGCAATGGCTCAATCAGCCACTGATGTCGAGACCGAACAGATCGCCCGGCAGCGCCCCAGCCGGATGCCGTACCACCGCTACGAGCCCTACCAGCAGCAGTTCCGGATCGACCTGCCGGACCGCACCTGGCCGACCCGGCACGTCGCGGCCGCGCCGCGCTGGTGCGCCGTCGACCTGCGCGACGGCAACCAGGCCCTGATCGACCCGATGTCGCCCGAACGCAAGCGGCGGATGTTCCAGCTGCTCGTGCAGATGGGCTACAAGGAGATCGAGGTCGGCTTCCCGTCGGCGAGCCAGACCGACTTCGACTTCGTCCGGCAGCTCATCGAGCAGGACCTGATCCCGGACGACGTGACCATCCAGGTGCTCACCCAGTGCCGGGAGCACCTCATCGACCGGACGTTCGAGTCGCTGCGCGGCGCCACGCGGGCGATCGTGCACTTCTACAACTCCACCTCCACGCTCCAGCGCCGGGTGGTCTTCGGTCTCGACCGGGACGGCATCACCGACATCGCCACCACCGGCGCCCGGCTGTGCCGGAAGTACGCCGAGATCCACACGCCGGACACGGACATCCACTACGAGTACTCGCCGGAGTCGTACACCGGCACCGAGCTGGAGTACGCGCTGGAGGTCTGCTCGGCGGTGATCGACGTCATCGACCCGACGCCGGACCGCAAGCTGATCATCAACCTGCCGGCCACCGTCGAGATGGCCACGCCGAACGTCTACGCGGACTCGATCGAGTGGATGCACCGCCACCTGCCCCGCCGGGACAGCCTGGTGCTCAGCCTGCACCCGCACAACGACCGCGGCACCGGCGTCGCCGCCGCCGAGCTGGGCCTGCTGGCCGGCGCGGACCGGATCGAGGGCTGCCTCTTCGGCAACGGTGAGCGCACCGGCAACGTCGACCTGGTCACCCTCGGGCTGAACCTCTTCGCCCAGGGCATCGACCCGATGATCGACTTCTCGAGGATCGACGAGGTCAAGCGGACTGTCGAGTACTGCAACCAGCTCCCGGTGCACGAGCGCCACCCGTACGCGGGCGACCTGGTCTACACCGCCTTCTCCGGCTCGCACCAGGACGCCATCAAGAAGGGCTTCGACGCGCTCACGGCGGACGCCGCGGCGGCCGGAACGCCGGTCGACGAGCACCCGTGGGCGGTGCCCTACCTGCCGATCGACCCGAAGGACCTGGGCCGCACCTACGAGGCGGTCATCCGGGTCAACTCGCAGTCCGGCAAGGGCGGCGTCGCGTACATCATGAAGACCGAGCACCAGCTCGACCTGCCGCGCCGACTCCAGATCGAGTTCTCCGGGGTGGTCCAGCAGGTCACCGACCACGGCGGCGGCGAGGTCGAGCCGGCCGCCATGTGGGACATCTTCGCCCGCAACTACCTGGTCGACCACCAGCCCGACCCGGCGGTCACGCTGGCCGGCTACACGATCGGCACCGCCGACGGCAAGGTCGAGATCGAGGCCCGGGCGGGCGTCGACGGCGAGTACCGGTCGCTCACCGCGGTCGGGAACGGCCCGATCGACGCGTACGTCAACGCGCTGCACTCGGTGGGCGTGGCCGTACGGGTGCTCGACTACCACGAGCACGCGCTCTCCTCCGGCGGGGACGCGCAGGCCGCCGCGTACGTGGAGTGCGAGGTGGACGGCGGAACCGTCTGGGGTGTCGGTGTCGACGCGAACATCGTCACCGCCTCGATCAAGGCGGTGACCAGCGCGGTGAACCGGGCCCGCCGCTGACGTGGTGAAGGGGCCTCCGGGCGACCGGAGGCCCCTTCACCTCAGCTCTTCCGGGGTGGGGTCGACGCCGGGAGCGTGGGGCAGGGC
>NZ_SMKG01000358.1 GCF_004348525.1 Micromonospora sp. 15K316 | reverse complement strand
CCGCCGCCGCCCGGCCCTCCGCATTGCGTAATTCGCCCGTTTCGCCCGAACGGGAGGGGGTCGCCCGGCACGATGGTCGGTGTCGGCGTCAGGGACCGCCCACGCCGATCGGTGCGTCGACTCACGGGTGGGGGCGGATGTCCGGAGCGGTGGGTCGCCGCCGGGCCACACTGATCGCGCTCGTCGTGGTGCTGGCGTGGCTGGTCGTGGGTGGGGTCGCCGGCCCGTACTCGGGGCGGCTCAGTGAGGTCGCCACGAACGACAACGCGGCGTTCCTGCCCGCCGACGCCGAGGCCACCCGAGCCCAGGAGCGCTCCCGCGGCTTCGTGAAGCAGGAGACCACGCCCGCCCTCGTCGTCTACGAACGCACCACCGGCCTCACCGAGGCGGACAAGCGCACGGTGGCCGCCGACGCCGCCCGTTTCGCCCAGGTCCCCGGGGTGGTCGCACCGCTGCCGCCCCCCATCCCCAGCGCCGACGGGCAGGCGTTGCAGGTCGTCGTGCCGATCGACAACGCCGAGGGGGAGCGGATCGGCACGGTCGTCGAACAACTACGCGACATCACCGGCGAGGGCGGCGGTGGGTTGAGGGTGGACGTCGCCGGCCCGGCCGGCCTGCTCGCCGACCTGATCGAGGTCTTCTCCGCCATCGACGGGGCGCTGCTGCTGGTCACCCTCTGCGTGGTGCTGGTGATCCTGCTCGTGGTCTACCGCAGCCCGGTGCTCTGGGTCTTCCCGCTGCTCGCCGCGGGAATGTCGTACGCCCTGGCCTCGCTCTTCGTCTACCTGCTCGCCGACGCCGACCTGGTCACCCTCAACGGGCAGGCGCAGGGCATCCTCACCGTGCTCGTCTTCGGCGCCGGCACCGACTACGCGCTGCTGCTGGTGGCCCGCTACCGGGAGGAGCTGCACCGGCACGAGCGACCCTGGGCCGCCATGCGCGCCGCGTGGCGGGGTGCCGCCCCGGCGGTCATCGCCTCCGGCGGCACCGTCATCCTCAGCCTGCTCTGCCTCCTGCTCTCCAGCCTGAACTCGAACCGGGCGCTCGGTCCGGTCGCGGCCGTCGGCATCGCCGCGACCCTGCTGGTGATGCTCACGTTCCTGCCGGCGCTGCTGGTGCTCGGCGGCCGGTGGGCGTTCTGGCCCAGACGGCCCCGCTACGACCCGGCCACCACACAGCTCGAACACGGGATCTGGAGCCGGGTGGCCGGCTTCGTGGCCCGCCGCGCCCGTCCGGTCTGGTTGCTCACCGCCGTCGGGCTGGGCGTGCTCGCAATCGGCCTCACCCAGCTCGGCACCACCACGCTCGGCCAGTCCGACCTGTTCACGAAGCGCACCGACTCGGTCGCCGGCCAGGACGTCATCGCCCGGCATTATCCGGCGGGGACCGGCAGCCCGGCCACGATCATCGTCGACGAGGGTGCCGCACGCCAGGTCACCGAGGCGGCCCAGGGCGTCCGCGGGGTGGCCGACGTCCGGCCCGTCACCCGCCAGCGGGCGGCCGGCTCCGGGCCACCCCCGCCACCGCTGGTGGTCGACGGCAGGGTCCAGTTGGAGGCGACGCTCGCCGACCCGCCGGACAGCGCGGCCGCCGAGCGGACCATCCGCGACCTCCGCGCCGCGGTGCACCGGGTGCCCGACGCGGATGCCGTGGTCGGCGGGTTCACCGCCACCAACGTGGACATCACCACCGCCGCCGAACGGGACCAGAACGTCATCATCCCGGTCGTGCTGGCGGTCATCGCCGTCATCCTGGCCCTGCTGCTCCGCGCCCTGCTCGCCCCGCTCCTGCTCATCGCGACGGTGCTGCTCTCGTTCACCGCCACCCTCGGGCTCTGCGGCCTGCTCTTCCGCCACGTCTTCGACTTCCCGGGCGTGGACGCCGCGTTCCCGCTCTTCGCCTTCGTCTTCCTGGTCGCCCTCGGCATCGACTACAACATCTTCCTGATGAGCCGGGTCCGCGAGGAGTCGGTGCGACGCGGCACCCGGGCCGGTGTCCTGGCCGGCCTCGCGGTCACCGGCGGCGTGATCACCTCCGCCGGCCTGGTGCTCGCCGCGACGTTCTCCGCGCTCACCGTGTTGCCGCTCGTGGTCCTGGTCGAGCTGGGCACCGCGGTCGCGGTCGGCGTACTCATCGACACCATCGTGGTCCGCTCGCTGCTGGTGCCGGCGCTCGCGTACGACATCGGACCGACCATCTGGTGGCCGGGCCGGCTGGCTCGGACGAGCCGTGCGGAGGGTCGGCGCGATGCCGGTTGAGACGGACGTGGTCATCGTCGGCGGAGGGTTGGCCGGGCTCGCGGCCGCCCGCCGGTTGCACCGCGCCGGCGTGCCGTGGCGGCTGCTGGAAGCCGGCGGCCGGATCGGCGGCCGGATCGCCACCGACGAGGTCGACGGCTACCTGCTGGACCGCGGCTTCCAGGTGGTCAACACCGCCTACCCGCGGCTCGGCGCCCTGCTCGACGTGTCCGCCCTGCGGCTCGGCCACTTCACCTCCGGCGTGCTGGTCCGCAGGGGTGACCGGCTGATCCGGCTCGTCAACCCGCTACGTGAACCGGTCGCCGCGGCGGGCACCGCCTTCGCCGAGGTCGGCTCGCTGCTCGACCGGCTCCGGCTCGCCGGGCTGGCCGCCGGCTGCGCCGCCCTGCCCGCCGGTCGGCTGCTCGCCGCCCCGGAGACCACCACCGAGGTCGCGCTGCGCCGGGCCGGACTCTCCGACGCGCTCATCGAGGAGCTGATCCGCCCGTTCCTCTCCGGCGTCTTCATCGACCGCGAACTGGAGACCTCCAGCCGGATCTTCGCGATGATCCTCCGCTCCTTCGCCCGCGGCCGGCTCGGCCTGCCCGCCGAGGGGATGGCGGCGCTGCCCCGGGCGGTCGCCGCGCCGCTGCCGGCCGACCTCGTCGACCTGCACACCCCGGTCGCCGAGGTCGCGCCCGGGCGGGTCCGCATCCCGGCCGGCGACATCCGCTGCCGCGCCGTCGTGGTCGCCGTCGACCCGCCCAGCGCGGGCACCCTGCTGCCGGCCCTGACGATGGTACGGATGCGCAGCTACACGACCTACTACCACAGCACCGACGAGCCCCCGGCCGACGAGCCGATCCTGCTCCTCGACGGCGATCGCCGGGAACTGATCGCCAACACGGTGGTGGTGAGCCGCGCCGCGCCCACGTACGCCCCGCCCGGGCGGCACCTGGTGGCCACCTCGGTGGTCGGCCCGACGCCCCCGCCCGAGCCGACCGTACGCCTCGAACTGGCCCGCCTCTACGGACGCTCCACAGCCGACTGGACCCACCTGCGCACGGTCACCGTCCCTCAGGCGCTCCCCGCGGCGCCGCCGCCGCAGGGGCGGCTGCGCAAGCCGGTGGCGCTCGGCGAGGGACTCTTCGTCGCCGGTGACCACCGCGACAGCCCGTCCGTCCAGGGGGCCCTGACCAGCGGTTGGCGGGCCGCCGGCGCGGTCCTCGCGGAGCTGCGGGCGAGCTGACCGGGAACGGGGCCCACGCCGGCCCATGATCATTTATGCTGCGGCCGTGCCC
>NZ_SMKG01000357.1 GCF_004348525.1 Micromonospora sp. 15K316 | reverse complement strand
GGGGTGGATTCGCCCCCGGGGCGGTGAACCTGTTAGCCTTGTCGCCGGCCCGCCCGGTGTTAGCCGGGTGGGACCGACGCCGGTTAACCGGCGGAGGGGCTGTGGCGCAGACCGGTAGCGCACCTCGTTCGCATCGAGGGGGTCAGGGGTTCAAATCCCCTCAGCTCCACCCAGTTCAAAGGCCGTTTCCCGTCGTGGGAGACGGCCTTTTTCGATCTCGCGCGAATCAGGTCGCGTAGCGCGACACCGGGGCGAAGAATGTGGCGGTGGTGGGCCGGCGGATCGTGCTGATCGATGATCTCCGTTCGTTCGTCGGGGACGGCCGGGCGGCGCGAGTGGCGCGTACCAGCGCGGAGGGCGTCGAGGTGCTGGGGGGGCAGCGCGGCCAGCGATTGGACGAACTGTGGCTCGATCACGACCTCGGCGGCGACGACACGATCTGGCCCGTTGTCGAGCTGCTGGAGCGGGCCGCCTTCGAGGAGCGCCCGTTCGACATCGGCGTGGTGTACGTCCACTCGGCGAACCCGGCCGGCGCCGCACGGGTCACGCAGGCGCTGGGCCGCTGGGGCTACCACGCCCGGTCAGCGGCCGGATCGTCCCAGGTCGGCTACCTCGAGGAGCAGCCTGGGTAGCTCCCGCCCCGCCGACGCCGACGGGATGACACCAGCGACGTCGAGGCTGACGGTGATGTCACCAGCGACGGCGGCGCTGACCAGCGACGCCAACAACGACGGCGACGCTGACCAGCGACGGAGGCGACGGGGCTAGGCGGCCCGTTGTGGTCGGCCCCGCAGCAGGCCGATCCGGAGCGCGCGCAGCAGCGTACCGGGCCGGCTCAGGGTGGCCGGGTGGTCGAGCATGGTGGTGACCCGGCTCAGTCGGGAGCTCAGCACCGGGTCGATCTGTGAGGCCCGGAAGACCAGGTTGCCGAACCATTTGGTGAGTTTGTACCCGCGCGGGTACGGGCCGTCGACGTGCGGCAGTTCGATGTCGGCGGAGGTCGAGATCTGCCAGGCGGCGTCGACGATCACGCGGACCTGGTCGAAGTACGCCCGGGCCGGCTCCTCGTGCGGCTTGGGGCCGGAGCGCAGGTACGCCGACAGGCAGGAGGCGTGCAGCATCGCGGAGGTCATGCCCTGGCCGTACACCGGGTTGAAGGAGGCGACCGCGTCTCCGACGGCGACCAGGCCCGCGGGCATCCGGTCGAGTTTGTGGAAGTCCCGGCGCCGGCTGTCGGCCTGGTGGTACGTGATCACCTCGCCCAGCATCTCCCCGTGCTCCGCGATGTCGCCGAACATCTCCGGATAGTGCTTCCGGCAACGCTCGGTGAAGTCGGCGACGTCGCGGCTGGGCCGGTCGTGGTCGTAGCCGGCGACCAGCATCATCCAGCGGTCGTCCTCGACCGAGTTGATCCCGCCGATCCGGGCGGTGCGGCCCTTGCCGGCCATGGTCTGGTAGACCACCACCCAGGTGTCGCTGATCTTCTCGTCCCGCTTGAAGAGCGCGGTCGCGTAGTTCAACTTGATCGGCATCCGCTGCATCGGGGGGCGGGGCCAGCCGTCGCCGGCCAGCCAGTCGCTCAGCCTGCTGGAGCGTCCCATCGCGTCGACCACCAGATCCGCCGGTTCCACGACCGCCTCGGCGCCGCCCTGCGGCACGTACCGCGCCCCGGTGACCCGCCGGTCGGCGTAGACCAGGCCGTCCGCCCGGCCGTACACCATCCGGACGTTCTTCACGGCGAGGGTGTGCCGGCGGACCAGCGCCTCCAGGAACGGCCGGGTGGTGATCAGCATCGGCCCGGTGGCCGCCGGTGGCGGCGGCACTCCCAGCACCCCGTTCACGAAGGTCTTCGCCGTGGTGCCCGCGCTCGGCGGCAACGGGGCGCCGAGCGCGAGCGCCTCCTCGGCGATGCCGGGGAACCAGCGCTCCAACTGCAGCTGACCGGACGGCAGCAGCGCATGCACCTGGCTGCCCTGCGGTACGCCGGGCCGGGGCCCGTGCTCCGCGTCGGACGGGTCCCGCTCGACGATCAGCACCTCCTCGGCGTGGTCGCTGAGCACCCGGGCGGCCATCAGCCCGGCGATGCTGCCGCCGAGCACCACCGCACGTCGCATGACGACTGTGGTGTCGGTCGGCCGTTCGGCGGTCGCTATCTCCGCGAACGTCCGGGACGGGGAGGGGCGCATGCGATCACTCCTTGGCTGGTCGGAGGGGTCGGCGCCGCGACCGTGGAGGTCAGCCGCGCCGCCACTTCTGGTGCGCTCCGCCGTTGCAGTCCCAGAGCTGCAACCGGGCGCCGTTGTTCGGGTCGGCGTCGACCACGTCGACGCACTTGTCCGCTCGTACGTACACCAGGTCGTGGGCGTTGTTCAGGTTGAAGCGTTGCGAACTCGCGCCGGTGCAGTCCGCCAACTGGACCGCGGCGCCGTTCTCCGTCGAGTGTCCGGCAACATCGAGGCACTTGCCCATCGAGCGGACGGTGCCGTCGGCGGGGAAGGTCCACAACTGCCGGGCCGCACGACGGCAGTCCCAGATCCGCAGCCGGGCGCCGGCGGTGGCGTCGCCGCCCGGGATGTCGATGCAGCGCCCACTGGCGTAGCTGACGATCAGGTCACCGGCGGGCGGGGCGGCCGGAGCCGAGGGCGGCGGCGCGGCCGCCGAGGCGGGCGGTCGCACCGGCTGCGTCGAGCCGGCCGTCGGGCTGCCGCCCGTACCGGGCGAGGCCGGTCCGTGCCCCGGCCCGGCCGGCGCGCCGGGGGACCTCGACGCTGTGCCGGTGACCGGCGGCAGGCCCTGGAATCCGTCGGTGACCAGCGAGAAGGTGCTCCGGCTGGCCGACCACTCGGCGTCCGCCGTGGTCCAGCCGAGGGTGTACGCGTGCCGGTTGTGGCCGACGAAGGCGCGGCTCACGGCGTGCATCCTCGTGCCGTCCGTGCCGGTGTACGTCCACTCCCATTCGGCGGCCTGTGCCTGGTACCGCACCGAGCCGAGGCGGACCTTCCGGTAGTCGTCGTACTGCTCGCGTTCGGCCTTCTCCTGGGCCCGCAGTCCGGCGAGCACGTTGGTGGGGACCGATCCGAGTTCACCGACGACGAGCAGCCGGGCGCCGTCCGGCTCGCGGAACTCGATCCGCTCGCCGTCGCGTCGCGGCTGCCAGCCGTCCGGCACCGGTACGAGGAAGCGGGGATCGTCCCGGTGGTAGTGCCACCCGATGGGCGGTGGGGGCAGCTCCCGGGAAACCGGTGTGTCGGCGAGGGCGGACGGGCCGGAGTCGGCCGCCGTGGCCCGGTCGTCGTCGGGCGCGCCGGAGAACGCGCCGTTGAGCAGTGGCACGCCCAGCAGCAGGACGAGCAGGAGCGCGACGGCGAGCGACCCGACCAGCAGACCGCGGCGCCGTCGCGTCGGTGAACCGGTGGGCGCGGCGGTGGAACCGTCCGCGCCCCCGGCTCCGTTCGCCGTGGCAGGGCGGGGACCGCCGGCCCCGACCGGGCCGGCCTCCGGGTCGACGGACGCGGCTGCGGGCGGCGTGGCCGAGGGTGACGCGGCTGCGGGTGGCGTG
>NZ_SMKG01000356.1 GCF_004348525.1 Micromonospora sp. 15K316 | reverse complement strand
CCGGTCACCCCGCCACCGCCCAGCACCAGCGCCCGCTCCATGTGATCTTCCCCTCCGTAACGTCCCGCGCCGGTCACGGTAGCGTCGGACCCACCACCGCCGGCAGGGGAGGAACGTTGAACCCGGTCACTGTCATCACCGGCGGCAGCCGCGGAATCGGCGCCGCCACCGCCCGCCGGCTCGCCCTCGCCGGCCACCACATCGCGTTCGCCTACCGGCGCGACCACGACGCCGCGGCGGCCGTCCTCGCCGACATCGAAGCCGCCGGCCGCAAGGGCGTCGCGGTACCCGCCGACACCACCGACGCCGACCAGGTCAGCGCGCTCTTCGACGCCGCCGCCGACCTCGGTGAGCTCACCGGGCTGGTCAACAACGCCGGTGTGACCAGCCCGATCGGCCCCTTCGTCGACCTCGACCCCGCCGACCTGCGGCGCGTCGTCGACGTCAACCTCATCGGCTACGTGCTCTGCGCCCAGCAGGCGGCCCGCCGGATGGGCCCCGGAAGCGCCGTCGTCAACGTCTCCTCCGCCGCGGCCACCCTCGGCAGCCCCAACGAGTACATCCACTACGCGGCGGTCAAGGCCGCCACCGACACCCTCACCGTCGGGCTGGCCAAGGAGCTCGCCCCCCGCCGGATCCGGGTCAACGCCGTCGCTCCCGGCATCATCCGCACCGACATCCACACCCTCTCCGGGGTGCCCGACCGCCCCGAGCGCGCCGCCGGTCGTATCCCGCTGGGCCGCGCCGGGGAACCGGAGGAGGTCGCCGGCGCGATCGCCTGGCTGCTCGGCCCCGACGCCTCGTACACCACCGGCACGGTGATCCGCGTCTCCGGCGGCCTCTGACCTCGGCCGCCGTCAACGGGGTGGCCCGGGACCGCACGGTCCCGGGCCACCCCGGGCGGTCAACTCGTGAACAACTTCGCGGCGGTGATCACCGTCTGCGCCACCCCGTACCCGAGCAGCACCGACACCACCAGCCAGGAGATCCACAACCGGGCCCGCTGCCCGCGCCCACCGACCTCGTTCATCGCGTACCGCTCCCTTCCGCGACCGCCGCCGCGTCCTGGTCCGGGCCGGGGCCCGGGTCCGGATCCGACCGTTCGTGGAACCGCTGCGGCACCGGCCGGACCAGCAGGTTCGCGACGAACCCGACGGCCAGCACCCCGACCATCGTGAACAACGCCGGCCGGTACGCCGCCGCCGTCAACGTGCCCGGCTCGCCCTGCGCGTCGAGGAACCCGTTGACGATCAGCGGCCCGGCCACCCCCGCCGCCGACCACGCCGTCAACAGCCGGCCGTGGATCGCGCCCACCTGGAACGTGCCGAACAGGTCGCGCAGGTACGCCGGCACCGTGGCGAACCCGCCGCCGTAGAACGACAGGATCACGCACGCCAGCAGCACGAACAACGCCATCGCCGCGTGCCCCACCACGGCCAGCAGCGCGTAGAGCACCATGCCGACCCCCAGGTACAGCAGGTAGATCGGCCGGCGACCGATCACGTCCGACGTGGAGGACCAGACGAACCGGCCCGCCATGTTGAACAGCGACAGCAGGCCCACGAAGCCACCCGCCGCGGCCACCGACACCGACGAGACCCCGCCGTCGCGGAAGAAGTCCTGGATCATCGGGCTGGCCTGCTCGAGGATGCCGATCCCGGCGGTCACGTTGCAGAACAGCACCACCCACAGCAGCCAGAACGAGCGCGTCTTCACCGCGTTCGCCGCGGACACGTTCGCCGTGGTCACCAGCGGTTTCGCCGCCACCCGCGCCGGGTCGAACCCGGCCGGACGCCAGTGCGGCGCCGGCACCCGCACGTTGAACACCCCGAACATCATGATCAGGAAGTAGCCGATGCCCAGCGTGACGAAGAGCCACACCAGCGCGCTGCCGGACGCCGTCGAGCCCGCGTTCGACGGGTCGTACCCGCCGTCGTAGAACGACAGCAGCTGCCGGGACAGGGGAGAGGCCACCATCGCCCCGCCACCGAACCCCATGATCGCCAAACCGGTGGCCAGCCCCGGCCGGTCCGGGAACCACTTGATCAGCGTGGAGACCGGGGAGATGTAACCGATGCCCAGACCGATCCCGCCCAGCAGCCCGTACCCCAGGTACAGCAGCCACAACTGCCGCGTCGCGATGCCCAGCGCACCGACCAGGAAGCCGGCCGCCCAGAAACACGCCGACACGAACATCGCCTTGCGGGGCCCGTTCGCCTCTACCCAGGTGCCCGCCACCGCGGCCGACAGGCCCAGCATCACTATCGCGATACTGAAGATGACCCCGATCGCGGTCTGGCTGGTGTCGAAGTGCGCGATGAGCGAGTTCTTGTACACGCTGGTCGCGTAGACCTGCCCGATACAGAGATGGATCGCCAGCGCCGCCGGTGGTATCAGCCAGCGGCTGTACCCCGGCGGCGCGACGGTGTGCCGACGATCGAGTGCGGAGAGCATGCCGCAGCGTCCCTTCGGAAGAAGATGAGATCACCTCCCTTCATCCCCCCGACGACCGTCCACGGGAAACCGATCATCGCTGGACGGTCGCTGCGGTGAGCCGAACGGTCGACCCGCCCGTACGGCCACCACGCGACCCTCACGCCACGTCCGTCGATCCCACCCCGAGCCGTGCCACGATGACCGGCGTGAGCATGCTCTTCGGTCAGGTCGCCGACACCTACGACGACGTACGCCCGGAATACCCCGACGGCATCGCCGAGGCCATCCGCGCCTACCACGGCGGCGCCCCGCGGCACGTCGTGGAGATCGGCGCCGGCACCGGCAAGGGCACCCGCGTCCTGCTCCGCCTCGGCGCGCCGGTCACCTGCCTCGAACCCGACAGGCGGATGGCCACCCGGCTCGCCGCGAACCTGCCCGAGGTGACCGTCCGCGGCGAGACGTTCGAAGAGTGGACACCGCCGCAGGGCGGCGTACCGCTGATCGCCGCCGCCCTGGCCTGGCACTGGCTCGACCCCGCCACCCGCAACCAGCTCGCCCACGACGCGCTCGCCCCCGGCGGCACGCTCGCCGTCTTCGCCCACAAGTACGGCTACGCCGACCCCGTCCAGTCCCGCGCCATCGACACCGCGCTGCGCGCCATCGACCCGGACGTCAAGGACCGGCCCGCCGGCTGGTTCCACCTCGACATCACCGCCAGCGGCCTCTTCACCGACGTACGGTCCGACACCGTCGACCGGGACCTGGCGCTGCCCACCGACCGCTACCTGGACCTGGTGCGGACCTTCGGGCCGTTCCGCCAGCACTCCGCCGACCAGCAGCAACGCGCCCTCGCCGCCGTGCGCTCCCTCGTCGACGGCTTCGGCGGCCGCATCGTCCTGCGGCTACGCACCAGCCTGGTCCTGGCCCGCCGCCCGCACGAGAGCAGCACCCGGGTGACCCGCACCGGCCCGCCCGAGCAGCGGGGGAGCACCCGATAAGGAAGGTTTACAGTCCACGCCGGACACCGGTAGCGTGCGAAACCGATCGATCGCCACCGATCGAGATGAGCACCAGGAGGTGTCCGTGCGCCACCGCCACACCATCACCCGGCTCCTCGCCGCGACCACACTC
>NZ_SMKG01000355.1 GCF_004348525.1 Micromonospora sp. 15K316 | reverse complement strand
GACCCCCACCCGTAAGCCACCGGCGCAGGCACCGCGCCCGCAGCCGGCCAAGACCCCGCCTCCCCGCGAGGCACGGAACGGAAGGAACAACACGATGGGCATCCGCATCACCGAGGACATGAGCCTCCAGCGGTGGGGCCGCACCCTGCGCGAAATCACCCCCTCGATCGACGAGGTCACCACGGACCTCTCCCCGATCGTGGAACGGGCCGGTGTGCTGGCCGCCGCAGTCAAGCAGCTCGCCACCTACAGCGAGAACGACCTGCCGGTGCTGAAGTCCCTCACCGCCGAGGTCGAAACCGTCGCCACCGACCTCGACGCGATCAAGGCCGAGGCCGAGGCCGTGCTCACCCGCTACCGGGCCGTGTCCGCTCGCGCCCAGGAGTTGCACGGCATGTACCAGCGGGCGCAGTTCGCCGACGAGGACCGGCTCAACGGTGTCCGCGGCTCCCGGGCGGCGGAGAAGCGCGCCGACGTGAGCTCCGCCGAGCGGGACACCTGATCGGCCCCACTGGATGACACCGACGAGCGGAAGGAGTACCACCATGAAGGAGCAGGGCAGCCGCCGCAGTGGGGCGGTATGGGTTCCGGCCTGGACGATCGCCGTGCTGGTACTGGCGGCTGTCCTGCGTCACGGCACCGTGCAAGGCGATAAGAGCTGGCTGGTGGGGATCGGCGCCGGCCTGATCGGTGCGCTCATCACCGGCATCATCACCGTCATCACCGAGCGCGGGCGGGTGCTGGTTCACCGTGTGCTGGCCGCGCTGGCGGGCGGTGGGTGGATGACGTGGGTGGCCCTGGCGGGCTGGTCGCCCGTCTCGGTCGTGCTGCTCGTCGGCTGGGCGGCGGTCCTGGCGCTGCTGGAGTGGGTGCTCGCCCCGACCGTGACCGTCGCCCAGGTCATCCGCCACGAGCAGCCGGCGGCGCAGCAGCCGGTGTTCCAGTCGCGCAGCGACGAGGAGGCGGCGTGGGAGGCGCTGCTGCGCCGCCTCACGAAGGCGAAGGTCATCGTCCGGGGCATCACCTCGTGGCCGAACCCCAACGACGGTACGAGGATTCACCTCGACCTGCCCGAGGGGCTGACGGTCAAGAAGATGTCGGAGTCGACCCTCGCCGACGACATCGCCGGAGCGGTCAAGCTGCCGCAGGGCTGCGTCGTACGGATCCTCGACGCCGCCCACCAGGGCGCGGCGATCCTCGACGTGATGACCCGCGACTGCCTCGCCGACGACCGGATGATCTCCGAACCCACCACCCCGGCGTCGATCAACGACGAGTTCGACCTGGCGACCAGCCCGCGCGGGGAAGCGATGACGGTGTGTCTGCGCCAGAAGGGCATGGTCGTCGGCGGCACCACCGGCAGCGGCAAGACCACCCTGCTGCACCGGATCATCATGTTCCTCGCCCGCTGCACCGACGCCCTCATCTGGGTGATCGACTTCAACGGTGGTGGTGTGGCGAGCATGTGGCTCGGCCCCTACGCCCGCGGCGAGGCCAAGAAGCCCACGATTGACTGGGTGGCCGAGGACGAGATCGAAGCCGCCGCCATGTGCGCTGTCCTCATCGCTGTCACCAAGGACCGCAAGACGAACCGGGAGTCGATGCGCCGCAAGCGGCGCGCCAACACCACCGTCGTGCCGGTCGACAAGGACTTCCCGGCCATCGTGATCCTCACCGACGAGGGTGGGGAGATCCGGCAGGCGATCGGCCTGCTGGCCTCCCTGGTCGACCAGTACATCGCCCGCATCGCGCAGATCGGCCGCGCCGAAGGTGCACGGGTCATCCAGTCCGTGTTGCGTGGTACCAGCGACCTGCTGGAGAAGGGTCTGCGGGCGGTGCAGGGCATCCGAATCTGCCTGCGCATGGACGAGGAAGGCGAGTACGACCACGTGCTGGGTAAGAACCCGGGCCGTGTGCGGCTGCTGCACCTTGGGTCCGCGTTCCTGTACCGCACCGACCGTGACTACCGGCCGGTCCTCGTCCGCACGGTCAACGTGGACGTCAAGTCGATCGAGCGGCACGCCATCGCCACCGCAGACCTGCGCCCGGACCTCGACCAGCGGGGCCGCCTGGTCGCCAGCCGCGTCACCGCCGCGGACGTCCTCGACGGCCGGGACCCGCGCGACCCGAAGTTCGCCGACCTGCTGGAGCACCCCGTGTTCCAGGACGTCGCCGCCGGCCTCGTCTACGAGAACCGCTGGGAGCGGAAGGCGGCGATGCTCGCGGAGCTCCGCGACGAGGATCTGCCCGAGGACGACGAACCGACCGCGCCCGCCCGGCCGGAGCCGACCGTGACCCCGGTGGCCGCGCCCGGCTCCGCGCTGGCCCGGCTCGCGCACGGCGCTGGTGTCGCCGTGGACCAGCAGCAGGCGCCGGCCGCCGAGGACGAGAAGACCCCAGTGACGGTGCCCGCGCAGCCGACCCCGCAGCAGCCGGTGCCGGTGAACGACGTGGACGCGGTCGCAGCGGCCCTACTGTCGGAGGCACACCTGGCCCTCGACGCCGACCCGGCACGCCCGGCCAGCCCGGGTGCCGAGCTGGTGCCGTTGACCGAGCCGAAGAAGGAGACGCGGGACCTGATCCGGGAGGCGCTGCGCGAGGCGTACCCGCGGATGATGACGGCGGTCGAGATCCGCACGGCGATCCGGGAGACGACTGGTAACGACGTCACCAAGCAGCGCGCCCACGAGCTGTTGACGAAGCTCGTGGGCGCGGGCGAGGTAGTGCGGGACGACACCAGGGCCGGTGGCCCGTTCTACGGGCTGGCCGTCTAGATGCCGACCGCTGCGGACAGCCTGCCGAGGGCGCTGCCCGACTCCGGGGTGACCTGGGGTCGGGCAGCGTCACGGCGAGGCGCGGGCACGGTGGGGGCGCGCAGCGCCAGCAGCCGCCGTCCCTCCGCGACCCCTTCGGTGAGGGCGTCGCGCAGGTCAGTGTCGTCGGCGCCTGCACAGGTGGCCTCGATCGCAGCGTCCCGCAGACGCTGGATCCACTGGCGGCGTTCCTGCTCGGTGTACGACATATCCACAGGATGGCATGCCCGTGCGACAGGTGTCGTCACCGGCCGGTGTGTCGGGGGTGCCAGGTGGCCGTTCGGCCGAGTGTGACCGGCCGGTCCTGGCACCGCCAGGTTGGCCGGCGGCCGGCGAACTGGGCCCCGCCGGGTGAGTTCCGCCTGTACCGGGCGTGGGGTGACCTGCCGCCGGAGACGGGCTGGCGGGCGCGGCTGCTGGGCAGGCTGCTCGGCGGCTGGCAGTACCTGCTGTACATCGGGGTGACGGAGCGGACAGCGGTCGCCCGGTGGGCTGAACACCTTGACGACAAGGACTGGGCCCCGCAGGTGGCGTGCTGGGAACGCGACCCGCGTGTGTGGGCGTCGCGGGAGGCGGTCGAGGCCGCGGAGCGGGCGGCGATTATCGCGGAGCGTCCGGTGCACAACGTCCAGCACAACCGGCCCGGGGTGGCGCGGCGACGCCGGCACCTGCCTCGGCATGTGGTGCGTGCCCGGCTGCGGGCGGCGGGGTGGCTGCTGCTGTGGTCGGTGCAGGTGGTGGTGCTGCTGGCGGTGGGGGTGGATGG
>NZ_SMKG01000354.1 GCF_004348525.1 Micromonospora sp. 15K316 | reverse complement strand
GGGACACCCCGACATCCCGGTAACCCGAGTCGATCATGCGAGCGCCGTGATCGGGTGGGCGGGATCGGGCGGCACGACGGCGCGGAGGGGGAGTGGGGGGACGTCACGCCGGCACGGAACAATAGACTCGCTCCGGTCACCGCGCGTCACTCCGTACAGCTCGCGCGGTCGCAGACCGGCCGGACACAGGACCGTCACGAAGGGGGCACGATGGCCGCCATCTCCCGCGAGGAGGTCGCGCACCTGGCGCGCCTGTCGCGGCTCGCCGTAACCGAGGAGGAGCTGGACACGTTCGCCGGCCAGCTCGACGTGATCCTCCAGGCGGTCGCCCAGGTCGGCAAGGTCGCCGCCGCGGACATCCCGCCGACCTCGCACTCGGTGCCGCTGACGAACGTCCTGCGTGAGGACGTCGAGACGCCGTGCCTGACGCCCGAGGAGGCGTTGTCGGGCGCGCCCGACGCCGAGCAGCAGCGGTTCCGCGTCCCCCGGATCCTGAACGAGGACTTGGCGTCATGAGCGAGCGAATCAGCATGATCAGCGCGCGGCGGTGCGCCGGCGAGCGAAGCGAGGCGGGGGCATGAGCGACCTGACCAGGAAGACCGCGGCGGAGATCGCCGCGCTGGTGGCCGGCGGGGAGGCCTCCGCCGTCGAGGTCACCCAGGCCCACCTCGACCGGATCGCGGCGGTCGACGACCAGGTGCACGCGTTCCTGCACGTCGACACCGAGGGCGCGCTCGCCGCGGCCCGGGCGGTCGACGAGCGCCGCGCGGCCGGTGAGCCGCTCGGCCCGCTGGCCGGGGTGCCGGTCGCGGTGAAGGACGTGCTCGCCACCAAAGGGGTGCCGACCACCGTCGGATCGAAGATCCTGGAGGGCTGGCGCCCGCCGTACGACGCGACGATCGTCGAGCGGCTGCGCGCGGCCGGCACGGTGATGCTCGGCAAGACGAACATGGACGAGTTCGCCATGGGCTCCTCCACCGAGTACTCGGCGTACGGTGCGACCCGCAACCCGTGGGACCTGAGCCGGATCCCGGGTGGCTCCGGGGGCGGCAGCTCCGCGGCGCTGGCCGCGTACGAGGCCCCACTGGCGATCGGCTCGGACACCGGTGGCTCGATCCGCCAGCCGGGCGCGGTCACCGGCACCGTCGGGGCGAAGCCGACCTACGGCGGCACCTCCCGCTACGGGCTCGTCGCCTTCTCCTCGTCCCTGGACACGCCCGGCCCGTGCGCCCGTACGGTGCTGGACGCCGCGCTGCTGCACGAGGTCATCGGCGGGCACGACCCGCGCGACTCCACGTCGATCCCGCAGCCCGTGCCGGACGTGGTGGCCGCCGCGAAGCTCGGTGCGAGCGGCGACCTGACCGGCGTGAAGCTCGGCATCGTGACCGAGTTCGTCGGCGAGGGCGCCGAGCCGGGCGTGATGGCGGTGTTCCGGGAGGCGGTCGACGCGCTGACCAAGCTGGGCGCGGAGATCGTCGAGATCTCCTGCCCGCACTTCAGCTACGCGCTGCCGGCGTATTACCTCATCGCGCCGAGCGAGTGCTCCTCCAACCTGGCCCGGTTCGACGGCGTCCGCTTCGGCCTGCGGGTCGGCGACGACGGCAGCCGGTCCCTGGAGGAGGTCATGTCGCTGACCCGGGAGGCCGGTTTCGGCCCCGAGGTCAAGCGCCGCATCATGCTCGGCACGTACGCCCTCTCGTCGGGCTACTACGACGCCTACTACGGGCAGGCCCAGAAGGTCCGTACGCTCATCACCCGGGACTTCACCGCGGCGTTCGAGCAGGTGGACGCGCTGATCTCGCCGACCACCCCGTTCGTGGCGTTCCCGATCGGCGCGCGCACCGCCGACCCGTACCAGATGTACCTGGCCGACCTGTTCACCATCCCGACGAACCTGTACGGCGGGCCCGGCATCTCGGTGCCGTGCGGCCTCTCCGACGGGCTGCCGGTCGGTCTTCAGGTCATGGCCCCGACGATGGCCGACGACCGGATGTACCGGGTCGCCGCCGCGCTGGAGAGCGCCGTCGGCACGTTCACCCCACCGGCACTGTGAGGCAGGAGCTCCGATGACCACGACACTGCCCTCGTACGACGACGTCGTCGCGCGCTACGAACCGGTGATCGGCCTGGAGACCCACGTCGAGCTCGGCACCCGGACGAAGATGTTCTGCGGCTGCCGCACCGATTTCGGCGGCGAGCCGAACACCCGGGTCTGCCCGGTCTGCCTCGGCCTGCCCGGCTCACTACCGGTGGTCAACAAGGCGGCCGTCGAGGCCACGATCCGGATCGGCCTCGCGTTGAACTGTTCGATCGCGGAGTGGTGCCGGTTCGCCCGGAAGAACTACTTCTACCCGGACATGCCGAAGAACTACCAGATCAGCCAGTACGACGAGCCGATCTGCGTCGACGGTTACCTGGACGTCGAGGTGAACGGCGAGACGGTGCGGATCGGCATCGAGCGGGTGCACATGGAGGAGGACACCGGCAAGACGCTGCACGTCGGTGGCGCCACCGGCCGGATCCACGGTGCGACGGAGTCGCTGGTGGACTACAACCGGGCCGGCATCCCCCTCGTGGAGATCGTCACCAAGCCGATCCCCGGCACCGGCGAGCTCGCTCCCGAGATCGCCCGGGCGTACGTCACCGAGCTGCGGGACGTGATCCGCTCGCTGGGCGTCTCCGACGTCCGGATGGAGGAGGGTTCGCTGCGCTGCGACGTGAACACGTCGCTGAACCTGCCCGGTCAGGAGTGGGGCACCCGCACCGAGACGAAGAACGTCAACTCGCTGCGCTCGGTGGAGCGGGCCGTCCGCTCCGAGATGCTGCGGCAGGCGTCGGTGCTCGACGCGGGCGGCCGGATCACCCAGGAGACCCGGCACTTCCACGAGGACACCGGGGACACCACCCCGGGCCGCTCGAAGGAGACGGCGACCGACTACCGGTACTTCCCGGAGCCGGATCTCGTGCCGATCGCGCCGGACCCGGCCTGGGTGGCCGAGCTGAAGGCGGCCCTGCCGGAGCTGCCCCGGGTGCACCGCCGGCGGCTCCAGGAGCAGTGGGGCCTGTCCGACCTGGACATGCAGTCGGTGCTCAACGCCGGGGCGGTCGAGCTGATCGAGCAGACCGTGGCCGCCGGCGCCACCCCGGCCGCGGCCCGTAAGTGGTGGCTCGGTGAGCTGTCCCGGCGGGCCAACGAGACCGGCGTGGAGCTCACCGACGTGGGCGCCACCCCGGAGCAGGTGGCGGAGCTGCAGGGCCTGGTCGACGCCGGCAAGCTCAACGACAAGCTGGCCCGGACGGTGCTGGAGGGCGTGGTGGCCGGCGAGGGTTCGCCGACCGAGATCATGACCAGCCGGAACCTGGAGGTGGTCTCGGACACCGGTGCGCTCACCGCCGCGGTGGACGAGGCGATCGCCGCCAACCCGGACATCGCCGACAAGATCCGCAGCGGCAAGGTCGCCGCGGCCGGCGCGCTGGTCGGCGCGGTCATGAAGACCACCCGCGGGCAGGCCGACGCGAAGACCGTCCGGGAGCTGATCCTGGCCCGGCTGAACGTCGAGGCCTGACCCTCCTTCCCCTCTCACCC
>NZ_SMKG01000353.1 GCF_004348525.1 Micromonospora sp. 15K316 | reverse complement strand
GCGGCCGTCCGGGGACGGCCGCCTCTCGTGGTGGTCTGCGGGGGTCAGGCGGTGACGATCGTGGCGAGGTGGTCCTTGACCTGCTTGATCGACGGGTTGGTGAGCGCGCTGCCGTCGGAGAAGCGCAGCGTCGGAACGGTCTGGTTGCCGCCGTTGACGCTCATCACGAACTCGGCGGCCTGGGGGTCCCGCTCGATGTCGACCACCTCGTACCCGATGCCCTCCCGGTCCAGCTGGGACTTCAGTCGGTGGCAGTAACCGCA
This sequence comes from Micromonospora sp. 15K316, assembly GCF_004348525.1. Lineage (GTDB taxonomy): Bacteria > Actinomycetota > Actinomycetes > Mycobacteriales > Micromonosporaceae > Micromonospora. The sequence continues at coordinate 3,439 of NZ_SMKG01000353.1, read as the reverse complement.
CCACGAGGTGGAGTACATCGTCAGCATGGTCAATTCCTCCCGCTGCTCCGCCGCCCGCTTGCCGATCAAGCCGGGGCTATCCACTGCAACACCCGGGGTTGCTGCGAGAATTCCTTGCTGTGGGGGTTCACTCAGAGGCCGAACGGGTGCTCGCCGAGCTGGATCCCGAGCAGCGCGGCGCGGTGACCGCGCCGGCCGGGCCGGTCTGCATCCTGGCCGGCGCGGGCACCGGAAAGACCCGGGCGGTCACCTCGCGGATCGCCCACCGGGCGCTCACCGGTGAGATCTCCGGCCGGCACGTGCTCGCCGTCACCTTCACCGCCCGGGCCGCCGCCGAGATGCGACACCGGCTCACCCGGCTCGGGGTGAGCGGTGTCCAGGCGCGCACCTTCCACGCGGCCGCGTTGCGTCAGGTGCGCTACTTCGCGCCCCGACTGCTCGACGGTCGGGCCATGCCGGAGCTGCTGGACAGCAAGGTCCGGCTCGTCACGCTCGCCGCGGCCCGGGTGGGTCTGCGTACGGACCGGGCCGCCGCCCGGGACCTGGCCGGCGAGATCGAGTGGGCCAAGTCGTCGCTCGTCGAGCCGGCCGAGTACGTGGTGGCGGCGGCGAAGGCGCTGCGGGACACCCCGCACGAGCCGGCGAAGGTCGCCGAGGTGTTCGCCGCCTACGAGAAGATCAAGCGCGGCAATGGCGTGATCGACTTCGAGGACATGCTGCGTGCGGCGGTCTGGGGGATCGAGGAGCACGCCGACGTCGCCGAGCAGGTGCGCGCGCAGTACCGGCACTTCGTGGTCGACGAGTACCAGGACGTCAACCCGCTCCAGCAGCGGCTGCTGGAGGCGTGGCTGGGCGGGCGCAACGACCTGACCGTGGTCGGCGACGCCAGCCAGACCATCTACTCCTTCACCGGGGCGACCTCGTCGTACCTGGTCGACTTCCCGCGCCGGCACCGGGACGCGGTGGTCGTCCGGCTGGTCCGCGACTACCGCTCCACGCCGCAGGTCGTCGGGCTGGCCAACGCCGTGATCTCCCAGGCCCGAGGCACCGAGGCCCGGCTCCGGCTGGAGCTGCGCGGGCAGCGTCCACCCGGCCCCGAACCGGAGCTGCGGATCTTCACCGACGAGCCCGCCGAGGCGAACGCGGTGGCGGCACGTGCCCGGGCGCTCATCGACGCCGGCACCCCCGCCCGGGAGATCGCCGTGCTGTTCCGGACCAACGCGCAGTCCGAGGCGTACGAGAAGGCGCTCACCGAGGCCGAGGTGCCGTACGTGGTGCAGGGGGCGGAGCGGTTCTTCGAGCGGGTCGAGGTGCGGCAGGCGATGGTCGCGCTGCGCGCCGCCACCCGCTCGATCCCGGGGGAGACCCCGCTGCCGGCGGCCGTTGTCGAGGCGCTCGCCGCGGTGGGCTGGTCGCCGGAGACACCCCCGGCCGGTGGCGCCGCCCGGGAGCGCTGGGAGGCGCTCGCCGCGCTGGTCCAGCTCGCCGAGGAGTACGCGGCGACCCCCGCCGTCCTGCCGATCGGCGAGGCGGCGACCGTCGAGCGGCGGGTGACGCTGACCGAGTTCACCGACGAGCTGCACCGCCGGGCCAGCCAGCAGCACGCGCCCACCCTCGACGGGGTGACCCTGGCCTCGCTGCACTCGGCGAAGGGGCTGGAGTGGGACGCCGTCTTCCTCGTCGGGCTCTCCGAGGGCACCCTCCCCACCACCTATGCGAAGACGGCCGAGCAGGTCGAGGAGGAGCGCCGGCTGCTCTACGTGGGCGTCACCCGCGCTCGGGAGTGGCTGTGGTTGTCGTACGCGGTGGCCCGCTCGCCGGGCGGACGCGCCCGGCGGCCCTCGCGTTTCCTGCCCCAGCTCGACCGTTCCGGCGGCGGCGGTGAGCGGGCCCGCGGCACGAACACGACGCCCCGGCCGGAGCGGCGGCGGACGCAGATCGTCTCCTGCCGGATCTGCGGGGCGACGCTGCTCGCCGGTCCGGAGCGGAAGCTGGGACGGTGTGCGACCTGCCCGTCGGACATCGACGAGGAGCTGCACGAGCGGCTGCACGAGTGGCGGCGGCGGGTCGCCGGTGAGCAGCGGGTCCCGGCCTACGTGGTCTTCACCGACGCCACCCTGACGGCGCTGGCCGAGCGGCGGCCGAGCCGGTCCGAGGAGCTGATCGCCATCGCCGGGATCGGCCCGCGCAAACTGGGCCTCTACGGCGAATCGGTACTGGCGCTGGTGGGCGGCGCGGCGGTGGACGACGTCTGCCCCGAGAAAACTTTCGAAATCGAGCCGTAAATTCGTTTGCCCTCGCCCTCGGGCGAGGAATAGCCTCAGTGCACACCTCGCGAGCGGCGCCGTTCGGGCTGCTCACGGGGGGTTGTCCCAGTCGATTCGAGGAACGTGAGGGAGGTGGCACCCGTGGAGATCTTCACCTATGAGCGTCCGGCGGCGATGCCAGCTGCCCGCGCTCCGCTGTCGGCTGCCCGGGTGGCTCTCGCGGTCAAGCGACCGTCGGTTCCACAGGTGCACCAGGTCGAGGCTCAGGCCGAGCTGATCCTCGCCGCCGCGCTGAACGGGCTCCGGGGGACCAGTGGCTTCACGGGCATGGGCATCGATGGCGTTCAGAAGAAGCGCACCGATGTCCGCGGCGTTCCACCTCGAGGTAGACCGGTCTGATCACAGACCGACCGGCTCACCTCGAGGCCGCGGAACCCGTAAACCGGGATCCGCGGCCTCAGTTTTTTGTTCCGCCCACGTAGTCGGAAGTAGCGATCCACGAGATCGAGATGAGAGAGAGGTGACCGGGCGATGAGTCTGGCGTTGGCCCCGCTCGACCTGGACGTCGAGCTGGAGGCGAACCTGCCCTGCCGGAAGTTCGACCCCGACCTGTGGTTCTCCGACGCGCCCGCCGAGCTCGAGCTGGCCAAGTCGCTCTGCGGGGACTGCCCGCTGCGCGTCGAGTGCCTCGCCGGCGCGGTCGAGCGTGCCGAGCCCTGGGGCGTCTGGGGTGGCGAGATCTTCGAGCGTGGCGCGGTCGTCCCGCGCAAGCGGCCCCGTGGCCGTCCGCGCAAGGAGGACGTCGCCCGCGACGCCGCGCTCCGGGTCGAGGCCGAGGCGCGCCTGGCGGCCAGTGGGCTGTCCCAGGGGCGTAACGCGGTCCGGCTGGCGGCCTGACATGAACCCGATCCGCACCAACCACGCCGGCACCGGTCCGGAGACGACTGGAAACGACATGCTGCACGTACCCAACGGAGTTGAGATGCAACTACTTCACGAAGCGTTGTCCCGGGCCCGAATGCGCCGGCCTCAGGCCGGCATCACCACGAGCACTGAGGCAACCCGATCCGCTCTCACCGTCGCGATGAACAGCCGCCGACAGTCGGCACGCGACCTGGGCATTCGCTGACACCCACCGATACGCGGGGCGGGTGGCCGGATTCCTGTCTCTT
>NZ_SMKG01000352.1 GCF_004348525.1 Micromonospora sp. 15K316 | reverse complement strand
CGCCAGAACGAGGGAATGGACCCGCCACCCCGCCATGCGTATGCCCATCGCCACTGCCGTCGGCATCCTCGTGCTCGCGGTCCCCGCGGCCCCAGTGCCCGCACCGAGCCGGACGCCAGCGCCGATCAGCGCTGTGCCCGCCCCACCCGCACCGGCACCGCTCACCTGGGGCGTGGCCCCGTCGAGCCCCACGGGGCCCAACGGGCGGGCGAACTTCTCCTACAAACTCGACCCTGGTGCCACGGTGACCGACTACGTCGCGGTGACCAACCACTCCCCGCGGCCGCTCACCCTGACCCTCTACGCCAGCGACGCGGTCACCACACCGTACGGCGGCTTCGACCTGTTGCCCGGGGCGCAGCGGCCGCTCGACGTCGGCTCCTGGGCGCGGCTCTCCACTTCGGCGCTGACGATCCCGTCGACGTCCCGGGTGACCGTGCCGTTCACTCTGACAGTCCCAGAAAACGCCACTCCGGGGGATCACACGGGCGGCATCGTGGCCTCGCTCGCGGCCACCACGACCGACGGCCAGGGCAACACGGTCTCGGTCGACCACCGGGTCGGTGCGCGCCTCTACCTGCGGGTCACCGGAGAGCTGCGGCCGGCGCTGGCCCTGGAGGACCTCCGGGTGCACCACACAGCTTCCCGCAACCCGTTCACGGGCGGTGAGATCATCGCCAGGGCCACGATCCGCAACACCGGAAACGTGCGGCTCGCTGGTCGACCCAGGCTTAGTGCCTCCGGCGTGTTCGGCCTGGGTGCCCGGGACGCTCCGGGTGCGGCGTTGCCGGAGATCTTGCCGGGCGACGCCATTCAGACCACACTTCGGCTACCCCGGGTGCCTCCGCTGTTCCGGCTTAGCGCCACCGCCACCGTCGCCCCCGGGCCCGTCGACGATCAGGTGTTCGACCCACCGCCGGCGACCGTGTCGGAGACGGTTGCCGTCTGGGCCGTGCCGTGGGTCCAGTTGCTGCTCGTCACCCTTGTCTGCGCGACGGTCTGGGCCCTCCTGGCGCTGCGTGGACGCAGACGCCGTCGCGCGGCTCGGACGTTGGAGCAGGCTGTCGCCGCCGCTCGTGATCAGGGCTGCGCAGAAGCCGCCGCGGCCGCCCTGGCCGAAAAGACCAACCCAGTCGGAACACCCGCGTCACCGCGGGACAGCCGTGGGCCGGAAGCCGGAACCGAGGCGTCACTGCCACCTTCGGACGTCCAGCCATGACAACACCACCCCGACCGAACGGCCAAGACAGTGAGAACCCCGAGTGGACCAGGAACAGGGAGGATGATGAGAACAGCACATGTGCGTACCGGTGCGGCCGGGTTCGCCCTAGCCGTGCTGACGCTGGCCGGCGCTGCCGCGCCGGCAGGTGCCACCGAGGCCCAGCTCGACCCGGCAGGGGCGGACCTGGTGTCCCTCTCCGTCGCCGACGGCGACCTGTCGTTGCACGTCCGCGACGCGAACCAGATAGCTCGCAACGCGGTCGGGCACGACCCCTCTGACGTGCAGTTGAGCACGGAAGGCGGTGTGGCGGTACGGGTGCCGGACAACCCGGCGTTCTCGTTCCTCGGCGCGCCCGGTCAGGCCGTCTGGTCGCTGACGTCCGGGAGCGAGGGCCTTCCCGCGTTCGACACCACGGGTGTGAGGCGGGGCGTCGTCCCTGGCGACACGGTGACCCTGTCGCTCGCGGCGGAAGGGCCCGGACGGTTCACCGTCTACACCCCCTCCGGGCTCGGAACGGCCGGGTTGTTGCTCGGTACGAGTGCTCGCGAGGTGAGGTTGCCGGCCGAGAGCCGCACGCCGGTCGTGTGGGCGTTCGACGAGCCCGGGAACTACCGGCTGACTCTTTCCTCGTCGGCGACGTTGTCGACGGGCAGAACTGTCACCACCGACGCGACCTACCAGGTCACCGTCCCGCAGATCCAACCGGGACCGGTGGTGCCCCCGCCCGCGGCGGCCGCTCCGATCGAGACGTCCCGGACACCGCAGTTGCGGCCTCAGAACAAGGGGCCCACGCCGGTACCCCGGGCCGCGGCCGCGTCGACACCGGCGAATCGGCAGCCGGAGGCCGCGAATGCCGCCTCGGCGAGCGGCGAACGCAAGGTGATCTCCGACGGACACGTCGACATGGGGCCACAACTGGTGGGCCGTGACTGGACGATCCGCATCAAGGACGACACGGTCAGTCCGGCCGTGTGGCGGGAACTGGCTGACGTGGTCCTGCAGGTCAAGGAGAACGCGAAGACCACGGTTCCGGCCGGTGCCGACTTCCTGGGCAAGGAGGGGGACGAGGTCTGGCTGCTGCCACAGGCGCAGCGGTCCGGGATCGTCTGGCCGGGCTGGAACACTCAGCACGAGTCGGTGGTCTCCGGCACTCGGGGCAACGTGACCTGGGCTCTCACCGGTGTCGACGGTCCGGGCCGCTTCACTCTCTTCCTGACCGGATCGTTCGGTAACGCCGATGTCCTGTTCGACTCGACCAAGCAACTGCCGCAACGGCTTCCGATCCCGCCGAACACGCACGCCCACGGCAACTGGGCGTTCAGCGAGCCGGGCCTCTACCGGCTGAAGGTTCAGATGAGCGGCACGACCACGGACGGCCGGGCGGTCACCGACACCAAGACTCTGGCGATCGCCGTGGGTGACGGCACCGATCCGGGCACCGGCTTCGGCAGTGGTTCCGGGGACAACATCGGCGACGGCGACGGCGACGGCAGCGGTTCCGGTGGCGACGGCAGGTTGCCGCGTACCGGCACGTCCTGGATCCTGCCGGCCGCCGCTGGCGGTCTCCTCCTTGTGCTGGGCGGGGGAGTGCTGCGGTTCGCCGTGCGACGTCGCAGGGCAACCGACGCCTGGGCTGGTTGAGGGCAGTAGCGCCGGCCATCGTTCGGGTTGCCCCGTCATCCGGCCTTGTCCGATGAGAACGGAAAGCCCGGTGTCCCGCCGCGTGACCGGCGGGAGACCGGGATCCGGCGGTCAGCCAGTACATCTTCGCGGCGGCATCCGCGCCCTCGACGAACAACCGACGGTTCAGTCGAGTCGAGTGCCATGACGCCGACGGCTAACCGAGTTGATAATCATTACCATTTTCATGCTATCGTGCGGCGCATCGCGGAGGGGCGGCGAGGAACCGCCGACCCGCGAAACCTTCGGGAAGGAGAAGCGTGGATGCGCGCTGTCGGCGTCACCCGTACCTGCCCGCCCGCTCGTCGCATCGGCTGCCGGATCCGGCTGCTACTGCTGCTGCCACTGCTGGTCGGGCTCGTCGCCGGCTGCCGGTCAGAGGTGGCGTTGAGCGGGCGCGACGGACGGGTCCAGGTGGTCACGACCACCGGCATTCTGCGGGATCTGGTCGGGAACGTCGGTGGTGACCGCGTGCGCGTCAGTTCGCTGGTACCGGACGGCGCAGATCCGCACAGCTACGAGCCGTCGCTGAGGGACGTGCGCAACGTCGTCTACGCCGATGTCGCGTTCAGCAACTACCTGCTGCTGGAGGAGCAAGCCGTCATCAAGGCGCTGGACGCGAACCTGCGCGAGGGCGTGCCGAGCGTCTCGCTGGCCGAGGGCGCGGTGAAGTACGCGGCAGAGATCATCCCGCTGGTCGAAGACGTGTCGCTGGACACCATCTGGCTGGGCATGCGAGTCCGGGGCACCGGGGCGGCTCACGGGGCGAACCGCGCCTCCGACGTGCTGCTCAGCGCGGTCACCATGGGAGGGCCGGGCAG
>NZ_SMKG01000351.1 GCF_004348525.1 Micromonospora sp. 15K316 | reverse complement strand
GGTCGAGGCTTCCCTCGACCCGGCCCGCTGGTGATCCGGTGGATCAGCCGTGCGCCTTGCCCCGGCCGCCGGGGCCGACCTTCTTGCGCGGGCGTACGGAGATCTCGATCGGGCTCCCCTCGAAACCGAACTCCTCGCGGAGCTTGCGCTCGACGAACCGCTGGTAGCCGGCGTCCAGCGGCCCGGTGGTGAAGAGCACGAAACGCGGCGGGGCCGCCCCCGCCTGGGTGGCGAAGAGGATGCGTGGCGCCCGGCCGCCCCGCACCGGGTGCGGGGTGGCCTGCACGAGCGCCGTGAGCCACTGGTTGAGCCGCGACGTCGGGATGCGGGTCTCCCAGCTGTCGAGGGCCTTGTGCAGCGCGGGCGCCAGTTTGTCGACCGCGCGGCCGGTCATCGCCGACAGGTTCAGCCGGATCGCCCACGGGATCCGGCGCAGCTCCCGGTCGATCTCCTTGTCCAGGTAGTACCGGCGGTCGGCGTCGACCAGGTCCCACTTGTTGAAGGCGATCACCAGGGCCCGCCCGGCGTCGGTGACCATCGACAGGATCCGCTGGTCCTGCTCGCTGATCGGCTCGCTCGCGTCGAGCAGCACCACCGCGACCTCGGCCGCCTCGATGGCCGACGCGGTACGCAGGCTCGCGTAGTACTCGGTCCCGCTGGCCTTGCCGACCCGCTTGCGCAGCCCGGCCGTGTCGACCAGGTGCCAGGTCTCGCCGCCGATCTGCACCAGGCTGTCCACCGGGTCGACGGTGGTGCCGGCGACCGAGTCGACGACCGCCCGCTGCTCACCGGAGAAGCGGTTGAGCAGGCTGGACTTGCCCACGTTCGGCCGGCCGACGAGCGCCACCCGGCGCGGGCCGCGCGGCCCGTGCTCGACGATCGCCGGGGAATCGGGCAACGCCGCCATGATCGCGTCGAGCAGGTCGCCGGAGCCCCGGCCGTGCAGGGCGGAGACCGGCAGCGGCTCGCCCAGGCCGAGCGACCAGAGCGAGGTCGACTCCATCTCGATGGAGGTGTTGTCCGCCTTGTTCGCCACCAGGATGACCGGCTTGGCGCTGCGTCGCAGCATCCGCACCGCGGCCTCATCCACATCGGTCGAACCGACCATCGCGTCGACCACGAAGAGGACCACGTCCGCGGTCGCCACGGCCGTCTCGGCCTGCGCGGCGATCGCGGCCGCCCGGTCCTTCGCGTCCGGTTCCCACCCGCCGGTGTCCACCACGGTGAACGCCCGACCGGCCCACTGGGCGTCGTACGGCACCCGGTCCCGGGTCACCCCGGGGACGTCCTCGACCACCGCCTGCCGCCGGCCGATGATCCGGTTGACAAGCGTCGACTTGCCCACGTTCGGTCGGCCGACGACGGCCACCACGGGCTGCGGGCCGGTCGGCTCCTCGGTGTCGAGGTCCGACTCCCGCAGCTCCACCCAACCGCCTGCGTCACTCATGCCGCCGCCTCCTTCCGGTCGGCGCCGCCACGAGGCTCAACCGCGTTCCGTCTGATGAATCGCTCGCTCATGCCACTCCCCGCTCGGTGAGCAGGGTGTGCAGCTGCTGGACGACCTCGTCGATGCCCAGCTCGGTGGTGTCCAGCACGACCGCGTCCGACGCCTGCTGCAACGGCGAGGTCCGGCGGGTCGAGTCCAGGTGGTCCCGGCGGGCCAGGTCGGCGGCGGTGACCGTCGCGTCGGTGGCGTCCTCGGCGCTGCGCCGCGCCGCCCGGGCCGCCTCGGAGGCGGTCAGGTAGACCTTCAGGTCGGCGTCCGGCGCCACCACGGCACCGATGTCCCGGCCCTCCACCACGATCCGGCCGGCGTTCGCGATCATCTCCTGCTGACGGGCGACGAGCAGCGCCCGGACGGCCGGCACGGCCGCCACGGCGGAGACCGCCTGGGTCACCTCGGGGCCGCGGATGTCCGCGTCCACGCTGACACCGTCGGCGGTCACGCCGTACCCCTGCGGATCGGTGCCGATGCGCAGGTCCACCTCCTGGGCGACCTTGGCCACGGCCTCCGCGTCGGTGAGGTCGACTCCGGAGCGCAGCACGGCCCAGGTGATCGCCCGGTACATCGCCCCGGTGTCCAGGTAGCGGGCACCGAGACCGGCGGCCAGCCGCCGGGAGACGGTGGACTTTCCCGAACCGGACGGCCCGTCCACAGCGACCACGCACCGCCCGGCCCGCACGTTTTCCTCCACCGTCGTCCTCCTCAGCCCGTACCTCACGGATCGCCGGCCTTCCGGCGCCGTGAGCGGATGTCCCTGGTCAATGATGCCCGCGGCTCCCCACGGAGCGCGCGCGACGCCGCCGGGCGCGACCCGCGCCACCGCGCGGCCGTCACCCGACCGCCACGGAGCCTACCGGCAGCCGTACCCCGTCCGGCGGGGTCAGTCACCCACCGCCTTGAAGAGCGCGGCGACTTCGGCGTTGGTGAGGCGGCGGGTCCGCCCGGCGCGCAGGTCACCGAGGCGGATCGGCCCGATGGAGGTACGGATCAGCCGGGACACCGGATGTCCGACCTCGCCCAGGATCCGCCGGACGATGTGTTTGCGCCCTTCGTGCAGGGTCAGCTCCACCTGGGCGCTGCGCCCCAGGGTGTCCACCACCCGGAACGAGTCGACCTTCGCGGGGCCGTCCTCCAGCTCCACCCCGGCCATCAGCCGCTTGCCGAGGTTGCGCGGGATCGGGCCGGACACCTCACAGAGGTACGTCTTCGGCACCCCGTAGGAGGGGTGCATGAGCCGGTGCGCCAGGGTGCCGTCGTTGGTGAGCAGCAGCAGGCCCTCGCTGTCGGCGTCGAGCCGCCCGACGTGGTAGACGCGCTGCTCGACCCGGTTGCCGAGGAAGTCCGCGAGCGCGGTGCGCCCCTTCTCGTCCGCCATGGTGGAGACGACGCCGCGCGGCTTGTTCATGGCCAGGTAGACGAGGCGGGCGTCGGTGACCACCCGCTCCCCGTCGACGAAGATCACGGCGGTGGTGGGGTCGACCTTGTCGCCGAGCTGCGCGACCCGCCCGTTCACCGTGACCCGGCGCCGGAAGATCAGGTCCTCGCAGGCGCGCCGGGAGCCCACGCCGGCGGCGGCGAGCACCTTCTGCAGGCGCTCGGCGTCCTCCGGGACGTCGGTGCGGGGGGTGCGGTCATCGCGTGGCATCGCTCAGCTCTTCCACATCATCGGGCAGGAACGGCGCGAGCGGCGGCAGCTCGTCGACCGTGTTCAGGCCCAGCTTCTCCAGGAACAGGGTGGTGGTGCGGTAGAGGAAGGCGCCGCTCTCAGGCTCGCTTCCGCACTCCTCCACCAGGCCGCGGGTGACCAGGGTACGGATCACCCCGTCACAGTTGACACCCCGGATCGCCGAGATCCGCGAGCGGGTGACGGGCTGCTTGTAGGCGACCACGGCGAGCGTTTCCAGCGCGGCCTGGGTCAGCCGTACCGACTGCCCCTCCAAGACGAACCGTTCCACGTAGCCGGCGTATTCCGGCCGGGTGTAGAGACGCCAGCCACCGGCCGCCCGGCGCAGCTCGAAGCCGTACCCGGACGCGGTGTAGCCGGCGGCGATCCGGTCGAGCATCGCACCGACGCGCGCCGGCGGCTGCTCCAGCACCTCGGCCAGGGTCGCCTCGGCCACCGGCTCGTCCACCACCAGCAGGATCGCCTCGAGCGCCCCGCGCAGCTCGGTGTCGTCCAGCTCCGGCGCGGGCTCCGGGGCCGCGGCCGCACGCCGCCGGGGCGCCGGCTGCTTCCGGGGTACGCGACCCGCCGCCCCCTCCGCCGCCGCGTCACCGGTCGTCGGCGCAGGCTCGCCTACCC
>NZ_SMKG01000350.1 GCF_004348525.1 Micromonospora sp. 15K316 | reverse complement strand
GCCGGTGACGAGGGGGACCTCCCCCGCCCCGGAGGTGTCGGCGGTTCCGCCGGCGACCGGCTCAGCGCCTGGCTGCCGCCGAGGCCCGGGCTGATCGCCGTCGACCGGCTCGTCGACGACCGGGCCGGCCTCCAGCACGCGGCGCAGGTCGGCCAGGAGCCCGAGCCGCTCGGCCGAGTTGTGGTCGGACTCGGCGGTGTAGACGGCGATGGTGTCGTTGCGGTGCTTCGCGTCGTACATGGCGACGTCGGCGTGCCGCATCAGGGTGGCGAAGTCCTCGCCGTGCTCGGGGAAGAGCGCGATGCCGATCGATCCACCGACGTCCAGGGGCAGCCCGTCCAGCGGCACCGGCTCGGCGAGCGTCCGGACCACCCGGTCGGCGAGTTCACGGGCCTCGGCGACGCTCGTGAGCCCGGTCATCACGATGGCGAACTCGTCGCCGCCCAGCCGGGCCACCATGTCCCGTCCACCGATTAGCACGGTCAGCCGCTGGCTGACCTCGACCAGCAGCCGGTCCCCCACCGCGTGGCCGAGCGCGTCGTTGACGTTCTTGAACCGGTCGAGGTCGATCAGCAGCAGCGCGAGGTGAGCGTCGGGCTCACCTCGGCCCGACCGCTCGGCGTGCAGGTGCACCTGCTCGGCGACCTCGGCCAGCAGCGCCTTGCGGTTCGGCAGGCCGGTCAACGGGTCCAGGGAGGCGAGCTGCTGCTGCTCGACGGTGAGCCGGGCCATCCGGTAGACGGCGAAGAGCGGCACCAGCACCAGTGGGATCAGCGCGGCGCTGGTGCGGGCCGCGGCGACCAGCACCGGGGCGAGTAGCAGCAGCGAACCGGTGGAGAGCAGCTCGAAGCCGAGCCCCTGCCGGAAGCTCGGCCACCAGCGGCCACCGAAGCGCAGCCGTACCGCCGTGCTGACCAGCACGTAGTTGACGAGGAACCAGACCAGCGTCGCGCTGCCGACCACCACGACGTCGGAGGTGTGCAGCACCCCACCGGAGAAGACGGCGCCGGGCCCGAGGCGGGTGACCGCGTACGCGGCGGCGAGGGCGCAGGCGTACTGGCCCACGTTGAACGCCGTACGCCAGATGGCGTGCCGTAGCCGCCAACCGGAGACGATCACGGCCACCGCCTGCACCGCCACCGCCGGTCCCAGCCCCCAGCCGAGCAGGATGGCGAAGGTGAAGCAGGTCGACGGGAAGACCGCCGACGACTGACGCCGGCCGGGCGGTACGAACGGGCGGGCGTCGCAGACCACCGCGAGCGCCGCCATCGTCCAGAACGCCACCGGCAGCCGGGGCAGTTGCTCCGGCAGCGTCACCAGTGGACCGGCCGCGACCAGCAACGCCACGGCCAGGACGCTGCCGATGAAGGCGATGAACGGCGCCACGCGTCCGGGCGGGACGACGTTGCGCGGGTCCGCGACCTCCATCACACCTCCCGGGCAGCGGTCGGCGTGGGCCTTCACACGCCGTGCACCAATGAAACGCCCTCGGTGCCGGCTTTCCCGGTATGACAGTCACGAATCGGTCGTAGTCGTAATTAACTTGGTATACGCCCCAGCTCACGCGGGCGCGCGCCGATCCCGGACTCCCGACCCGGGGCGCGGTGGATACGCCGGCGCCGCGGTCGCGACCCTCAGCCCTCGACCCGGGCCACCTCGCGGGCGGCGTCCGGCCCCTGGTCGAGGAGCAGGCGGAAGCCGTCCTCGTCGAGGATGGGCACCTTGAGGCTGGCCGCCTTGTCCGCCTTGGACCCCGGGTTCTCGCCGACCACCACGAAGCCCGTCTTCTTCGAGACCGAGCCGCTGACCTTGCCGCCCCGGACCTGCACCGCCTCCGCGGCCTGGTCGCGCGAGAAACCGGCGAGCGTGCCGGTGACCACGACGGTGAGCCCCTCCAGCGGACGCGGGCCCTCGTCGACCGCCTCCTCGGCCATCCGTACGCCGGCCTCGGCCCACTTGCGGACCACCTCGCGGCGCCAGTCCACCGCGAACCACTCCCGGATGCTGGCGGCGATGGTCGGGCCGACCCCGTCGACGGAGGAGAGTTCCTCCTCGCCGGCCTTGTCGATCGCCTCGACGGAACGGAAGTGCTGCGCCAGCGCCCGCGCGGCCGTCGGACCGACGTGGCGGATGGAGAGCGCGACGAGCACCCGCCAGAGCTCCCGCTCCTTGGCGACGGCCAGGTTGTCGAGCAGCTTCACCGCGTTGCTGCCCAGGCTGCCGTCCTTGTTGACGAAGAACGGCGACCGGGTGAGCTGCTCGGCGTCGAGCTGGAAGAGGTCACCCTCGTCGCGGATGATCTCCGCGTCGAGCAGGGCCGCCGCACCCTTGTAGCCGAGCACCTCGATGTCGAACGCGCCGCGGCCGGCGAGGTGGAACACCCGCTCCCGCAACTGGGCCGGGCAGCTGCGGGTGTTCGGGCAGCGGATGTCGACGTCGCCCTCCTTGGCGGGGGCGAGCGGGGTGCCGCAGGCGGGGCAATGCGTGGGCATCACGAACGGCCGGGCGTCGGCGGGTCGCAGATCGACCACCGGGCCGAGGACCTCGGGGATCACGTCGCCGGCCTTGCGGATCACCACCGTGTCACCGATCAGCACGCCCTTGCGTTCGACCTCGCGTGCGTTGTGCAAGGTGGCGTACGCGACCGTGGAGCCGGCCACCTTGACCGGTTGGAGGACCGCGCGCGGGGTGACCCGGCCGGTGCGCCCGACTTCGACGTCGATGTCGAGCAGCTTGGTGTTGACCTCCTCCGGCGGGTACTTGAAGGCGATCGCCCACCGCGGCGCGCGGCTGGTCGAGCCGAGGCGGCCCTGGATGGCGACCGGGTCGACCTTGACGACGACGCCGTCGATCTCGTGCTCGACATCGTGCCGGTGCTCGGCGTAGTAGGCGATGTACTCGGCGACGCCGGCGAGGTCGGGCACCACCCGCCAGCGGTCGCTGGTCGGCAGGCCCCACGCCTTCAGCGCTGCGTACGACTCCGACTGGGTGGCCGGCTGGAAGCCGCGCCGGGCGCCGATGCCGTGCACCACCAGGCGCAGCGGCCGGGACGCGGTGATCCGCGGATCCTTCTGGCGGAGGCTGCCGGCGGCGGCGTTGCGCGGGTTGGCGAAGGGCGGCTTGCCCTGCTCCACCAGGCCCGCGTTGAGGTCGGCGAAGGCCGCGACCGGAAAGTAGATCTCGCCGCGGACCTCGATGAACTCGGGCACGTCGGGGAACTCGGGCGACGGGGTGAGCTGACCGGGCACGTCCCGGATGCTGCGCACGTTGGCGGTCACGTCCTCGCCGGTGCGGCTGTCGCCCCGGGTCGCCGCCCGGACCAGCCGGCCGCGCTCGTAGGTGAGGTTGATCGCGAGCCCGTCGACCTTCAGCTCGCAGAGGTAGGGCACCGGCCCGCCGGCGTCGCGCTCGACCCGCTCCGCCCAGGCCGCGAGCTCCTCGTCGGCGAACGCGTTGTCGAGCGACATCATCCGCTCGGCGTGCTGGACCGGGGTGAAGTCGGTGGAGAAGGTGCCCCCCACCCGCTGGGTGGGCGAATCCGGTGTGCGCAGCGCCGGGAACTCCGCTTCCAACGCCTCCAGCTCGCGCAACTGCCGGTCGAACTCGGCGTCGGAGATGGTCGGCGAGTCGAGCACGTAGTAGCGGTACTGGTGCTCGGTCAGCTCGCGGCTCAGCGTGGTGTGCCGCTCGCGCGCCTCCGGGGTCGGCTCGCCGCCGGCCGCCGCCTCCTGCGCCGGGCTGACCTGCTGGTCGATCCGCTCCTCGGACACGCCGCCACCTTCGGACACCGCTTGACCTCCCTGTTCACGCTACCCGGGCACGCTATCCGGCGGGTACGACAACCCACCGCCTGTCTCCT
>NZ_SMKG01000034.1 GCF_004348525.1 Micromonospora sp. 15K316 | reverse complement strand
GCCCACCCAGCCCGCGGCGCCAGTCGTCGCGCCGCCGTCGCAGCCGGTGACGCCGTCCCGGCCGGCCGCCGGCGCCGAGCCCGCGGCGCGACCCGAGCCCGGGCAACCGGCCCCCGGGGAGGCTGCGGGTGCCCGGAACCCCTCGCCGCCGGCCGGTTCGCCCGGTTGGGCCAAGCCGACCATCCGGGTCCAGCAGATCGAGCCGTTGCTCTCCGACGAGATCGCCCGCGCCAGGGCAGCGCAGCGCGACCGGACGCAGCAGCCGGATCCGTCCCGACCGAACGAGCCCGCCGCGCCGGCACCGCAGCCGGTCCCGCCGCCCCCGGTCGGCGCGACGCCGGGCCACGCCGCGCCCGTGTCGGCACCGCAGCCGGTCCCGCCGCCCCCGGTCGGCGGGACGCCGGGCCACGCCGCGCCCGTGTCGGCGCCGCCCGCCAAGGTTCCTCCCGTGAGCGCGCCACCTCACCAGCCCGGCCCGGTGTCCGCGCCGCCCACCAACACGCGGCCCGTCAGCGCGCCGCCTCACCAGGCCGGGCCAGGACCGGCACCTCAGCCCGTCAGCGCACCACCGCAACAGGCCAAACCGGTTTCGGCGCCGCCCGGCAACCAGGGCCTCTGGCCGGGTCAGTCGCAGCCGGTGCCGGCGCCGCCGGTCGTCCCACCACCGCCGGTCGTCCCACCACCGCCGGTCGTCCCACCACCGTCGGTCGTCCCACCGCCGCCGGTCGTCGCGCCGCCGGTGAGCGGGGCGCCGACGAGCGCGCCTGCCGGGGGTTCGCAGCCGGTGACCGCCCCGCCGGTGCCGGCGTGGGGGGAGAACGCGTTGCCGTGGGGGGCCACCGCCGAGTTGCAGGTGCTGCCGGCGGCTCAGGCAGGCCAGGGGGCAGTCTCGTCCACGCCCGCGTCGACCGTCCCGACTGTCGAGTCGGAGCCGGCAGCCGACCCGGCGCCGCACCCGTCGACGAAACCGGTGAACTTCGCGGTGCTGCAGGCGCCGACCGGAGCGCTGCCCCTCGGCGCACCGCAGTCGTCCGCCGTGGGGGCGGCTGAGGCGGGGGCGCCGGCCTTCGGCTCGAACGCGCAGGTCGCCGAGGCGGGCGGGCCGCAGCGACCGCCGTCCGGGGCGACCGGCCCGGTGCTCGACGAGTCGGGACGGCCTGGTCGTAACCGGGCGAGGACGACCGTGGCGGTGACCGCCGCCGTGGTGGTGGCCGCGGCAGCGGCCGCGACCGGGGTGGGCGCCCTGGTGGTGGGTAGCGAGAACGGGGCGGCGGCGACCACACCGTCGGCCTCGGCCGCGACCGGGCCTCCCCCGGGCGACGTACGGCTGCGCGACGATTCGAGCACTATCACGTTGACGTGGACGGACCCGTCCGGCGGGAAGGTGCCGTTCATGGTGGTCGGTGGTCGGACCGGGCAGCCGATGCGGGCGATGGCCACGGTGGACCCGGGCCAGACCACCTACACGCTGAACGGGTTGAACCCTCGGCTGGACTACTGCTTCACCGTGCTCGCGGCCTGGTCGACGGGGACCTTCGCCACCTCCGCGCAGGTCTGCACGACACGTGGGGGTGGCACGCCCCCGCCGTGACCTGAGAATCCTTCCGTACACGCTCGGTGTCCACAGGGAGACGCTGCGGGTTCCCCCGGCTGTGACCTGGCCCATATGATGGCAGCGGCTCAGGGCCGGGGTCGCCGACGGCGGCCGTCACCTGGCACGACGACGCGGAAGGCAGCCGGTAGTGGCCACCATCGACGACGCGGTGAACACCGGGTCCGGCATCCCCCGGCGCCGGTTCCGGCCGCGGGGCGGACTGGTCACCATCGCGACGGTGGTCGCGTTGCTCGCCGCGATGGGGCTCACCGTGCACGGGTTGGGCGCGGCCGACAACGCGGTCACCAGCTACGACGCGAGTTCCTGGTTGTGGAGTGCGGGGCGCAGCGAGTTGGCCCGGGTCAACGGGGTCACCGCGCGCGTCGACACCCGCACCGAGGTGCCGGGCACGCAGCGGCATCCGATGGAGGTCACGCAGACCGACCGGTTGCTCATCCTGCGCGACCTGAGCACCGGGCAGGTCAGCTCGCTGGACCTGGCCACCCTCCAGATCACCGCGACCACCCGGACCACCCCCGGCTTGGGGGTCAACGTCGCGTTGCACGAGGACGCGGCCTTCGTGGTCGACGCCGTCCAGGGTGTCGTGCGGCAGCTGGATCCGCGTTCCCTCGCGCCGGTCGGCGAGCCGGTCCGCTATCCCCCGGGCATCACCGGCGGTGCGTTCGACGGTGCGGGTCGGCTCTGGATCGCGGTGCCGAGCGAGGGCACCGTCTCGGCGATCACCCCCGCCGACCTGCCGGACACTCCGACGTCGGCCGCCGCCGGGGCCGGGCTGCGCCCCGAGCGGGTCGAGACGTACGACGTGGCCGATCCCGCGCACGAGCTGGTGGTCTCCACCCTGGACGACGGTGTGGCGGTGCTCGACCGCACCGCGGGGG
The DNA here is from genome assembly GCF_004348525.1 of Micromonospora sp. 15K316. Lineage (GTDB taxonomy): Bacteria > Actinomycetota > Actinomycetes > Mycobacteriales > Micromonosporaceae > Micromonospora. The sequence continues at coordinate 37,210 of NZ_SMKG01000034.1, read as the reverse complement.
CGCTGGTCACGGTGCACGGCGGCACGGTCCGGCCGACACCGCTCACGACGACCGCGCCGGGTGCGCTTCCGGCGCGTACCAGTGGGCCGATGGTGCCGGTCACGGTGCCGGGGCAGCGGCGGGTGCACGTGGTGGCCGAGGGCGGTGGCGAGGTGAGCGCGTTCACCGTGCCGGGCAGCGGCGACCGGCTCCGCCCCGCGGTCGCCTGGGCGGACCGCTTCTACTGCGCCGATGAGGCGACCGGGCTCATCTACACCTTCGACGCGCAGGGCAGGCTGGTCGACACCATCCGCGGCCGGACGCCGGGACCGTTGGAGCTGGAGGTGCGGGAGAACTACCTGTTCATCAACGCGCCCGACTCGGCGACGGCGCAGGTGGTGGACGACAAGCACCAGGTCCGTGAGGTCGACAAGTACGCCAACGACGTGCTCGGTGGTGACCCGCCGCCGGCTCCCCCGCCGCCGCCTCCGCCGAAGAAGCCGAAGGTCGGCAAGCCGGGTCCACCGCGCAGCGTGACCGCCACCGCCGGGAACGCGCAGGCCCGGGTGAGCTGGCGGCCGGCGCCCGCCAACGGCGCCGAGATCATCCGGTACGTGGTGGAGGGCGCCGGGCAGCGCCACGAGGTGGGCGCCAACCAGCGGGCCGTGGAGGTCAAGGGCCTGACGAACGGAGAGACGTACCGCTTCTCGGTGCACGCGGTCAACGCCAAGGGCGCGGGCCCGCCGCGAAGCAGCAACCGGGTCACGCCGACGGCCGCCGTGCCCGATCCGCCGGCCCGGGTCACCGCGCAGGCGCGACCGGACGGCACCGTCGTGGTCCGCTGGCCGGCCGCGAACGGGCAGGGCAACCGGATCGCCAGGTACGCGGTGACCGCCTCCTCGGCGGGCGCCAACGCCCCCGCCGGGGAGTCCACGAAGACCGAGCTCGTGGTGCCCGCGGGTGAGCTGGAGTACGGCCGGCAGTACGCCTTCACCGTGGTGTCGGTCAACGACCGCGGGGTCGCCTCGACAACCTCCCCGGTGAGCGGCACGGTGGTGCCGTACGCCGCGCCGGGACGCCCCACCGACCTGCGGGCGCGCACGGTGCCGGACCGGCCGGGCACGGTGTCGGTGCAGTGGGCGCCGGCCGAGGCGAACGGCCGGCCGGTGACGAAGTACCTGGTGGACGTGGGTGGGCGCAGCACCGAGGTGACCGACACCCGGGCCACGGTCGACGGGCTGGGCAACGGACGTGACGTCACCGTGCGGGTGAAGGCGGTCAACGAGGCCGGGCCCGGGCCGGAGAGCACGGCGACCGCCCGTACGGTCGCCGAGCCGCGAGTCACCGTGACCGGCTCGTCGGCGACCACCACCTCGGCCACTGTGACGTTCACCGTGGACGCCGGCGGCGGGAAGGCGACCTGCACGCTGAGCACGCCCGGGAAGCCCGCGAAGGCCGGCGGCTGCTCCACCCTCACGATGAGCGGCCTGGCCCCGGGAACGAACTACACGTTCACGGTGACCGCGAGCAACGCCGCCGGCCGGGGCACGACCACCCGCGCCCAGGCCACCGACGCCCTGTACGGCGTGGCCACCTGCAACAACGGCGACTCCGGCGAGGAGGCCACGTACTGCGACAAGGACGTGGACGGGCGCAACGGCAACGAGATCTTCGCGGTGACCCGGCAGGACAACGACCGGCAGGTCGGCTGGGCGAAGCCCGGCACCCGCCTGAGGGCGTACTGCAAGAAGCCGGGCGAAGAGGTGTACGCCTACATCTACAACCGGGAGAAGCGCAGCACCTGGTGGGTGCAGGTCGCGTACAAGGGGAAGAACTACATTCCCTGGGCCTGGCTGAACCTGGAGGGCGGCGACACCATCAACGTCCTGCCCACCTGCTGACCCGCCCAGGCAAGGAGCGCCACGCACGTGAACACCCCCGAACCGCTCAGCCAGACGGAGGTGCAGGGCTTCGCCGCCCTCGCCGCGCGGCTCGCGGAGAACGTCAACGCGGTCGTGCTGGGCAAGCCGCAGGTGGTCCGGCTGGCGCTCACCGCGCTCTTCGCCCAGGGGCACGTGCTCCTCGAGGACGTGCCCGGCGTCGGCAAGACCACGCTCGCCCGGGCGGTCGCCGCGACGGTGCAGGGCCAGTGGCGGCGCATCCAGTTCACCCCCGACCTGCTCCCCTCGGACGTCTCCGGGGTGACCATCTTCAACCAGGCGACCCGGGACTTCGAGTTCCACCCCGGCCCGGTCTTCGCCAACATCGTCATCGCCGACGAGATCAACCGCGCGTCCCCGAAGACCCAGTCGGCGCTGCTGGAGGTCATGGAGGAGCGCACCGTCACCGTGGACGGTGTCCGGCATCCGGTGCCGCAGCCGTTCCTGGTGGTGGCGACGCAGAACCCGGTGGAGATGGACGGCACCTACCGGCTTCCGGAGGCCCAACTCGACCGGTTCCTGGTGAAGCTCTCCGTCGGCTACCCCGACGAGGCGGTCGAGGTGGAGGTGCTGCGCGGCGCCACCGTCCGCTCCCCGGAGGCACTCGCCGCGATCACCGACACGGAGACCGTCGGGGAGATGGTCCGGATGGCCCGCCGGGTGCACATCGCCGAGCCGCTCTACGGGTACGCGGTGCGCCTCGCCGCGGCCACCCGAACGCACCCGCAGGTACGGGTCGGCGTCAGTCCCCGGGGGGTGATCGCGCTGACCCGCGCGGCGTGCGCGTACGCGCTCATCGACGGCCGGGGCTGGATCATGCCGGAGGACCTTAAGACGCTTGTCGAGCCGGTCTTCGCGCACCGGCTGCTGCTGACGCCGGAGGCGCAGGTGCGGGGGGTGACCGCCGCCGAGGTGCTGCGTCAGGCGGTCGCCTCGGTGCCGGTGCCGCTCCCCTCGGGCCAGCCGGCCCCGGTGCAGAGGTGACCGGCCGTACCGGCATCGCACTCACCGCGCGGGGTTCCGGGCTGCTCACCGCCGCCGTCGTGCTGCTCGCCGCCGGCGTCCGGTTCGCGTACCCCGAGTTGACGCTGCTCGGCGCGGCGGCCGGCGCCGCCGTCGGCTACGCGGTAACGGTCGCGGCGTGGCGGCCCCGGCTGACCGTCACCCGCAGCGCCGACCCGGACCGGGTGGGGCGCGGCGAGCCGGCCGCCATGGAGCTGACCGTGCGCAACACGGGACGGCTGCGGCCGGTGAACCTCCTCGCCGAGGACCGCTGCGGCGACCGCCCCGTGCCGGTTCCGCTGCTGCGGCTGCGGCCGGGCCGCGACACCACCGCCCGCTACGACGTGCCGACGGTGCGCCGGGGCGTGGTCCGGGTGGGGCCGCTGCAGGTGGCCCGCCGGGACCCGCTGGGGCTGGTCGTGTCGGCCCGCCCGTACGGCGGCACCGTGCCGGTCTGGGTGTACCCGCGCGTGCACCCGCTCGACGCGGTGCCGACGGGTGCGGGCCGCAGCCTCGACGGCCACGTCGACGCGGTGCCGCACGGGTCGATCACGTTCGACTCGCTGCGGGAGTACGTGATCGGCGACGAGCTGTGCCGGGTGCACTGGCGCACCAGCGCCCGGGTGGGCCAGCTGATGGTGCGGGAGAACGTGGACACGAGCCTGCCGCGCTTCGTGGTGCTGCTGGACAACCGGGCCGCCGCCCACCCGGACCGCAGTGGCGCGTCGGCGTCGTCGTTCGAGGCGTGCTGCGAGGCGGCGGCGTCGATCGTCACCGCCGCGCACCGGGCGGACCTGCCGGTGCTCCTGCTGCTGGTGACGGAGCGGGCGGGCAGCGCCGTGCCGGCGGCGGAGAACGGCGACGCGGTGGCGCGCGGCGGCGTACGCGGATGGGTGCGCCGCCGCGCGAGGCGGCGACCGGCCGGGGACGGCGACGCCAGCCCCTCCGGCGAGGACTCCCCCGGCGGCCCGCTGGACCGGCTGGCCGCGGCCGAACTCGTCGCCGAGGACGACGCGCTGCGGGCCACCACGACCCGGCTGCGGTCCGACCGGCTCGGCGACACGCTCGTCTTCCTCACCGGGCCGGGCGGCCGCGGCGACCTCGGGCACGTCGGGGCGTTGCGCGGCGCGTACCCGTCGGTGGTGGTCGGTGTCCTCGGCGCGGCCGAGCCCACGCCACCGGGCGCGGCCGCGCTGGTGGTGATCGACGCGGCCGACGGGGCGGGCTTCGCCGCCGAGTGGGACGGGATCAGCCGGTGGTGACCATCCGCGACGCCGGGCCGGTGGGCGACGTGGAACGCCCGCCGACCGGGGGCGGGCCGGCCGGCGAACCCGGTGGGCGGCGGCGGTTCGCGGCGGTGCTGCGGGCGGTGCCGGTGCCGCTCGCGCTGGTCGTCATGACCGCGCTGGCGGGGGTGGTGCTCGGCCGGGTGTACGCGGGCCCGCTGCTGCCCCAGCTCGTCGCCGGCGCCGCGGCCGGTTCGGTACTCGTCGGCGTGGCCGCCCGACGGCTGCCGTCCTGGCTGGTCGCGCCGCTGTCGGTGCTGGCGATGGCGGCCTGGACCGGCTGGTCGATGCGGCTGGCCGCGGCCCGCGCCGACCTGCCGGGCAGTCTGTCCGAGGTGACCGTGGACGCCGCCCGCAACGGCATCCCCCGCCTGCTCACCGCGATGATCCCCGTCGAGCCCACACCGGACACGCTGCTCGTGCCGCTGGTGGCCACCTGGCTGGCCGGGCTGGCCGGCACGGAGGTGGCGCTGCGGGCCGGCCGGGTGCTCGCCGGCTACCTGCCCGCCGTGCTCCTGTACGCGGGCGCGCTTTACGTGGTGGGTCCGAACGCCGCACCGGCGTGGTGGCCCACCGTCGTCTTCGTGGCGGTCGCGGCCCTCGGTCTGGCCGGCTCCGCCCGACCGCGCTCGGACACCGCCGGCCCGATCCCCGGGCCGGTGCCGGCGCTGCGGGCCGCCGTGCGGCTACGCCTCGCGGCCGGCACGACGTTCGGGCTGGTCGTGGTGGTCAGCCTGGTCGCGGCGCTCGGTCCGACGGTCGTCGCGCAGGTCGGCGGCCGGCCGGTGGACCCCCGCCGGTACGTCGAGCCGCCGACGGTGGAGACGTTGGACGAGAATCCGCTGGTGCGGATCTCCGGCTGGGCGTTGCGCCCGGAGCAGGAGTTGCTGCGGGTACGCACCGATCGGCCGGCCTCCGGCGCGGCCGCGTCGCCCGGCACGTCGCCGGGTCCGGCCGACCCGTCGGGCGGCGAGCGGGCCCGGATCCGGCTGGCGGTGCTCAGCGACTACGACGGGGTCACCTGGCGGGTCGGCGCGACGTACCGCAGCGCGGGCCGGATCCTGCCGGCGGTCACCCCGGCGGCCGGCAGCACGGTGGAGACCGTCCGGCAGGAGATCACCGTCAGTGAGCTGAGCGGGCGGCTGCTGCCGGCGGTCGCCACGCCGCGCGAGGTCAGCGGCGCGCGGGTGGCGTACGACCCGCTGACCGGCACGCTGATCCGGCCGGAGGGGCTGGTCCCCGGGCTGCGGTACACGGTCACCTCGGAGCGGGAACGCCCGGACGAGAACCTGCTCTCCATCGCGGACGTACCGGCCGGCGACTCGGTGGCCCGGGTGCTGCGGGTACCTGACGGGGCACCCGAGCCGCTGCGTCGCCTCGCCACCCAGCTCGCCGAGGAGAACGGCGCACCGTACGCCCGGGCGACGGCGGTCGAGGAGTTCCTCGCCGAGCACTACCGGCTGGTCGCGGACGCGCCGAGCGGGCACGCGTACCCGAATCTGGCGTTCTTCCTCTTCGGACCCCGTAACGGCGGGGGGCAGCGCGGCACGTCGGAGCAGTTCGCCGCCGCGTTCGCGGTGCTCGGCCGGCTCACCGGCCTGCCGACCCGGGTTGTGGTCGGCTTCGCCTCGCCCGGGGACGGGCCGGTGCGGGCCGGCGACGCCTACGCCTGGCCGGAGGTGCTCTTCGACCAGGTCGGCTGGGTGCCGTTCAATCCGCTGCCCCGCCCGGACGAGGAGCCCCGGCCGGTGGAGGAGGACTTCCGTCCGGTGCCGGAGGATCCGCCACCGTCCGAGGCGCCGCAGCCGTCCGTGGAGCCCACCGTGTCACCGGAGCCGGCGGCGGCGCCGGGCGGTTCCGCGGACCGCCGGGGCGTACCGCCAGCGGTACTGGTGGGCGGCGGGACCGGGGGCCTGCTGCTGATCGTCGGGGCGGTGCTGCTCACCCTGCTGGCGATGCGCCGGGCGCTCAGCCGCGGGCGGCTGCGACGGGGCGACCCCGGCGAGCGCATCGCCGGCGCCTGGCGGGAGGTCACGGACGCGCTGCGGCTGGCCGGCCATCCGGTCGGCGCCGACCTGTCCGCCACCGAGGTCGCCGAGCGGGCCCGCCGCGCCGTTCCCGGTCCGGCGCCGGGCGACCCCGGCCGACAGGATTTGGCCGGCATCGACGAGCTGGCCGACCTGCTCAACCGGGTCGGCTTCGCTCCCGGCACCGCCACCGGGGAGCAGGCGAACCACGCCGCCGGCGTCGCGCAGGCCTACGTGGATGGTCTGCGGGCCGGCCGTTCCCGCTGGCGGCGGCTGCTCTGGTCCATCCACCCCGGCCCGCTGCGCTGGCGTTGACCGGCGCGCCTCGGCGTACGCCGCTCGAGTGCCGGCCCGTCGACGAATCCGCGTTGCCGGTCGCCCGTCCCTGCGGCAGCCTACACGGGTGATCGAGACTCTTGTGCTCACCGAGGACGACTGGAAGGTGTGGCGGGACCTGCGGCTCGCCGCGCTCACGGAGGCGCCCTACGCCTTCGGTTCCCAGCTGGCGCAGTGGCAGGGCGACGGCGACCGTGAGGAACGCTGGCGCGGCCGCCTCGCCATCGCCGGCTCGTACAACGTGGTGGCGACGCTCGACGGGCAGCCGGTCGGGATGGCCAGCGGAGTGCCGACCGATCAGAGCGGCGTCGTCGAGCTGATCTCGATGTACGTGGCACCGGCCGGCCGCGGCCGAGGCGTCGGCGACCACCTCCTGCGTGCGGTCGAGCAGTGGGCTCGGCAGGTGGGCGCGGAGACGCTGCGGCTGGCCGTGGTGGAGGGCAACACGAACGCCTCCGCGCTCTACCTGCGCAACGGTTTCCACGACACGGGCGAGCTGGGTGACCTCATGCCCGACAGCGTCCGCCGGGAGCGCATCATGGCCAAGCGCCTCGCCGCGTAGCGCGCGGATGCGGGCCGCGCGGCCCGGCCGGCTGCCGGCGGCTCAGCCCGCCGAAGCACTCCGAGTGGGTAGGACGGCGCGCTGCGAGCCGATGCTCTCGGTCTTGCCCAGTTCGAGCGGTTGACAACCGCTTGGAAGCAGCGAGAGCAGACCATTCGGTTGACCGTGCACCGAGGTTCGTCAACATCGACGCTTTGCGGAGCGCATCGTCGCACCCGACTGAATCTAGCGGCGCACCTTGAACCTCAGGTGCAGCACCCGGTCGCCCTGTATGACCATGTGGGGATTCTCGAGTGGACGCTGCCCGTCGATGCCGCCGAAGTAGCGTTTGCCTGACCCGAACACCACCGGCACCACGTCCATCGCCACCTCGTCCACGAGGCCTGCCGCGAGGATCTGGCTGCCCACCTCGCCGGCGTTCACCGCGACGTCTCGGTCCCCGGCGAGCTCCTTGGCCTTGTCAATCGCCGCGGTCACGTCATCGATGAAGTGGTACGACGCCTCGGGGTGCCAGCCCTCGGGCTTGGGCCGGTGGGACACCACGACCACGTGGTCGCCCGCGGGCGGATGACCCTCCCAGCCGTTCACCAGGTCGAACAGGTGGCGGCCCATCACAATCGCGCCGATGCCATCCCACATCGTCCGGACGTACTCCGCCGATGCACGTGAGACCTTGAAGTCGCGCCCGACTCCGGAGTGGTCGTACTCCTGGTCGTCGCCTTCGGCGATCGGGGTGTCGCCCGTGAAGTACCAATCGTGGAGTGGCCCGACGTCGTCGTTCCTGTCGGCGATGAAGCCGTCCACCGACACCACGTTGTGCAAAATCACTGTGCCCACAGGTTCTCCTCGAATCTCCTTGCGCGTTGCCTCGATCCTGTCGTCTGGAGAGGCGGCCTGGCTTGTAAAAAATCAATCACCGGGCATGGGACCGTTGTCCGGCGGGAACCCCTGCTCGGCGGGGAACCGGCGCCGCAGAGCCAGGTAGTCCGTCGGGGTGTTGCCGGTGAAGTCCTTGAACTCTCTGCCGAAGTGGGCCTGGTCGAAGTAGCCCGCCGTCTGAGCGAGCTCAGCCCAGTCGACCGGACGCAGAGCATCTACGGACACGATCAGCCGCGCAAAACGGTAGATCCGCGCCACCTTCTTCGGGGTGATCCCGACGTGGGACTTGAACTGCGCCGCCAGGTGATTGCCACTCACCCCCGCAGCGTCGGCCAACGCACCCACCGAAAGCGCGCCGTGGAACGTCTCCAAACGCCCGCCCGTGTGCTGAACCAGGTCGAGACCGCGCGACGGTGCCTCGGCAAGTCGCGACCGCAACTCCTCCTCCAGCACCCGCAGTGTTTCGGTGGCCGACGCGATCTCGCCGACACGGTTGCGAATCCGGTCCAATGACCGTTGCCAAACGGCGTCGACCGGGACCCATCGGTCCGTCAGCTCAGTCGCCGGCATGTGGACGAACGGCGACATCCCCCACGGTTTGAAGTGCACCCCGACGAGTCGAACGGGCGTTGGGTACTCGAAGATGAAGCGTCTGGTCCATACACCCATGAACCACCCATCGGTGAACACTGCCGGCGGCACCGAAGGATCGGAATCCCACAGGCGGACGGGTCCGCCCAGGTTGACGAACAGATGCGCCGACGGCATCGGCGGGACGTTCATCCGGCGGTGGCGCGGCACCCCGGTCAGGCAGTAGATGTCGTCGATGAACTGGTCGAGCGGTGGGGCGGGTACCCTGCCGACATAATCCATGGACCCATTGTCGGCCGACAAGGGTCGAGCACGGAGCGCGTACGACACCGGCCACATGTCCGCGTCGTCAAGGTTGGCCGCGTCCTGGAACTCCAGCGTCGAGTAGCGGGAGTTGAACTTGCCCGAGCTCTTGAAGGCGACGAGGATCTTGTCGTCCGCATTCGCGTAGGCGGGCATCCCGTACCAGGTCTTCGACGACAGCTCGCGAGCGGTGGCGGTCACCGCCACGTGCGCCCCCCGGCGCGCGCTGCCCCGGAGGGACTGCCGACTGCCACCCGTCGAGTGAAGCTGATGTGTCACGCATCAAGCGGAGCCGGGCATCGCCGGCAGCTGGCCGGCCTCACGTCGGCGACTGGGTGGCCGAGTCGCGGGTTAGTCATGTGCGTTGATGGAACCACCGTGATCGGGCTTGGCGACGGCCGCCTTGGCAGCCTGCTCGATCCTCGCGCGTTGGGCTGCCCAGAACGCCGCATCGCGTGGCGTGTTCGCGTACTGGGCTGCCGTACCGGTCGAGCCGTCGAGCTTCCACAGCATCGTCTCGCGGATCTCTCGCAGGTCGCTGTGCAGGTACTCCTTCGCGAAATCATCGATCATGAGAACGAGCCCGCCACGCGCCCATGGCCGGCTCTAGGCGGACCAACGCGGGCGCCACGACGAGACGTCGTACCCGAACCCGTGCCAGCTGCTCGGCGGTGGGCGGCCGTTCTCACGGAACCGGCATCCGCCGTGGGGCTGCCTGCCTCTCACATGGGCTGGCCGTGGTGCTCGACGAGCACGGTCAGTAGATCCGTGAGCTGCTTGCGTTCCACCGGGCTCAGCGGCGCCAGGACTTCCTCCTCCACTTCGGCGAGCACCTTGTCCAGCTCGCGGAGCTGGCGGCGCCCCGCCTGGGTGAGCGTGATCAGGTTGCGGCGGCGGTCGGCGGGGTCGGGCGCGCGGTCCACCTGCCCGCGAGCGGTCAGCTCGTTGATGACGGCGACCAGGTCGCTGCGGTAGATGCGGGTGCGGTCGCTGAGTTCGGCCTGGCTGGCCGCGCCGAACTCGTCGAGCGTGGCGAGCACGGCGAAGTGCCACTTCCGGGCGTCCGCCCGCGCCAACTCCTCGTTCACCCGGCGGTCCGCCTGCATGGCGGCCTGGGACAGCAGCCGGGTCCGGAGGTTTCGTAGCCGCTGCGCGCCAGTCGTGCTGTCGTCCACGGCACGACCGTACCACTTGCGTTAGTCAGACTAACGATCTACGGTGAGCGAGAACTAGCGTTAGTGTGACTAACGATTTGGAGGTGGCGTCGTGCCACTGACGGACGTGCTCGATTCGACGATGCACTACGAGGAGACCGGCACCGGCACTCCCCTGGTCTTCCTGCACGGCAACCCCGGCTCGTCGCACCTGTGGCGCAACGTGCTGCCGGCGGTCGACCTGCCCGCCCGGATGCTGGCCCCCGACCTGATCGGCATGGGCCGCTCCGGCAAACCCGACTCGCCGTACCGGTTCGCCGACCACGCCCGCTATCTCGACGCCCTCTTCGACCGACTGGGCCTCGCGGACGTGATCCTGGTCGGCCACGACTGGGGAGGGGCGCTCGCCTTCGACTGGGCAGCCCGCCACCCCGACCGGGTCAGGGGCGTCGCGTTCCTCGAGACCATCGTGCGGCCGATGGCGTGGCGCGAGCTCGGCGACGCCCCGCGAGCCCGCGCCGAGGCCATGCGCGGACCGAAGGGCGAGGCGCTCGTGCTCGACGGGACGTACTTCCTGGAATCCGCGTTCACCGGCGGTGTGCTCCACCCCGTGAGCGAGCCGGACCTGCGCACGTACCTCTCGCCCTACCCCACTCGGGACAGCCGCCGACCCATCCTGGAATGGGCCCGGTCACTGCCGCTCGACGGCGAGCCGGCCGACGTCGCCGAGCGGGTCGAGCGGTACGGGAAGTGGCTGGCCGGCAGCGGCGAGACGCCCAAGCTCCTGCTCACCTTCGACTCCTCGCCGACGTTGCTCATCGGGGCGGAGCTGGCCACCTGGTGCCGGGAGAACATCGCCGCACTGAGCACCGAGCACTGTGGTCCGGCCGGCCACCACGCACCCGAGGACCAGCCCCACGCCATCGCCCGAGCGATCACGACCTGGGTCCGACACCACGACCTGATCCACGACCGCTGACACCCCGACGACCAGGAGGAGCACCATGACCGCCGACCACGCCATCCCCTTCGGCACGCAGCTCATCGGCCGGACGGAGAAGGCCCTCAACGCCATCCTCGACCGGCAGTTGGCCGGCACCGGCATCACCGAACCCCAGTGGGTCACGCTGACGCTGACCGCCGCCGGTGGCGGGCTGCCCACCGGAACCATCGTCGAGCGGGTCCGCGCCGCGCTCAAGGTCGACGAGGCCCGCGCGCGGGAACATCTGACGGAGCTCACCGCCGCCGGCCTGCTACGGACGACCCCGGCGGGCGCCGTCGAGGCCACCGAGCGGGGCAGGGCGCAGTGGAGCGCCGTCCGCGCCGCCACCAGCCTGATCACGCAGCGACTCTGGGGCGACCTGCCGGAGGAGGACCTCGCTGCCGCCGGCCGCGTCCTCAACACCGTCCTCGCCCGCACCGACGGCGTGCTGTCGGCCGCCTGACGAGCGGCGCCACGACAACCCGTGCCCGGGGGTGGTCGCGAGGTCTCCGGCGGTGACACCCACCGGAGCCCTCGCGGCTCATCCGTCACCTCGGGTCAGCTCAGCCGATCGGCTCAGCCACGATGAGCTGGAACTTCTCGAAGGCCAGCGGCACCGTGTTGCGCCTGGCGTCGACGGTGCCGAGGGAGACGCCGTTGAACGGATCGGTCAAGCGGTAGCGACCCCGGCCCAGACCGCGCAACTCGACCGCGCCGTTCCACTGGTCGGCGTAGAAGGCGTAGTGCAGGGTCTTCTCCTTGGCCACCACGTGCGCCTCGGGCTTGTCGAAGCCGATGTCGTACAGCTCGCCCCGGTACTCGCCGGTGGGCAGCATGTGCTCGCTGTACAGGCTCACCCACTTGCGCCAGAGCGCATCCTTCTCCGGGGTGAGCACGTTCTCCTCGTCGGGCCCGGTCGGGTAGGTGAACTTGGTCGACAGGACCGCGCCCACGCCGTAGCTGGACGCGAAGTCGTCGCCGTTGTCGCTTAGCTCGACATGGTCGCCGGCGTAGCTCGCGCCGTGGCCCATCAGCGCCTTCATCGTCTTGCCCTTGGTCCGGACCTGGTAGGACGAGGTCGGGTCCGAGCCCGGGTACTGGTCGATGTAGGGCAGGTTGTGGAAGGCGAAGGCGGTCCCGCAGGGGCAGAGCTCGATGACCGCGTCGCGGTTCTCCTCGTGCGCGGCCTCGTAGACCGCCCGCCAGAACTGCGCCAGCCCCTCGGTCGACTCCTCCGGGCGGGCGTGCCCGTGCGCCGGGTTGTAACAGGGCGTGACCCCGTTGAGGTGCTGCCCGTCGATCTTGAGCCCCTCGTAGCCCCAGTCACCGATGAACTTCTTCACCTGCCGGACGAAGTAGTCCACGGTCGGCTGGTACGCCGGGCACAGGGTGTAGGCGTCCCACCAGGTCACCTCCTGCTTGTTGCCGTCGCGGTCGAGCAGGAGCATGTCGGGGCGAGCCTTGAACAGGTTGCTCTCGGGGTCGGCCGCCAGCGGCGCCCACCACAGGCGGGGCCGCAGGCCGGCGTCCCGGATCTGCTTGGTGAAGGCGCGCATGTCGGCGTCGCCGCGCGGGAACTTCTGCGGGTTGAGGTCCCAGTCGCCCTCGTTGGTCTGCCAGCCGTCGTCGAGCACCGCCCACTTGAGGCCGACCTCGCGCACCTTGGGAAGCGTTGCGACGACCTGCTCGACGGTGAAGTCTCGCTCGTAACCCCAGGCACACCAGATGGGTTCCAGAGCCGGCTTCGGCGTCTTGGGGGCGTGCAGGCCGATGTCGCTCATGTAGTCGCGGTAGCGCTGGAGCGGCACGAAGTAGTCGCCCGTGTGGGCGGTGAGGAAGGTCGTCTCCGTGGTCAGCTCCTGACCCGGCTTGAGCGTACGGACGGTGTCGCCCTCGACGGCGATGCTCGCCCCGTTGGCCGTCTTGCGAACCGGGAGGCGCAGGATCTTCGCCACCGGTTCGACGTGCCCGACCGAGATGCCCCCGCCGGAACGCCAGACGGATGCCATCGGCGTGCCGCCGCCGTAGTCGGAGGAGTCCATCCCCAGCGAGTTCTTCTGGTCGAACCCGTCCACCACCGGCTGCACCCAGTCGCGACGGTCCTCGTAGGTGGTGCCGGAGAAGGTGTAGAAGCCGCCCGGCTTCTCCAGCAGCTCATGTGCTCCGCTGCGCCACCCGGTGACCTTCAGGCTGGCACCGGACCTGTTGGTGTAGGTCACCCGCATCACGATCATGCCGGTCAGGCGCTGGAACGAGGTGAGTTCCACCGTCTTGCGTACGCCGGTCCTGGAGTCGCCCCGGATCGTGACCTGGACGCCCGCGCCGTGTCGGTGATGCCGGGTCTTGCGGGTCTCGTGTCCGCGGTAGGTGAAGTCGTCGATCACCGTGCCGCCCAGCAGCAGGGCTTCGCTGGCGTCGAAACGCGTGACGTTGGCGCCCTTCAGCGCCACCCGGCTGTGCAGTTTCTCGTCGAACTCCACAGTGATGGAGTTGTCGCCGACGCCGACGACGTCGGGGCCGCGGTTCGGCGCGGCGGCTGCGGGGGCGGCGCCCACACCCGTGGCCACGGCAGGGAGGGCGGTCAGGCCGGCACCTCCCAGCGCCACCTTCAACATGGTCCGCCGCTTCATGTTGCTCATGTCAAACTCCCTTCGGGCTCGTCACGCAGCTCCCACGACCGGCCACGCCTGTCGTCCGTCGCTGTGGATCATCAAGAGCGGGTACCTCGAACGTGCCGATACGTGCTGTCGGGTGGAGGCAGGGTCGCGGCGTCCGGCGGCCGCCCTGCCCGGGTAACCGCGCGCTTGTCGACCTGGTTCGACACCGCATCCACCGACAGCGGGGCGACCGCGGCCCGGTACTGCGACGCCGCCGCCTCGTTCACCACTGGATTCACAGAGCAGACCGGAGAGATACCAATTGCCGGCCCGGAACGCCGGCGACGACGAGGCCGAGCAGAAGCTGACGCATCGAGCGTTCCCCATTTCACCGAGGATGGTCTGCCCGACGACCGTAGGTGGTATATTCTTGGCTTGTCAATGGCCGGTTCCCGGTAGTTTTTGGTACGTTCACCGCGACCCCGGGCCCGGGCAGTGGGCCGCGCGCGGGCGTCCGGCTCAAGAGAGCGATCGAACTGGTATGGTTGGCTGGTATGACTGTTGCGAGGACGCGGATGCCCCGTGGCCTGTTCGCCGACGACGCGCTCCCTCTCTACGAGCGAACCGCCAAGCAGCTGCTCGACGACCTGCGTGCCAGCGCCGCTCGCACAGGTGACCGGCTGCCCTCCGAGCGGGCGCTGGCGACCCGATACGCCGTCTCCCGCGTGACACTGCGCGCCGCCCTCGCCGACCTGGAGTCGCGCGGCATCGTGCGCCCGTCGTCCACGCGCGGCTGGTTCGTCGCCGAACTCGACCAGCTCCCCGAGCCGGCGGTGGAGTCCACCGCGGCGACCCCCCAGGTGCAGGGCCTCGCCGACTTCGCCCGGGTCAACGGCCTCACGCCGAGCAGCCGCGTCCTCTCCGCCACGGTTCGCCCGGCAACCGTCTCCGAGGCCGAGGCTCTCCGTATCGCCCCCGGCGCCGACCTCTTCGAACTCCACCGGCTGCGCTTCCTCGACGGCCTGCTGGTCGTACTCGAGCACAACCGGCTGCCGCTGGCGGCCTGCCCGGCCCTGGCCGAGACCGACTTCAACACCGCGTCGCTCTACGCCACCCTGCGCGCGGCGGACCCGCCGCAGACGCCGCGCGTCGCCGACTACTCGTGCGAGGCCCGGCACCCGACGCCCCGCGAGATGGAGCTGTTCGAGATCGGCGACACCATGCCGATGCTCGTCGCGACCACGCTGACCTTCAACCAGGCGGGACGGCCGATCGAGCTGACCGTCCAGGTCTACCGCGGCGACCGCTACCGCTTCCGGGCCTCCATCACCAATCCCGCCTGATCCACTTCCTCCTCGGCGCCGCCGTGAGCGGTGCCGAGGAGTCGCCGGCCCACCGCCTGCTCGCCGAGACCGCCTCGCCGCCGACCGGAAGGTGGTCAGCGGTCCAAGCCCGGAAACCGTCCGGGCGACCTCGTCGAGCACGCCCACGCGCCGAACGTCGTGACCATTACTCCGGCAGCCGCCGCACCCTGACGGCCGGCGGCCGTACCTCCACGGTGCACTCACCACCTTCGGCCGCACGGCCGGGCCGTCGGGGTAGCACAGCCCCTCGGCGTCTCGAGTGCAGGACGACCGCGGAGGAGCCCCGCAACCGTTCAGCGGCCGGCGCGGCGCCGGCGATCCCGGACTTCACGATCGCGCAGCGCCGTCCCGGTGGGCCAGGACCCCGGCGTGCCCGGTGAGACCGGGCCCACCGCGCCGTCGGCGAAGGCGTCGTACGACGTGTCCGGGCCGCCGGGTGGGCGGCCGGCCGCTCGCCGTCGGGTCCCCCATCCGGTACTCACCCGGCGGCGACCACCTCAATGGCATACCAAATTTAATGCCAACTAGACAGTAGCCTGGCCAAGGGCAATACCAGTAGGGTCCATTACCAGCTTCGCACCGGCGAGGAGGAGGAACCACCCCGTGAACAACCCGCTCGACACCGTCATCGCCCTGCACAAACGGGGGAGACCGGTCGGCATCACGTCGATCTGCTCCGCCCATCCACTGGTCCTGCAGGCCGCGATGGTCCAGGCCAGGGAGGACGGCGACCTGGTGTTGATCGAGGCGACCTCGAACCAGGTCGACCAGGACGGCGGCTACACCGGCATGCGACCGGCGGACTTCCGCGACCTGGTGCACGAGGCCGCCGACCGGGCCGGACTCCCCCGCGAGCGGGTCGTACTCGGCGGCGACCACCTGGGCCCGAACCGGTGGCGATCGTTGCCGGCGGAGCAGGCCATGGCACGCGCGGACGTACTCGTGGCGGCCTACGTCGAGGCCGGCTTCACCAAGATTCACCTTGACTGCAGCTACCCCTGCGCGGACGACCAGACCCCGTTGACCGACGAGGTGATGGCCGCCCGCGCCGCCCGCATGCTCGCCGTCGCCGAGCGGACCGCCGCCGCGACGGGGCGGGCCGGGGAGCTGCGGTACGTCATCGGCACCGAGGTCCCGGTCCCCGGCGGCGCCGAGGAGACGATCGAGGAACTCCGGCCCACCACCGCCGACTCGGCCCGCAGTACCCTCGCCCGGCACCGGGCGGCCTTCGCCGAACAGGGCCTCGACCACGTGTGGCCGCAGGTGATGGCCCTCGTCGTCCAGCCGGGCGTCGAGTTCGACCACCTCCGCGTCGTGGACTACGACCGGGAGCGCAGCAAGGAACTCCAGCAGGTCCTGGACGACGAGCCGACGATGGTCTTCGAGGCCCACTCCACGGACTACCAGACCATCCCGCGCCTCGTCGCCCTGGTCGAGGATCACTGGGCGGTGCTCAAGGTCGGGCCCGGCCTGACCTTCGCGCTGCGGGAGGCCCTCTTCGCGCTGGCCGCGATCGAGACCGAACTCGTCCCCGAGCCCGACCGCTCGCGCCTGCCGGAGGTGGTCGAGCAGCGGATGCTCGCCGAGCCCGGGCACTGGGCGAAGTACTACACCGGCGCCGCCGCCGAACAGCGCCTGGCCCGGCGCTACAGCTACAGCGACCGGATGCGCTACTACTGGCCGGACCCGGAGATCCAGGCCGCCGAGCGGCGGCTGCTGGACAACCTGACCGAGAGGACGATCCCGCTGCCGCTGCTCAGCCAGTACCTGCCCGACCAGTACCAACGGGTCCGCGACGGCGTCCTCGACAACCATCCGGTCGAGCTCGTCCTGGACCGCGTCCGCGACGTCCTGCGTGGCTACCGACGCGCGGCCACCCCCTCCGAGCGGCGGCGGGCCGCATGAGCGCGCTCCTCGGCCACGACGTCGACCACCTGCGCCGGCACGGCGCCCTCGACACCAGCCGCGAGATCGCCCAGCAGCCGGCCGTGTGGCGCGAGATCGGACGGATGACCGCGGAGTCGGAAGCGACGACCACCGCCTTCCTGAAGCCGCTGCTCGAACGGCCCGACCTGCGCATCGTCCTCACCGGCGCGGGCACCTCCGCGTACGTCGGTGAGGTGCTGGCGCCGTCGCTGCGCCGGTCGCTGGGCCGCCGGGTGGAGGCCGTCGCCACCACCGACATCGTGGCCGACCCGCTGGCCTGCTTCGCCGAGGACGTCCCGACGCTGCTGGTGTCGTTCGCCCGCTCTGGTGACAGCCCGGAGAGCGTCACCGCCACCGAGCTGGCCAGCCAGGTGCTGACCGACTGCTGGCATCTGGTGGTGACCTGCAACGAGCACGGCCGGCTCGCCGCCCGGCACGCCGCCACGCCCACCGGGCAGGTGCTGCTGCTACCCGAAGCGGCCAACGACCGGGGCTTCGCGATGACGTCCAGCTTCACGGGCATGGTGCTGGCCGGCCTGCTGGCCCTCGGCGGCCCCGACGACGCCCTGGTGGAGCGGCTCGCCACCGCGGCCGAGCAGATCCTGGCCACCCGGCCGGCCGCGGCGGCCGACCTCGCCGCCCGCGGCTACTCCCGGATCGTCTATCTCGGCAGCGGCACCCTGCACGGCCTGGCCCGGGAGTCCGCCCTGAAGGTCATGGAGTTGACCGCCGGCCGGGTGGTGGCCCTGTCCGAGACCGCGCTGGCCTTCCGGCACGGACCGAAATCCGTGCTCGACGACGAGACCCTGGTCGTCAGCTACGAGTCCAACGACCCGTACACCAGCCGGTACGACCGCGACATGGTGGCCGAGCTGCGGCGGGTCGTCCCGGAACAGGACCTCGTCACCGTCAGCGGCCGTCCCGGGCAGTCGCTGCGGGACACCGCCTGGCCCCTGCCCGACGTCGGGGACGTGGACGACGCCGCGCTGGTGCTGCCCGCCGTGATCTGCGCGCAGCTGATCGGCCTGCACTTCTCCCTGGCGCTCGGGCTCACCCCCGACAACCCCTTCCCCGGCGGAGAGGTCAACCGGGTCGTCCAGGGCGCGATCATGCACTCCCTGCCCGCCAACCCGTGGCAGGACCGGCGAGGGGTCCCACTCAGGCCCATCCCGGCCCGGACGGGCGACAGAACTGACGTCAGCAGTGGCGCCAGACGGAGGTGAGACGAATGTTCCTCGGCGTCGACGGCGGCGGCACCAAGACCGCCTTCTGCCTACTGCGAACGGACGGCGCGGTCGTGGCCCAGGCCACGACCGCGAGCAGCTACTACTTCAGCGAAGGCATCGACCTGGTGACCCGGGTCCTCAAGGAGGGCCTCGCCGCCGTCTGCGCGAGGGCCGCCATCACCCCGGCCGACATCGACTTCGCCTTCTTCGGGATACCGACCTACGGCGAGGTCAGCGGTGACATCGCCGCCCTCGACGCGGCACCGCGGGAGGTCCTCGGCCACGACCGGTACCGGGTCGACAACGACATGCTCTGTGGCTGGTCGGGCTCGCTCGGCGCCGCGGACGGCATCAACGTGATCAGCGGCACCGGTTCGATGACCTACGGC
Source organism: Micromonospora sp. 15K316 (assembly GCF_004348525.1). Lineage (GTDB taxonomy): Bacteria > Actinomycetota > Actinomycetes > Mycobacteriales > Micromonosporaceae > Micromonospora. The sequence goes on along the minus strand of NZ_SMKG01000034.1, from coordinate 18,667 downwards.
GAACGCGCCGGTCACGGCCTGCGCGTCGGCGGGTGGAGCGAGCTCTTCGGCGACGAGGGGTCGGCGTACTGGATCGCGATCCGCGGCCTGCAGGCGTTCTCGCGGATGAGCGACGGCCGGCAGCCCACCGGCCCGCTGCTGGACGTGCTCCGCGACCACCTGGGACTCGCCGCGGACCTGGATCTGATCGACATCGTGCTGAACCGGTGGCACGGCGACCGCGGCGAGATCGCGGCGCTGAGCCCCCTGGTCACCCGCGCCGCCGACCAGGGCGACGAGGCGGCCACCGCGATCCTCGCCGAGGCCGGCCGGGAACTCGCCCTCCTGGTCGAGACCACCCGGACCCGGCTCGGCTACCCCGCCGACGAGCAGGTGCTGGTCTCCTACTCCGGCGGCACCTTCAACGCACCACAGGTACGCGAGGCGTTCCGACAGCACCTGCACACGCTGCACGGCGGGTACGACCTTCGTCAGCCCGTCTACTCACCGGTCGTCGGCGCGGCCCTCTACGCCGCGAAACAGGCCGGTAGCCCGCTGAACACCGACGCGCTCGAGCATCTCCGGACCACCCCCACCGCCACTCCCGCCTGAGGAGACGCAGATGCCAACGACACTCTCCCGCATCAGCAGCAGCTGGATCCCGTACGCCGGGCTACTCGTGCTCTTCTGGGGCGTCTGGGGAGCCTTCTCCGCCGTCCCGACCAGCGACTACGGCTATCCGGACGGCATGGTCTACGTCGTCTGGGCCCTCACGATGATCATCCCCGCGGTCGCCGCGCTGCGCGGCAACCGGCTGGACCGCCGCCCGATCGCCGCCGTCTACGGCCTGCTGGTCGGCCTGACCGGCGCCGGCGGCCAGTTGCTGCTTTTCAAGGCGCTCACCATCGGCCCGGCCTACCTGATCTTCCCGCTGATCGCGCTCTCTCCGGCGATCACCGTACTGATGGCCACGGCGCTGCTGCGGGAACGCATCCCGCGGCTCGCCGCGGTCGGCGTGATCGCCGCGCTGATCGCGGTCGTGCTCTTCAGCGTCAGCGACGGCGACGGCTCCGCCACCGGTGGCCTGTGGCTGGTCCTCGCCATCCTGATCTGCGTCGCCTGGGGTGTGCAGGCCTACTTCATGCGCAAGGCGGCCACCGTCGGCGTCAACGACGCCACCACCTTCACCTGGATGACGATCAGCGGCCTGCTGCTGGTGCCGGTCGCCATCTGGATGGCCGGCGGCCTGGCGCTGGACGCGCCCTGGCAGGCGCCGACCCTCGCCGCGGTCACCCAGCTGCTCAACGCCGTCGGCGCGCTCTTCCTGGTGATGGCGTTCAGCCGGGGCAAGGCCTCGATCGTGGCCCCCACGACCAACGCCCTCGCGCCCGTGCTGACCGTGATCCTCTCGCTGGTCGTCTACCAGAAGGTGCCGTCGGTCTACGCCACGATCGGCATCGTGCTCGCCATCGTCGGGTCGACCCTGATGGTCTACGCCGACGAGAAGCGCGGCGAGGCGGCGGCGAACACGGCCGGCCCGCTCACGCTCGACCGGGGCAACGCACCGGACGTCACCGTGCCGTAACCATCGATCGGACCCCGGCGGTCGCCGGTCCGGACCCGGGTCCCGGACCGGCGACCGCCGCGTCGGTGGCGGGCAGCGGGACGGTGATCGAGCGGCGGGGTTGACTCGCTCGCCATCCTGGAACGCGAAGCCTTCCCGCACCGACCCGAGGAGAATCCATGCGTAAGCCGGCCAAGACCGCCGCGCTCCTCTTCGGACTCGGCGTCGGCGCCGCGGTCGGCCCATCCCTCGGACCGGCCGCCGTCTGGTCCGGCATCGCGGTCGCCGCGCTCGGCGTCACGCTCTCCCTGGTCGGCACGTCGGAGTCCGACCTGGTGAGGGACGGCCTGGTCGGCCGCGGTGAGGAGGCCGGCGACGGGACGCCCGCGGCAACGGCGGACGACGCGGAACGACGCCGGCGCGACCGCGAGCGCCCCACCCTCAGCGGTCTCGCCACCCGGGTCGAGCAGATCCTCGAACTCGCCCAGAAGCAGGGCGACGACCACCGGGCCGAGGCCCGGCGCGAAGCCGAGAGGATCGTGACCGCCGCCCGTCGGGAGGCGGAGGCGATCCTGAACCGGGCGTGCGAAACCGCGACCGGGCCCACCGGCACCAGCCGGTCTCCGGCACCGCCCGCCCCGGCACCGTCGGGCGACGACCCGACCCGTCCCGCCTGACGCGGGCGCGGGGCGCGTTCCGACCCGGACGCGGAGGCGTCGCCGCACACACGTCCCCTCAGCCGGCGCCTCCGCTGCACCGGGATCGATTCGCCGGCAGCATGTCTGACCCAGGTCAGCTAATCTCGGCGGGGTGGAGACTGACCGCGTCGAACGGGTACGCGACTTCAACCGCTTCTACACCGAGCGTCTCGGCCTGCTCACCGATCAGTACCTCGACCTCGACCGCCCGCTCGGGCCGTCCCGGCTGCTCTGGGAGATCGGTGACCGCAGCGCCGTTCGTGAGCTGCGCGACCGCCTCGGTCTGGACTCCGGGTACCTGAGCCGGCTGCTCCGGACCTTGGAGGAGCAGGGCCTGGTCCGCGTCGTCCCGCACCCCGCCGACGGACGGGCCAGGATCGCCGAGCTCACCGACGCCGGCCGGCGGGAACGCGGCGTCCTCGACAGTCGGTCCCGGGCCGGGGTCGCCGCCCTGCTGGGCGAGCTCAGTCCCGCCCAGCAGGACGAGCTGCTGGCCGCCCAGCAACAGGTCCGGCGGCTGCTCCGCCTGGCGACGGTCACGGTCACCCCGGTCACCGCCGATGACCCACGAGCCCGGCACTGCCTGCTCCGGTACGCGACCGAGCTGGCCGGACGCTTCCCGGAAGGCTACGACGAGGCGACGCTGACCCGACCGGAGGAGCTGGACGGAACCCTCCTGCTCGCCTGCGAGCGCGACCGGCCCGCCGGATGCGGCGCGTGGGTCCGCCTCACCCCCGGCGTCGCGGAGATCCGTCACCTGTGGACCGACACCGCGGCCCGTGGCCTCGGCCTCGGCCGGCGCCTCCTGGAACACCTGGAGACCGACGCCGCCGCCCATGGCATGCGCACGGTCCGGTTGGGCACCCACGGCTCCCTCCACGAGGCCATCGCGCTCTACCGCAGCAGCGGATACCGCGAGATCGACGCCTACAGCAGCTCGCCGTACAACCAGCTCTGCTTCGAGAAGCACCTCTGATCGCCGGCGCGGCAGGCCGCGCCAACGCCCGAGGTGGCGCGTCAGCGCCGGTGCGGAGGGTGGCGCGTCAGCGCCGGCGCAGCGTGACGCCGAGGTCGCGGGCCAGGTAGATCTCGAGGAAGCCGGGCAGCCCGCCGGCCGCGGTGGCCTCGGCGAACTCGGCCGCGTAGCGCGGGTCGGCCGACTCGGTCAGCACGACGATCCGCCACAGGTTGACCGGCTCGTCCTCGGTGCCGCCCACCCCGTGCTCGACGTGGCCCGTCGCCGCCGGCCTGCCACCGGTCACCGCCGGACTTGTGACGTCCTTCGCCCGCCGCTCCCGCAACTGTCAGCGCGCCACCGACCCGACAGTTTCCCGGGTCGGCGTCAGTCCGGCGGGTTCGCCGGCTGCTGCCCCGGCCAGAACGGCCACTCCTCGAACGAGCGGCACCGGCCGTCCCCGGCGAACCGCATGATCCACAGGTCGCGGTACTCCTGGTCGACCGGGTCGCCGTAGTGAACCTCCAGGCGCGCCACCGCGGTGTCGCCGTCGACCGCGACGATCTCGCTGGTCATCCGGAACACCTCGTCGGGGCCCTTGCGCTGCTTCTCCCACATCCGACCGATGGCCGGCAGCCCGACCACGGGCGTCCAGTACGGTCCCTGCTGGTAGCTCGCGTCCTCGGTGAAGAGCGTGACCAGCGTATTCGTGCCCGGCGTGCGCCACACCCGCTCGTAGGCGGCGATCCAGCCGGCAACGTGTTTCCTGTCCATGGACACCCACGGTGCCATCCGGCCGGCGACAGCCGGCCGGAATCGGCCATCCGCCCATGACCGGTCGGCGGGAAACCGGCACCTCGTGTCTACGTGTACCTGTTGCTGGCGGCCATCACGGTGCTGATCGGCGGCATCGCCGTACGGTCGGTCGTGGCCGCGGCGCGCGGACGGTTCCTGCCGCCGCCCACCCCACCTGCGGCACGCTGACCGCGGCCCCGCCCCGGCCGGACGACCCGGCGTTCGCGTCGCGGCGCCGCCTCCGGTGACCGCCCCCGACAGCGGTGGGCCACGAGATCTCGGCACGCGGACGTAGCTGATCATTGAGCGGTGACGAACCCCGCCGTCCTGCCGGCCGCGCCCGGCGCGTTCTCGTTGGCCGTTCCGCCGCTCTTCGCCGCGCTGGCCCCGGCCCGGAACATCCTCATCGCCGGAGCGGGCGGGGGTTTCGACGTGTACGCCGGCCTGCCCCTGGCGTTCGCCCTGTGGCGCGGCGGCGCACAGGTACACCTGGCCAGCCTCTCCTTCTCCCAGCTCGAGATGATCGACCGAAAGCACTGGGTGGCGGAACACGTCGCGGCGGTGCGGCCGGAGACCACCAGCCCGGACTGGTACTTCCCCGAAGGGACGCTCGCCCGGTGGCTGGCGGCTCAGGAGCTACCCCCGACCGTGTACGCCGTCCCGCCGCTCGGCGTCCAGACGCTCCGGGAGGCGTACCGGCACCTGATCGAAGAACACGACATCGACGCGGTGGTGCTGGTCGACGGCGGCACCGACATCCTGCTGCGCGGCGACGAGAGCGACCTCGGCACCCCGGTGGAGGACATCACCAGCCTGGCCGCCGCGGCCGCGCTGGACGTGCCGATCAAGCTGGTGACCAGTCTCGGCTTCGGCATCGACGCCTACGACGGCGTCAACCACGTCGAGGTGCTGGAGAACCTCGCCGCGCTCGACCGCGACGGCGGCTACCTCGGCGCCCTCTCCATCCCCGGATCCAGCCGGGAGGCGGCAATGTACCGCGATGCGGTCGCCGACGCGCAGGCCGCCACCCCGGACCGGCCGAGCATCGTCCAAGGGCAGATCGCCGCCGCCACCAGCGGCGCCTTCGGAGACGTCCGGTTCACCAGGCGCACCACCGGCGGTGACCTGTTCGTCAACCCGCTGATGGCCATCTACTTCACAGTCGACCTCGACAAACTCGCCGCGCGGTGCCTCTACCTCGACCGGATCGAGAACACCATCGGCAGGCGACAGGTCATCACCCGCATCCAAGCGTTCCGCGACGAACTGCGCCACGCCCGCATCCCCCGCGCGTATCCCCACTGAACGCACCCGCGGCGAAGACCCACCAACGGTGGCCGCCGCCGCCGAAGGAGCAGGTCAAGGGCTGCGGCTCCGGTGCCACGAGCCCGGGGGTATCGGTCGAGGGTGTGCGGGTGACCGTCGGTCTCCGCCGTCCGGGCCGCGACCACCGCGTACGGCTCAGGTGGTGAGGCGGCGGACGAGCTTGCGCAGCCCGGCCTGCCAGCCGTCCGGGTCCTCGGCGCGGCGACGGGCGTACCCGGCGACCTCCGGATGCGGGAGGATCAGGAAACGCTCCTCGGCCAGCCCGGCCACGGCGGCGTCGGCGACCTGGTCGGGGGTGAGCACCGCGCCGGAGGCGGCGACGACCCGCGCGCCGAGGTGACCGGCGGCCAACCCGTCGGCGAGCATCGGCGTGTCCACCCCCTGCGGGCAGAGCGCGCTGACCCGGATCCCCCGGTCCCGGTAGGTGATCGAGAGCCACTCGGCGAAGCCGAGCGCCGCGTGCTTCGTCGCCGTGTACGGCGCGTCGCCCACCGCGGTCAGCACCCCCGCCGCCGAGCAGGTGTGCAGCAGGTGACCGCCGCCACGGGCGAGCATCCCCGGCAGCACCGCCCGGGCCGAGTAGACGTGCGCGAGCACGTTCACCCGCCAGGCCCGGTCCCACCCCGCGTCGTCGACCTCGACCCCGCCACCGGTGGTCACGCCCGCGTTCGCGCAGAAGAGGTCGATGCGGCCGTACCGCTGCTCGGCGTCGGCGACCAGCGCCCGGACCTGCTCCTCGTCGGTGACGTCGACCGCCGCCGGGTACGCGAGCGGGCCGATGCCGTCGGCGACCGCGCGGGCCGCCCCGGCGTCCACATCGGCCACCACGACGGCGGCGGCCCCCTCGGCGGCGAACCGGCGGGCCAGCGCCGCGCCGATGCCGCCCGCCCCACCCGTGATCAGCACGACCCGGTCGGTCAGATTCACCTAACTCTCCTCTCCCACGCCGGCCGGCGAGCCCGAGCCGGACATCGAGGCCGGCACCGCCGCCGGTGCGGAGGCCGAGGGCACGACCGCCGCCGGCCCGAGCCGGGCGATGAGGTCGGCCAGCACCGCCGGTCCGCCGGAGGCCAGCTCGGGGGTCGGCAGCACCGCGAGTACGGGGACCTCGACGCCGGCGTCGACGTACCGCCGCACCTGCGGCCGGAGCTGCTCGGGCGAGCCGTGCAGCACGAGCGAATCGACCAGGTCGTCCGGCACGGCGGCGAGGGCCGCGCGCCGGTCGCCCTCCGCCCACGCCTTCCACATCGGCCCGAGTACGTCCTCCCGGCCCAGCCAGCGGTGGAACGCGGCGTACGCGGGGACGGTGAGGTAGCTGGTGATCAGCCGGCGGCCCAGCTTCCGGGCGTGCTCGGCGTCCTCCGTCGGGCAGACGAAGATCCGGGCGGTGACCTCGAACCCGGGCCCCGGTGCGCCCAACTCGGCCAGCGCGCGGGGCACGTCGGCGGCGGCCAGCCAGTTGAGGATGACCCCGTCGGCCTCCGCCCCGGCCAGCCGGAGCATGCCGGGGCGCAGCGCGGCGAGCACCAGCCGCGGTGGTTCGGCGGGTGGACGCTCCAGGGTGAACCGGCGCACGGTGAAGGTGTCGAAGGCGCCGTCCACCGTCTCGCCGGCGAGCGCGGCGCGCAGGAAGCGCAGCACGTCCCGGGTACGCCGGTAGGGCTCGGTGAACGGCACCGCGTTCCAGTCCTCGACGACAACCGGTGACGAGGAGCCGATGCCGAGGGTGAAACGGCCGGGCGCGATCTCGGCGAGTGCGGCGGCGCTCATCGCGAGCAGCCCGGGCCCTCGGGTGGAGGCCGGCACCACGGCCGTACCCAGCCGCAGGCTCGGCTGCCAGACGGCGGCGAGCGTCAGCGGGGTGAACGCGTCGGTCCCCGCCACCTCGGAGGACCAGACGTCGGTGAAGCCGGCCCGGTCGAGGGCGGCGTAGACCGCGGCGTGGTCGGCGAGCGGAACTGCGGTCAACGGCACCGTCATGCCCCATCGCGTCGTCATCGGTCGATACTGCCCGGTAACCGGGTAGCGGAGCAAGATCCGCGTTCGGCGGGATCAAGCACCGGCCGGCCGCGGCGATCCATCGGCGCATGTCGTGCTCGCGACAGAGCGGCCGGCGGCAGGTTCACCTTCCGTAGGGTGTCCGTACAGCCGCTGCCGGAAGCCGAGGTGCTCTCGTGCCGCCCCCTCGACCGCGTCGCCCGGCCGAACGCCGGAAGGTCTCCTGGGAGGCCGTCGCCGGTGTGACCGCCGTCGTCGGCCTCGTCGCCACCATCGTCTTCAGCGTGCTGCAGCTGACCACCGCGGACTCCCCGGAGGCGGCACCGCCTCCGGACGAGCGCCTCGAACTGGTCGAGGCGGAGTTCGCCGGGGAATCCACCGCCGTCACGGTGTTGGAAGAGGTTCCTCCCGACGGTCGACCGAGTGTCTCGCCGTACCCGGAGGTGTCGGCGGCCGCCGACGCCGCGAGCCGACCGGCCCTGCACCTGCTGGTCACGTTGCGCAACCCGACGGAGGAGACCGCGGTGCTCACCGGCGTGAAGCTGGTCGTGCACGAGGCCCTGCAGGCTCCGGTCTGTGGCCGGCCCAGCGGTGGCATCGTCCGTGCCAGCGTCAACTACTCGTTCCGCTTCCCGACGGATCTGGCCGGCTCGTGGAGCCGGACCAATCCGCAGAACTTCGCGGTCGCACCGCGCGATGTCGACGCCCTCTCGGTGACGATGGGCCCCGAGCTGAGCGCCAACGTTCTGACCGTCTGGCGTTTCTCGGTCTACGGGGTCTCCAAGGGCGGCCGGGAGGCACTGTGGGCCCACGGGGTGGCGACCGAGTTCGCCACCACCGACGAAGAGCCCTACACCGGATACATCTGGCCACAGCCGCGAGAGCGGGGTGAGCAGGACAGGATCCGTACCTGCGCCGCCGACGCGGAGCAGCGACTGCGCCGGCTCGCCGAGGCGGCCGGCCCCGACGCGGTGACGCATCCGGGGTTCACGGCACTGCTCGGCGCCTACCGCACGCTCGCCGCGCGATGAGGCGGCGGACGCTGCTGCTGGCCGCAGTCGCCGGCGGCGGGGCGGGAGTCGCGGCGTGGGCCTGGCGATCGCGTACCGCCACGCCCGGCGCGACGCCCGGCCGCCCGTTCACCGATCCGGCCCCCGTCGAATCCCCGTCGAGCGGCCGGTGGCAGGCCGCCGTCGGCACGGACGGCATCGAACCCCGGCACGATGCCACGAACCTGTTCCTGCTCGACGGGTCCGGCGCGCTGACCTCCCTCAACCGCGAAACCGGGGCGGTCGGCTGGCGCGTCGCGACCGGCGTCACCTCCAACGGCTCGCTGCTCCAGGCCGCCGGGCTGCTGATCGCGGGCGGGTACGACGACAAGATCCAGAAGGGTCTGTTGGTCGCCGTGGACCCGCAGGGGCGGGAGGTGTGGCGGCAGACCGTGCTGCGCAACATCGCCCTCTCCACCGGTCTCGCCCGGGGCGGCATCGTGGCCGCCGAGGTGGAGGAGACTCTCTACCTCGTCGACGCGGCCACCGGAAGGATCCGGTGGGCGGTCGACGTACCCGGCAGCTCGATGGGCCTCTTTTGGCCGGTCGCGGACGACGACCGCATCCTCGTCGAGGCCGTGGACCGCGACCTGACAGGCGTCCTGTCCTGCCGTGATCCGGAGACCGGCGTCGAACGGTGGCACGTGGACGTCGGCGCCGCCCGGTGGCGGCCACGCGCCCCCGGTGAGGCCGTCGACGGGCCGCGCTCCGCCATGCGGCTCGCCTGGCTGATCATCACCGGGCAGGGCCTCGCCGTCGCGTGCCGGCACCGGTCGCGGACGCGCCCGACCGGAACGGGCGACCCGTTCCGTACGGAGGTCGTGGCGTTCGACCTCGGCACCGGCGAGCAGCGCTGGTCCTTCGTCACCTCCCGGCTCGACCAGCACCACGCCGACCAGGACACCCTCTACGTCAGCCACCAGCAGCCCTTCGACGCGCCCACCGAGATCAGGGCGTTCGAGCTCTCCTCCGGCCGCCCACGCTGGACGTACCGCACTCAGGGTGAAACCGCCGACCTGCTCGGCATGAACGCCACCACCTTCACCGTCGGCGACGGTGTCGTCTGCGTGTCCGGCTCGACCGGGTTGTTCGTGCTGGACCGGGCCACCGGAGCGCTACGGTGGCAGGTCCGCCACCCCCGGCAGTTCGGCTCCGCCACCCCGGTCATCGCCCGGAACACGATCCTCGTCCCCCGCAGCGACGCCCAGACCAAGGAGGGCGGGCTCTGGCGGTTCCGCGCCCCGGACGGCGCGCGGCTGCCGACGATCGAGCCGCAACCGGTCGCCATGCGCCTGCACCTGGTCGACCAGAGCCTCTACCTCCTCTCCGAGGCCGTCACGCTCTCCCTGCCGCTGGACACCCTGACCTGAGCGGGCCGGGCGAGCACGGCCGGCGGGGCGGTTTCCTTGTTGCCGACGGGCCGGGCCGCCGGAGGTGTTACGACTGCCAGGTGGAGTGGATCGAGGACGGACGCTGACGTGGCCACCAGGGGCAAGAGCCGCCTGATGCCGACGGTCCGGGACCCGGGCCGGGCGACGTTCCTGGAGCTCTTCTTCGACCTCGTCTACGTCTTCGCGCTCACCCGGATCTCGGCCCGCGCGTTCGAGGACCTCACCGAGCCCGGCGGGGGCGCGCACGGGTGGAGCGCGGTCACCGGCGGTGGGAAGACCCTGCTGCTGCTCCTCGCGCTCTGGTCGGTCTGGCAGGGCACCGCGTGGACCACCAGCCGGTACGACCCGCAGCACGCATGGTTGCAGGGGATCGTGATCACGGCGCTGGTGGCGAGCATGGTGATGGAGGTCGCCATCCCGGAGGCCTTCACCATGACCGGCCTGATGTTCGCCGCCGCGTACGTGGTCGCGCAGCTCTCCCGGCCGCTGACCCTGCTCATCGCGCTCGGCCCGCACAAGTACCGGCGGCTCAAGCTGCGGATGACGCTCACCTTCGCGGCCACCGGTGTGCTCTGGATCGTCGGCGCGCTGCTGCCCGTCAACGGGCGGGTGTCGCTCTGGACGGCCGCGCTGCTGATCGAGTACCTCGCCGCCCGCTTCGGCTGGCCGGTGCCCGGGCTCGGCCGGTCCACGATCTCCCGCTGGGACATCGCCGGGGAGCACCTGGCCGACCGCCACCAGCAGTTCTTCCTCGTCGCGCTCGGCGAGACGATCCTGGTGGCCGGGTTCGCGTACAGCAGGGACCATACGGGGTCACGCACGCCGGCGCCTTCGCGCTGGCGCTGGCGACCACGATCGTGCTGTGGCGCATCTACATCCAGCGGGCCGGGCAGATCCTCGCCGAGGCGGTGACCAAGTCCCGGCATCCGGCGAGCATCGGCCGGTCCGCGGCGGACCCACCTGGTGATGGTGATCGGCCTCGCCGCCGTGGCGATCGGCTACGAGTTGGTCGTCGACCACCCGACGGAGGCTCCTCCCCCGGCGTGGGTGGCGGTGGTGGTCGGCGGACCGGCGCTCTTCCTGGCCGGACGGGCCCGATTCGAGTACGAGGTCTTCGGGCGGGTGTCGCCGTCGCGGTGGATCGGCGTGCTGGCGCTGCTCGCGTCGGCACCGCTGCTGGTGCACGCCCCGGCGCTGGCCGCTAGCGCCACGGCGGCCGGGGTGCTGGCGGCGGTCGCGGTGGCGGACGCCCGCCGCGCGGGGCCGCCCACCGGAGCCGGCTGCCCCGCCCTTTTGACCATCCACGCACGTTGATCGGCCGGCGAGGCGCGTTAGTCTCTGCGAGTGACCTTCTCGATCGTCGCCCGTTCCGATGACGGCAAGCTGCACGGCGTCGCCGTGGCCAGCAAGTTCCTCGCCGCCGGCGCGCTCGTCCCGGCCGCCGAGGCCAACGCCGGCGCGCTGGCCACCCAGGCCAGCGCCAACCTCGCCTACCGCCCGCAGGGGTTGACCATGCTCCGCACCGGCGTGGCCGCCGCCGACGTGGTGGCCGGCCTGGTCGCCGCAGACGCCGAGCGCGACCACCGCCAGCTCGGTGTGGTGGCCGCCACCGGCCCGGGCGCCACGTTCACCGGGGCGAAGTGCCACGACTGGGCCGGCGGTCAGGCCGGGGACGGGTGGGCCGCGCAGGGCAACATCCTCGCCGGCCCGCAGGTGATCGACGCGATGCGGGACGCCTGGCTGGGCGGTTCGGCACTGGGGTTCCCGCAGCGGCTGCTCACCGCGCTGCGGGCGGGCGACGGGGCCGGCGGTGACCGGCGCGGCCGGCAGAGCGCCGGGCTGCTGGTGGTGCAGGCCGGCGGCGGCTACGGCGGCAACAGTGACGTCGTGGTTGACCTGCGCGTCGACGACCATCCCGATCCGGTGGCCGAGCTGGACCGGCTGCTCGCCGTGCACACGCTGCTCTTCACCCGGCCCGACCCGGCGACCCTGCTCGATCTCAGCGGCGCGGTGGCCGCCGAGGTCGGCGCGTTGCTCGCCGCGCTCGGTCACCCGGCCGGCCCGGCCGGCCCGGACGAGGCGTTGGCCTCCTGGGCGGGGATGGAGAACCTGGAGGAGCGGCTGGTCCCGGGGCGCATCGACCCCGTGGTGCTGGAGCACCTGCGCCGCGCCGCGCCGCACGTGCCCGCTCCCCGCACCGGCGCCTGACCGCGAGCCGGCCACCCCGCGCGCGCTGCCCGCTCACCGACCGGCACCCGTGCGCCGGCGGGCACCCTCACCGGACCGGCGTGCCGGTGACGCAGGTGAGCACCCGTCCCTGACCGCGCGTCGCGGTCGTGGTGATCGTGGTGAAGCCGTGCCTCGCCAGCAGGCGTTCGGTGGCGGTGGCGTTCGCCGTGGCGTGCACGGACGTCGGACGCTCGCCGAACACGTAGAGCCGGCCGCCCGGGGCCAGCAGGCCGCGCATCCGGTCGATCTGCGACGTGGTGGCACCCAGCCAGAACAGGCTCACGTTCACCGCGAAGATCTTGGTGAAGTGGGCGGGCGGGTAGTCGGCCGGCTCGAACTCCGCACACCGGATCTCGGCCCGTCCGGCGTTGACGTGGGCCTCGTTGCGTTCCGCCGCGAGCCGGGCCATCGCCGCCGAGCGGTCGACGGCGACGATCCGCCCGGACGTGAGCCGTCCGGCGACCAGGGAGACGGCGGTGCCCCGGCCGCAGCCGATCTCCAGCACCTGATCGTCGGGGGCGACGGCCATGGTCTCCACGGCCCACCGCTGCCGTGGGGAGACCACCGCCGGCCGCGTCGAGGGCTGCGGTCGAGGGACGGCCTCGCAGTCTCCGACGTCCGGGTGCCGGCCCAGCACGCTGCAGCTCACGGGGTCACTCCGGCACCGCGAGCAGCGGTGGTCCTCGCTGTAGAGCTCACCGCAGCGAGGTTACCCGCCCCCGCTGAACCCCGTCGGCGCTCGAAGTGGTGGTGGTTTGCATCGGGCGACACCGGGCAGACGGGCGCGGGATCGGAACAGGTGCCGGAACGGGGTCGTTCGAGGAGCGGGCATGAGGAGGAACACCATGCGGTCGAGGTGGGGCCGGAACCTCCTCCTCGCCAGCGCCGCAGCCATGACGGTGGTGCCCTGGCTCGCCGACTGGAACCGCCGTCACACCTTCGGGCCCGGGTACGGGCCGCACGCCCGCTGGCACGGCACCTCGGAGGTGGTCGGCGTCAGCTGCTCCGGCCTCGTGATGCTGTGGCTGATCATCCGCGGCATACGCCACGACCGGCGGATGGCGACCGCCGTGGCGGCGCTGCTGCCACTGCTGCGCTACGGCCCCTTCAATCTGACCCTCGTCGTACCCGGGACATCAGCCTACGAGGAGGGGGGACCGCCGATCCGGCTGCTCGGGCTGCCGGCCTCGCTGCTCACCCAGGACGCCCTGATCGCGCTCGCGCTCGCCGGCTACGGGTTGGAGCGGCGCGCCGACATCCAGGCGACAAGACACGGCTCCCCGACCGGCGGCCCTCCCAGTCGGGAACTGCTGGACCCGTCCACAGCCGTCCGCTGGCGACCGCTCCCACGGCGTTGGTGATCCGCGCGAGGGTGTTGGCCGGCGCTCGCGGGGCACGCCGACAGGCGCCATCGAGGCGACGGGCCGAGGTGGTCAGCCAGTCCGCGATGTGGCGGCACCCAGGGTCGGCACGTCGTGCCAGGACGGTCCTGGCGCAGGTCGCCGGATCGCGTGGCGGAACACGCGGCGCATCATCGCGGGCCGCATGAGAGCCTCCGGCGGGTCCACCAGACCTGCCACCCGCATGAACCCGGTTGTCACCTCAGGATCCTCGGTCGCGGCGTATTGCAGGCGTGCCATGTACGCGTTGCCGACGCGTACCTTGAGGGTGCGTCGCCCCTCGACGGCGGGAAAGTCGAGGTCTCCCCCGGCCGAGATGTCCCACGGGGTGTCGATAACGTGGGACAGGTCGGCGAAAAACGGCGACGAGGACGGCGGCCGGCCCGTGCGCAGGTGCGAACGCAACGTCATCGCCTGGATCGCGGCCACGCTCATCCCCTGCCCATAGACCGGGTTGAAGCTGCAGAAGGCGTCGCCGATGATCAGGTATCGGTCGGGAAACCGCAGGAGTCGCTCGTAGCGCCGGCGAACGCTGGCGGGGAAGCGGAAGGAGACCGGGTCGTCGAGCGGTTCGGCGTCGCGCACCGCCTCGTACACGTCCGGCACGGGAAGGGAGCGGGCGAATTCGAGGAACGCCTGCGGGTCCGTCGGCGGGTAGTCGCCGAGCAGCCCGGTCAGCGAGAGAATGCAGAGGTCGGTCCCGACCTGGCCGAGGAACGCGCCGCGCGGGTGCGCCGGCGAGGCGACCGGATTGATCGACTGCACGCCGTCGAACATCTCCGGGCGGCTTCGATAGTGCCGGGTGGTGTAGGCGAGGCCAACCTTGACCCGTTCCTCTTCCGGCCGTTGATACCCGAGCTCGTCCAGCCACGCCGGAGTGCGGGATCCTCGACCGGTCGCGTCGACGACGAGGTCGGCGTCTAACACCTCAGCGTCCGCGTTCGGGGTCCTTGACTGCACCCGCACCCCGACGATCTGTTCGCGGTCGTCTGTGGCGACCAGGCCGAGCACGTCGTACTCCTGCATGAAGGTGACGTTCGGTATGGTGGCCACTCGGCTGCGGACGTGGTTCTCCAGTACGGGACGGGGCGCGGTCACTGAGAGCAGGCCGGTGCGGGCGGGCTGGATCTTCCGGGCGTTGAAGAACCACCGCATTTCGCCCAGGTCGCCGGTGGGCACCCCGGCGGCGCGCAGCTCGTCGGTGATGCCGGGAAACAGCTCCTCGAAGATGAGGTGTCCGCGGGCGTGCAACCCATGGGCGTGGACGGTGTGCGGTGCGCCTCGACGCGGCGTGCTGACACCCAGCACCTTGTCCCGCTCGACGACGACGACCTCCGCGTACGATTCGGCCAGCACTCGGGCGGCGAGAATGCCGCCCATGCTGCCGCCCAGCACGACAGCCCGGGCTCCGAGTTGACTCATCGACACGTACCTTCCTGATGGGTGGAACTCAACCGGTGTGTCCGGACGACGGCGATCCGGCAGCCCGACGTTCGGCTGCCGGCCGGAGCCTGTTCTCCTCCTCTTGACCCGGGTGGATGCCGTCCGTGGGGTTACTGCCAGCGTTGTCGGGGGTGCCGGCCGGTGCACCTTCGTGCGTGCGGCACCCGGAGCGCCCCGCTCAGGAGCGGCTGGCGTCGCCGCGGCGGCGGACGAGCAGGGCGACAACGACGAGGAGCGCGAGGCCGTCGACCGCCAGCAGAGCGGCGCCGAAGGGGTCGACGCCGTGCGCATGCGCGTTGACCGGTGGCATCGCGGGCGAGTTGGTCACGCCTGCGGCGCCGACGGTGAAACGGGCGATGCCGGAGACGTCGCGTCCGTCCGTGGTGACGATGTGGTAGGCGACGGTGAGTGTCGCGGGCCGGTCGAGGCCGATCGTCTGGCGCAGGCCGTCGTCGCCTTCGGTGCTCAGCTGCCCGGTGTTGAGCCGAACGTTGTCACCGTCGTACACGGCGATGTGGGACTGGCGGGCGTCTGGTCGGCCCGGGACGTGTATCTGCACCGCGTCCGGCGGGTCGGCCAGGACCGCGCCGTCGGCTGGCACGATCGAGACGATCTCGACCGGAGAGTCGGCCGCCGGCGCGGAGCTGACGCGGGCGACGAGAGCGAACAGGGCGACGAGTGCCGCCACGGCGAGGGCGGATCCGGCGTAGATCCGGGTCGTGGTCGACATTGCGCGCGTCCGGTCAGTCGCCGGTGGCCAGTGTCGCCCGGCCGATACTCATCCGCCCGGTGCGGTGCGCGCAGCTGCAGGCCATCGCGGTCCGTTCAGCGGTGTTGGGACGCATGTGCAGGTACACGGCGATGAGCATGGGGATGAACACGATCGAGTTGTAGAACAAGTGCAGTTCCACGCGGGGGACGACGAGCTGCAGCAGGCTGGTCGGATCCGTGGTGCCGGGGAACCGGAGCGTGCTGTGCGCCTGGATGAGTAGAAGCGCGTGTTCGATGTGGTGCCAGAACTGAAGGGCTAGTGCCACGCTCCACCAGGCGTTGGCGCGGCCGGTGAAGCCGCGGCGGAGGAGGAACAGGCCGATCAGCATGACGACGGCGTAGCCGTAGTGCATCCATTCGGAGGCTACGAGCCAGGGAAAGGGCATGCCCAGCACGCCCCGGGCCTGTGGCCGCGGCCAGCCGAGCACCCAGATCTGGTACGCCTGGACGAGGTGTTCCGCCCAGTGGGCGAGTACCACGACCATGTAGACGGTGAGGGCGGCGCGGTGGAACCGATTGTTGAGTGACGACAGCAGGCCTGGCGGGGCCGGCTTCGCAGCGATTGCCATGAGTCCTCCATTGGGACACCGAACGGACCGTTCGAGTCCACGGTAGGCAGCGGCAAACGCGGAACGTCACTTTGAGATTGCTGGATGTGAGTGCCGGAGTCAGGCTGGTTCGTGCAGGCGAACGCTGAGCCCCTTGCCCTCGAACTCTTTGCACACGAACACCGGTTGGCGTGGCCTACTCAGCCCGGGCTCATACCGGTACCCGATCTCGGCGAAGTCGGTGATGGCCGCGGGATCCTCGACGCGGGCGGTCAACAGCCAACGCGCGAACGCGCCTCGCGCGATCTTGGCGTGCACCACCACGAACCGCGGCTCGTTCGTCTTCGGATGCACGGTCAGGAACCGCGGGGTGACGAACCGGTCCCGATGCAGGATCGCCGTGATGGTCTTGTGGTATTCCGCAGCGGCGAGGTTGACGACGACTTCCGTGGGCGGGAGGGACTCAGCGATGCGGGTGCCCCAGAACGCGTACAGGCTCGTGTAGGGCGGGTCGGGCAGGCGGTAGCCCATTTCCAGTCGGTAGGGCTGGACCGCGTCGTGGGGACGTACGATTCCGTACAGCCCGGAGAGGATCCGTAGGCGCTCGTCCGCGTACGCCCGGTCGGCTTCAGAGAAGTCACACGCGCGCAGTCCGCTGTAGATGTCACCGGCGAAGCTGTCCATCGCTGGTGACTGTCGGCCCGGCTCGACACCCCACTCGGCGAGGAGCGCATGAGTCCGGGCGGCCAACGCGGGCGAGATTTCCATGACGGTCGCCAGCTGCTCAACCGAGAGGGTCTTGAGGTAGGCCGCCAGATCCTCCGCCCGGCCGCGCAGCGCCGGCTCGGTCAATGCGCGACCACCGGCTGGCGCCGAGCGCATCACCTTGGAGGTGTGAATGAGGACGAGCATCACGTGTCGATCGATTTGACGAGCTGTTTGATGATGCGCTTGAGCTCGGTCTTCTTGGCCTTTGCGTCTTTCATGTCGGCGAAGTAGGCCATGCGGCGGCCGTCGGTGTAGTTGCCCTCGAGTAGCTCACTGTCGATGTCCACGACGAGCGGATTGTGAAACACGAGGTGGACGCGTTCCTTCGACCACAGGTTGAACGTCGCCAGGTACTCGCCTCGGTAGGAGAACGACGGCGCCTTCCACTTGATCTGTTCAGTGATCTTGGGGCTGACCGCCTTGATGCTCTCGCGGAGCAGCTCGACCTCCGCCTTGAAGGGGTGGTCGAGCTTGTCCATGAACGCGTCGACCTCGTCAGTCTTGTTGACAGTGTTGTCAACCTTGCCCACGTTCGCCTCCCGCGTCGAGATCGAGATCGATACCCGCGGTGAGCATACCGAAGGCGGGCGTACGGATCACGATGACGAGCCGATGCCTCGCCTACGCGACCGGTGGTGGAGCAACCCCGCTGGCGCACCACCACCGGCCGACCCCATGTTTCAGCCCGCCTTGCGGTGCACGAAGCCCTCCAGGGTGGTGACGATCTCCGACCGGTTGTCCCGGTGGCGCACGCAGTACGTGGTCGGGTACCAGCCGGCGCTCTGCCAGGCCCCCGGTTGCTTGATCGGGAAGCATCCTGCGGCGACGGAGCCGGAGGCCAGGTCCCGGTACCAGTCATAGGTGATCATGGGCTCGTAGAACGTCAGCCGTCCTCCGTACGAGCCGTAGATGAACGTGTGCCGGAAAGGTTCCCCGTTCAGCTCCGGCCCGGTCAGGTCGATGAGGTGGTTGCCCATGCCGGGCTCGACGGCACCGAAGTCGCTGTAGTCGGCCGGCATGTACCGAGCGGGTATAGGCCGGGCGCCGACCTCGAAGTCCTCGCAGTTGACGAGCATTCCGCACGGGCCGGGGCGGATGGCAAGCCGCTCCTCGTTGGAGTTCATGTAGAAGTGGACGTCGAAATGGGGGCGGTCGTATATGTGCTCGGGCAGGTGACCTGCCGGGTTCCAGTTCATCAGCACGTACTGGAAGGGGGTGTCCACGCGGGTACGGAACGCCTTGCTGAGCTGCAGCGGATACTCGTACCCGCCGGTGCACTCAATGTGCTGGTCGATCGTGCCGTCACCGTCGAGGTCGTAGCACCACAGGCCGGCCGTCGGCGGGTGGCTCGGCAGATCCTTGAGGGTGTCCTTGGTCATCACCAGGCCGATGGTGTGCGGGACACCATCGCGGGATTGAGAGAACGCCCGGATGGTTCCCTTCCCCATCTTCGCCGATTGACCATAGGAGGCGCAGACGCCGAGGTAGGAGGCGGTACGACGGATCAGGAGGTCCGCGGCCTGTTTCGGTACCGTGGCGTTGACCTCGATGCCGCTGCGCACGCTCGGTGAGACGCAGACGGCGACCTTCGGCCCACGGGCGGAGGCGGGATTCGGACCGAGGGTGCTGACGAGGGCGAGTACGGCCAGCACGGCCGCCAAGCCCAGGGCGGCGGTACGGAATCTTCGACGGGGCATGACCTTTTCCTCTGTTCGTCGGCGGGCACCCGTCTCGGCGGGGTGCGGGGCCGGGG